>JBBQAX010000226.1:0-7170 GCA_038316905.1 Verrucomicrobiota bacterium | reverse complement strand
TTTTCCGCAGAGCAGGAAGAACATAAGGCCGCAGAGGGAATCGAAGTATCCTTCGCCACGACCGGAGAAAACTTCAAAAACGCTTTGGCCAAAGAGCGCAACGATGCCGACGGCAATGGGAACTTCAATGGTCAGGAGTTTGCGACGCAAACTGATCCACGCGGATTTCCAATAATCCGACGCGCTGTAAAAAAAGACCGGCAACGCCAGCGCAAAACTGATGAAACCGAAAAGTTTCTTGAGGTTCAGATCGCCCCAATCGTCGAGGCCGAGGTAGGACGAGATGCTGAGCAACATGATGTTGCCGAACGCAAAACCGGCGATGCCCAGTTGCATCCAGAGCCGCCGCGAGATCGGAGTTTTGACCGATTCGAGATCGGAGAATTTGAGATCCGGCTCGTAACCAAGGGAGGCGAGGAGCGAGACAACTTCGCTCAATTTAACTTTGGTATTTTCAAAGGTGATGGCGACTTCTTTGCGCGGGAAATGAACCTGCGATTGGCCGATTCCTTCCTTCAAACGAAACAAATTTTCCAGCAGCCAGACGCAGGCGATGCAGTGAATCGCCGGAACGCGAAAGGTTACTTTCGTCGTTGTTCCATCCGAAAAATTCACCAACCGCTCCCGGACCGCCGTTGCATCTACGAAAGCAAATTGATCCACGCCGGGCTTCACGCGCACACCGGCGTTTTCCGCGAGATTATAGAAATCAGTTAGTCCATTCGCCGTGAGCAGTTCGAAAACAGTCAGGCAACCGTGGCAGCAGAAAGCTTTTTCATGGAGGGAATGCGACGAAGCTCCGCGACAAGGCGTTCCGCAGTGAAAACAAAGCGCCAACGCGTCAATGGTTGAGCGGACCTTCCCTTCAGCATTTTCCTGAATGCCCTGTTTGGAATAAATCGTCACGTGAGACGAGATTACAAGACCCGCCTGCCGCTGACTTATCATCCTTTGTCATTACTTCACCACTTTTAGCTCTGCCAATAAAGGTGATGTTTCTTCGGCGATTCCAAACCCTGCGGGAGCAATGAACCGAAAGTGCTGCCTCTCTCAAAAGTTCACCGTCATTTGCAGGTAAACCCAGTCGGCATCCGTTGCGCCGCTTGTCGCGGACAAAGATTGTTTGACGTATTCGCCAACGAAGAAATGTCCGTACCCGGCCTGCACAACCGCTCCCTTGCAAACGTTGTAGGTGGCGATGAGATCAATTTCTGAACCGACGTAACTGCCCGCGTTCGCATTGATTCCGTAACCGCCGCCGTTTCGCGCCGCACCGTTAACTTGATAGAAAGAGTCGTTTTTGTCCGCGAGCCAGAACGCGTGATAATCAGCCGTCAGCGTCAGGTTTTTCAACGGCTTCACCGAACTTGTGAAGCGCGCGTTGTGAATGTTCTGCCAGGAAACAAAATCCATGTGACCGTAGAATTTATGGTTTGTGGGCAACAGATTATCAAAAGTTTCGTGCTTCCCGTCGGCCGGATCGCTATCACCCGTCGCGTAATTGTATTCAAGTCCGGCGCGTGGTTTTCCGAAAAAGTTTGTCCAAGTGTAGCCGCCCGCGACATGCGCTGCGAACGCTTCATGGTCCAAGCGACGGCCTCCTGAACGGAAGTTCCCGGTTTGCGCGGCGAGTTCCGCATCGTAATCCCACGGGCCAAATTCACCGGGCAGGGATTTCACGCGCAGCCCAAGAGTATAGATGTCGCGCGCCGAAGCGCCGGTCATGAAGGCAGGCAATCCTGCCCCGATTGCAGCAGGGGATTCCGGGCTGACATTCCGCGCGAGGAAATAAGTTTGCACTTCATTTTTTGGAACAAGCGTTCTGCTGGACGCGTAAATTCCTGAGAGAAAATCGTAATCGTTGGCTTCATTAAAATGATCCGGGTCTGTCAAAACCACTCGGCTGACAAAGGCATCGACCCAGAATTCTTGAGTATCATAGCGCAACTTCGCGGCATCGAAGACGCGCCCGATGTTGCTCCAATCGAACGCGCCAACGAGCCGTTCATCGCCATAGGAAAGCTCTTGCCGTCCAATTTTTAAAGTGAGCGGAAATTCCTTGGCGTTGCCGAGCAGCAAATACCCCTGATGCAAATCGAGCGGATCGGTTTCGGGATGTGGTTTGCGCTCGTCACGTGCGGTTCGGCTGTCACGTGCTTCCCCATAAATCGTCAGCCAATCCATTTTGTAACCGGCATGAAATTTTTCTCGGAACAAAAAATATGTGTTATCCGAATTGCCGCCGCGATCCTGAAAATCAACCGCACCTCTTCCTGGCGTGGCAAAGTTCTCTTTATGTTCGAGGCGAACCCGAAATTGACCGCCTAAATCCCACGGCTCAGACGCAGTCGATTGTTCACCGAGCCAGTGGTTGAGGGGTGCATTGGTGTTCTTCGTTTGCGCCAACAATCCGGATTGGGCGAGAAACAACGAGAGGACGATGAAACAAATTACTTTCATGGTGTGATTGAACTGCATTCAAAGAAGACATCTAACCACGCATTGTTGGATACTGGACGTTTATTGCTGCCGTGGGAGAAATCAGGAATCGCAAAAAAGAGTCCGGGTTCGCCAAATAACGATGAGAACCATCAATTCGTTTGCAGCAACATTTGAAAATGTTGAACCTGCATAAAGTGGGCAACCGATAATGTTCCCCGCATTTCTCACCACCATCTTCTTTTCGCTCTCAGCCGTCACGGGCTATCGCTGCGCAAAGATTTTCGGCGGCGTGGAAGCAAATTTCTACCGGCTCTGCATCGCAACAATTCTGCTCGGAATTTACACTCACTCGATTGGAGCAATTGCTTCTAAAAACGCAGCGTCCGCGTTTTTTCTCAGCGGAGTTATCGGTGTCGGATTGGGCGATTGGCTTTTCTTCCAAACGCTTCCGCGCCTGGGTTCCCGATTGACGGTGTTGTTGATTCAATGTCTGTCGGTTCCTTTCGCGGCATTGGTTGAATGGCTTTGGCTGGGAACAATGTTGCATTTCCGCCAGTCCGTTTGGATCGCTCTGATTCTTGTCGGATTGGCCCTGGCATTGTGGCCAAACGAAAAAAATATTTCATGGCGTAAGTTATTCGTCAGTCGGCAACAGTTGGCGGGAGTTTGTCTTGGAATTTTAGCCGCGTTTGGAAATGGATTCGGCGCGGTGCTGAGTCGAAAAGCTTACGCAGTGGCACAAAATGCAGGAGAAAACGTGGATGGTTTCAGCGCAGCTTATGCGCGCGTGCTGGGCGGCTTGCTGGTCGCGGTGGTCCTGGTGCTATGCACGCGTTGGACAAGAATCAGAGAAGCAATTTCCACTGGTGTGGTCGCAGCTGGTTACAAATCGAGGTGGCGCGCAGCGTGGCCGTGGGTAATTGCCACGAGTCTTGCCGGACAAACTTTTGGCGTCTCCAGCTTCCAATGGGCGTTGAAAAATAATCCGACCGCAATCGTGCTTCCGATCGTTGCCCTGACCCCCCTCGTTGCAATTCCTTTCACGTACATTCTGGAAAACGAACGCCCGACGATGAAATCCCTTTTCGGCGCGAGCATTGCCGTCATTGGCGTCGTTCTACTTCTTCGCGGTCATTGAGCCGCATGAGATTTTTGCCTGTCTGGCGCAAAAATATCGAAAAGACAAAATACGGGTAGCCATGGTCAATGGATGAGAAGTCGAACTCGTTGTCCACACTTACGCTTCCGCAATGAATGCAGGAACTTTTGCAGAACAGGCCGATGTTCAAACCACCACATTTGAAGACTGGGGAACAGCAGGATTCACGGACAATCATCTCACCGCGCGAGGACGCTTTCTCAACGCGTGTCGCTGCAAACTTGTGGATCGTCCGCCCGTTTGGTTGATGCGTCAGGCCGGACGTTGTTTGCCAGAATATCGCGCCCTTAAGGAAAAATATTCGTTCACACAAATCGTCCAAACGCCGGAACTCGCGGCGGAAGTTACACTGCAACCGATTCGCAGGTTTGGTTTTGACGCCGCAATTTTATTTAGCGACATCCTCGTCATCCCCGAAGCATTGGGACAAAAATATCGGTTTCGCGACACCGGCGGCGTGGAAATGGAATTTATTCTCGATTCCGCTTCCGCCATAGAAAAGCTGGAAATCAGCGCGTTGCCGGAACGGCTCGCCTATGTTCCCCAGGCACTCGCTTTGATCAAGCCAGCGTTAGGCGAAACTGCGCTGATCGGTTTCGCCGGTTCACCGTGGACGCTCGCCAACTACATGCTGGAAGGCGGCAGCGCGAAGGTTTTCACCAAGGCAAAGCAACTCTTTTATTCCGATCGCGCGTTGTTCGATCAACTGCTTAGAAAACTCACGACCGCCGTGACAGAATTTCTCCAAATGCAGATCGATGCCGGGGTGGACGCAATCCAGATTTTTGACAGCTCCGGCGGTCTTTTAGCCGCCAACGATTTTGAAAATGCCTCGCTCAAGTGGATCGCGCAAATTGTTCACTCCCTGGGCGCGCAAGTTCCGGTAATTGTTTTTTCCAAAGGCGCGCATGGAAGCAGAGATGCGCTTGTTCGCACGGGCGCGCAAATCCTCGGCGTCGATTGGACGATGAATCTTCGCCAGTTCCGCTGCGCGTTGCCGCAAAATATGGGCGTGCAGGGTAACCTAGATCCGTTTCTGCTCACCACCACGCCTGCAATGGTTGCGAAAGAAACCGACCGTTTGCTGCACGAAATGCGCGGAGCGGTCGGACATATTTTTAATCTGGGCCACGGCGTTCCTCCGACCGCGAAACTGGAAAACATCGAAGCACTCGTCACGACCGTTCAAAATTTCAAATGAGTGCTCTTCACGTTGATCTGGACCTGATCCGCAAATACAACGTTCCCGGCCCGCGCTACACCTCGTACCCGCCAGCCACGCAATTCACCGACAAAGTGGATTTTGCCATGTTGCGCGAAAAAATCCGCGAACGCGCTGCGAGCGACCGCGATCTTTCACTTTATTTTCACCTGCCGTTTTGTCAGACGCTTTGTTGGTATTGCGGTTGCACCACCGTCATCACAACGGATCAAAAGGTCAGCGGCAAATACATCGATTACCTCGAAAAAGAAATCGCGTTGCTCGCGGGGGAAATGAATCCGAAGCGTAAAGTGGCGCAGCTTCATTTCGGCGGCGGCACGCCCACATTTCTCGCGCCGACGGAATTGCTTCGGCTCGGTGAGATTATCAAAAAGAATTTCATTTTCTCGCCTCAGATCGAAGCTGGCGTGGAAATTGATCCGCGCCGCTTGTCGCGCGAACACATCAAAGCGCTGGCCGAAATCGGATTCAACCGCGCATCCATCGGCGTGCAAGACAACAATCCCGTCGTGCAAAAGGCGGTGCATCGCATCCAGCCGTTTGCGCAAACAAAAATGGCAGTGGATTGGCTGCGTGCAGCTGGTTTCAAATCAATCAACATCGATTTGATTTACGGATTACCGCATCAAACCCCCGGGACGTTTGCAAAAACTTTGGAAGAAGTTTTAATATTGAAGCCAAATCGCCTCGCTGTTTTCAGTTACGCTCATGTTCCCTGGATCAAGCCGTCGCAGAAAATCCTCGAAGACAAAATTTTGCCGACACCCGAAATCAAGCTTGCGATGCTCAAGCTCACCATCGAGAAACTGACTTCCGAAGGCTACGTCTATATCGGCATGGACCACTTTGCGCGCGAGGATGACGAACTGGCGATTGCGCAATGTGAGAAAAAATTGCAGCGCAATTTCCAGGGATACAGCACCTGCGGCGAAACCGATATTTTCGCGTACGGCATGTCCTCCATTTCGCAAGCGGGCGACATTTACTGGCAAAATCGCAAAGAGCTTCCGGAGTATTACAGCGCCGTGGACAGCGGGAATTTACCTCTCGCCAAAGGTTATATTCTGACCCACGAAGATAAAATCCGCCGTCAAACCATCATGCGTTTAATGTGCGATCTGAACCTCGATTACGCCGCGATGTCGCAATTGCTCGGAATCGATTTCACAGAACATTTCGCGGACGAAATCGCATCGCTCGACGAAATGGAAGCGGACGGACTCATTTTAAAAATGCCGACTGGATTGCAAGTGACGAAACTTGGACGATTGCTGATCCGCAACATCGCGATGCGTTTCGACGCATATTTGCCGAAACTAACGGAACGACGTTTCTCCAAGACTATATGAAAACAGTCGCAATCATTGGAGGCGGAATCACCGGATTAACCGCCGCCTTCCGGCTGAAACAGAAAAATATTCCAGTCACAATTTATGAAGCGGGGGCGCGGGTCGGCGGAGTAATTCAATCAACGCGCCTGAACGGGTATCTGGCCGAATCCGGTCCGAACACCATTTTGGAAACGTCTCCAAAAGTGACATCCTTGGTGCGGGATCTGAAGTTAGATAAACGAAAACTCTACACCGACCCCGGCGCATCCAATCGCTACATCGTCCGCAACGGGCAACCGGTGTTGATGGCGGATTCGGGTTTGGGATTTTTAAAGTCGCCGCTCTTTTCCGCGCGAGCGAAAGCCCGTCTTGTGCTCGAACCATTCATTCGCCGCGCGCCAGCAGATACTGAAGAAAATCTGGAACACTTTGTTTTGCGTCGGCTTGGCCGGGAATTCTTGGATTACGCGATCAACCCGTTTGTCGCCGGAGTTTACGCTGGAAGCCCGACGCGCCTCTCCGTCAAAGAAGCCTTTCCCAAACTTCATGCTCTGGAGCAACGCTACGGTTCGTTGCTGGTTGGACAGTTTTTCGGTGCGCGCGAACGCAAACGGCGCGGTGAAGTTTCCAAACAGAACGCGAAAAAATTTTCTTTCGACGAAGGCTTACAGGTTTTGACCGATGAACTGGCGGAACAACTTTGCGACGAAATTTTGCTGGAATCACCCGTGACGGGAATCAAACAGGCAAACGATGGCTGGATCGTAAAACATTTGTGCACAGGCCAGGAAGAGCAACGGGAACACGAAGCTGTTTTATTCACGGCCCCGGCTTACAAAATGGCGGACATAAAATTTCAGACTGAAATCGAATTTGATTTCAAAGCATTTGAAAAAATTGAGTATCCGCCGGTGACGAGCATTGTTTTCGGTTTTCGCCGCGAAGACGTCACGCGCCTCCGCGAGGGTTTTGGCGTGTTAATTCCAGAGGTGGAAAAGATGAACAGTCTGGGAGTC
>JBBQAX010000225.1:0-7184 GCA_038316905.1 Verrucomicrobiota bacterium | reverse complement strand
TCTGGAGATGTCGCCCATCACGGAAAATAACGGTAGATTTCCTTGCGGTTGAGACAACGCACAAACGTCACCGTGCCACGCTCGAAAACAAAGCCGACGCGATAATCTCCAATGCGGATGCGATAATATTTGCCGCTGGCTTCGAGTCGCTTGAGGTTCGGAATCTGTTGAAACGTCTGCGCCGCTTCCACCTGCTCGATCATTTTCCTGAGACGCCGAAGGAGCGAGGCATCGGTAATGGCAGCCAAATCCCCGTCAAACGATTCCCGAAAGGCGGTTTTCACACAGCGCGTGAAAGTCGTTGGAAGATTTTTTTACGGCTGGTGAGGCGGGATTTTTCGCCGGCTTGAATGGCCCTAAACATTGCCAGGTCTTCCAAACTTTCCTGCAACGCTTCGCGCAAAAGATCGTGGCGTTCTTGGAGAACTTCAACAACGGCGTCTTTCATCAGGCTCTTGATTTGGCGTTCTTCTGTGGCGGTCATGGAAAAAATTTATCGGTGAAACGGGCGTTTGCCAAATAGAATTGGGGCGTTCACCCGGAATCGTTGTTCTCTGTCACGCCGACTCATCCAAAGCCACGGAAACGCGCAAACCCAGCGGCTTAAAATTTTCTGCAACGTTTCCAAAGTCGGGTTGCCGTTTTTCGAAAGAATTTTACAAAGACTCGAACGGGTCGAGCAGGTGTCTCTTGTTTTAATTCTGCCCCTTGTGCGCACCAAATTGCTTTGTTAGGTTGGCGCGCAGCAAATGGGTATTTGCTGATTGGGCAATTCAAACTGGAAAACTAACTAAGAAATATTATGGCATACGAACTACCACCTTTACCGTACCCGAAAGACGCTCTCGAACCGCACATCGACGCGCAAACGATGGAAATTCATCACGGGAAACATCACAACGCTTACGTCACGAACGTGAACAAAGCGATCGCTGGCAAAGCGGATCTCGAATCCAAGTCTGTTGAAGAACTCATCAGCAACCTCGACGCGGTTCCCGCAGACATTCGCGGCGCAGTGCGCAACAATGGCGGAGGACACGCCAACCATTCCATGTTTTGGAAAATGATTGGTTCCAAAGCGGGCGGCGCTCCGACCGGCGCATTGGCTGAAGACATCAACAAAACTTTCGGCAGCTTCGACGCCTTCAAAGAAAAGTTTGAAGCAGCAGGCACAACCCGGTTCGGCAGCGGCTGGGCATGGCTCGTTGTCAATGGTGGAAAACTTGAAGTCTGTTCCACTGCAAACCAGGACAGCCCGATCATGGGCAAAGCGATTGCCGGTTGCGAAGGCAAACCCGTCCTCGGCTGCGACGTCTGGGAACACGCCTATTATTTGAAGTATCAAAACCGCCGTCCCGATTATCTCAAAGCATTCTGGAACGTGGTGAATTGGAATGAAGTGACCAAGAACTACGAAGCGGCTAAGAAATAAAATTAGCGCAAGATTCTCTCCATAGCGGCGACTTGAAAAAGCGCCGCTAATTTTTTTGTGGAATTTGGCCGGCAGTTTGAAGTTTTCACGCTCATCTCCTTCTGTTGCGATCCGCTAGCAGAACGAAGCGTTTCTCAGCGCCAATCGGAAACGAAAAAGAGCCAGGCAGAATGCCTGGCTCTTTTTCACGTTTAAATTGAATCCAAGTTATTGATTGGTGGTGAGTTGCAGTGCGATTTGCTTGTCGATCTCGCTGGCCAGGGCGACGTCGGCCGCGCCGGCACGAGTGCGGGCTTGCACGCTTAAGCCGCTCACGCCGGGTTCAACTTCAGAAACCTTCACCCAAACAGTGCGAGTATCGACACGTCCTGTGACCACGTTGTTGATGGTGTCGTTTGAAACCAGCGCACCCGTGCGAGAAAGAACTTTTTGCGCGGCAAGAACCAACTCGGGAATGGATCGTTGATAGCGCGCCTCAATTGTGTCCTTCACAAACGGAACACCGGGCTTCATGTGACCGTCCACCGTGCTGACACAACCCACCAGTAAAACTGCCACTGTCATGACCCCTAAAGACATCAGAAATTTTTTCATGGGCGGATTATGCTCGGAGATCAAACGCCGCTCAAGCACGAACCCGTGTGTTCTCAATGCCCCGCAGCGAGTGAAAAGCAACTGTCGTTACGTCGGGTACAGAAAGAATTTTGACAGCACTGTTCAGTCCCGGAAATTTTGAAAACCAACGGCCACCGGAAAATCTTTCGCCTGTACTGCCGTGATGACCGCTTGCAAATCGTCGCGACTTTTTCCCGTCACGCGAACCTGTTGCTCCTGGATCTGCGTGGTCACTTTGAGCTTCGTTTCGCGAATGAACGTTGTGATTTCTTTGGCGACTGGCGTTTCAAGACCTTGTTTGATTTTGATAACCTGCCGCGCATGACCAAGAGGCGAAAGATCGGGTTCGCCCTTGTCGATGTTTTTCATGCTGATCTGGCGCTTGGAAAGTTTGTTGATCACGATTTCATGCAAGGCGCGCATCTTGAATTCATCGTCAGCGGTGAGTTTGATTTCATTCTTCTCCAGGACGATTTCCGCCTTGCTTCCCTTGAAATCAAAGCGGTTCTGCAATTCCTTTTTCGCCTGGTTAACCGCATTCTCGATTTCCATCGAGCTAACTTCGGAGACAATGTCAAATGATGGCATAAGCGGAAGCTATGGAAAAACTTGAGAAACGCAAAAAAGAAATCGCCACCGTTGCGTCATTTCTTTCGTTGAATTCGCAACCGCAGAAACTGCTGCCCGCCGGGTTCTAACGGCAACAGACTGCGCACAGTAATCGTGCTGACCCCATGCATCTCTTCCCGGTCTAAAAATTGTGTGATCGGATTCCAGGTGATCAGATCCGAGGAACCTTCAAGCTCGACCGTTACATCTGTAGCAGCTGGGGCACGGCGAAAGGTGACTCTTAGAGAATTCCCGGCGAGCTCGGCGCGAAGGGGCGGCTCGGTATCAGCTGCGAGCGGATTCAGTCCATGGGCATATTCCGCCAAGTTCGAGATTCCATCTCCATCAGGATCAGCCGTGTCTCCGCTGACGTCGGGTGCAGCGATTTGTGCAGAGGTGAAATTGAGCCACCTCCAGAACTCCTCCGGCGTGAAGAACGGATCAAAAAAGAGACCGCTGAGAATCGCATTACCGACGTCTGCACTGATTTCGACGGTGACATGACCGCGAAGAGACCAGGAAAGATATTTACCTTCTTCAAAACTGGTAACGCTTTGTGTATCTAGAAGCGTTCCCGAGACGGCATCTCGGATCGTGAAAGTCTGCGCTCGCCCACCTCGGTCCCAATCCAGACAGTAAAAGCTGACTTTATAGGGAATGCCGTCGTCCAGAGATAGGTCGATCACGAAGTTGGTATCATTGACCCAAACTGCAGCGATACGGCCGGGACTTAACGCCAGACGCGGAGCGCGAACATCGAGAGTGTAATTCCAGGTAAACTCACGATGATCAGATATAGAGATGTTAGCGAATGCAGGATAATTTTCGAAGTCATTGATAATGTTGTAGCCGAGATTTCCGTAAACACCTTTCCAATTACCCTGCGTTTCAGGGTTCTCGCCTAAGAATTCCGCGGCGGAATTCGTCAACTGAATTGAAATCTGTATTGGCTCGGAGTCTGTGGCCGCACCGTCGCTGTCAATTGCTTTTGCGACAAGTGTGTTTTCGCCAGCCAACGCTTGCCATAGAAAATCAAACGGCGGAAAGCTGGAGGCACCAATCTTCTTCTTGTTTGAGAAAAACTCCACTTTGGAAACCGCCTTGTCGTCGGAGGCGTCCACCGAAAAAAGCAATTGTTGCGGCACATTTAAAACGGCTCCAGCCAATGGATGAATCAACCGAACGACCGGCGGAGTGTTCGTATCAGGATCAATGAAAAACCCGCTGAGCACGGTATTCGCGCCAACGGATTTCTTGACGTGAACTCTCAGATGCCCGCGCATATTCCAGATATAATATTTTCCTCCGTAGAAATTTGTAATCTGTTGCGTGTCCAGAAGGCGGCCGGTTTCGCCCTCTGAAATAGTCACTTCCAAGTCGCGTCCGGCATTGTCCCAATCCAGAAAGTAAAACGCCACACGATGGTTTTTTCCGTCGTTCAGATGAAACTCGAAATCGAAGGACTCGGTTTCAACCCAGGTGGCGGCAATCCGGTTTTCGGTTCCAATGCGTTGTAAAGCCCTAAGGTCAGTCGTGGAATTGATCCAGGTGTAGTTCTGCGGCAGTTCTGAATCCAGGTTGAAGAATGGAGGAAGATTCGTGGCACAATCTGCGGCGAAATAGCCTTCAGCGCCATAAACACCGATCCAGTTTCCTTGTATGAGTTCATCCGCATGCAGGAAAACCGCGTTGGCCAGAGGAAGAGTTGCGTTTACGGCGACAGGTTCCGACACCGCGAACGCGCCGAACTGGTCCACTGCTCTCGCCGTAAATAGATTTGTACCCGCCAAAAGATTCGTCCAGACCAGTCGATAAGGAAGCTCCAGCATTTCTCCCAGTTTGTTTCCATTCAAGAAAAACTCCACCTTACTGATGCTGCTGTCGGAATCTGTGGCCTCAACTTCGATTGCGATTTCGTTCGGCAACGCAATGTTGCCTTCGCTCGGACTAATCAGCGAAAGAGTCGGCGGATCGTTGGCTTCCGTGTCGAAGAAGATGCCGCTCAACACCGCGTTACCCGGGCCGGTTGCGGTGATGCGAATCTTCACGTGTCCGCGGAGGAGAAGCGCAAGATACTTTCCCTCCGAAAAATTGGAGATGGTCACCGTCTCTAAAACGGAATCATTGGAATCAAGTATCTCGACGGTTTGCGCGCGCTGGTTGTTGCCGTCCCAATCCAGGAAATACAACGAGACACGGCGGAATTGGCCGTACAGCAATTTCAAATCGAGCGTGAAACTTTCTGGCGAATGCCACGTTGAACCAATGCCCAAGTCCGAGTCCACTCTTTGCAATGCACGTTCTTGAGTGCTGTTTTCCTCCCAGACCCAATCGCCTGAGGCGTCCATTATCTCGAATTCGACATAGAACGGCAAATTGGTGGCATGCGCTGCAATGGCGTAACCATCAGCTCCAAACGATCCCTGCCAATTTCCATGATTAGATTCCACAAGGTCGAGCGTGGTCACGGAGCCAGTCGGCAGCGTGACGAAAACCGAATTCTTCTCAGACCAGACTGCGGCTCCAGAACTGTCGGCGACGCGCGCACGGATTTCATGCAAACCGGTCGGCGCATTGGTCCAAACAAAAGCGAATGGTGGCGCGGTGAGTTCACCAACTTTTTCGTCACCCGCAAAATACTCGATCTTCGCGACTGAATTTCCCGAGGATTTAATGTCCGTGATAATAGGAATGTCAGCCGGCGCTTCGAACTCTCCATCACCAATCTCAACTTCAACGCTCATCAAACTGACGTTGTCAAAAGTGGCAAGACTTAAGGCGGCATTGTTGTTCGCGCTGGCGACTAACCCGACGAGAGTCTCGCCGCCGAGTTCCAGTGTTTGTGTCTCGAATTCCGTCCAGTTCATTCCATCGGGCGAAATGAATGCGGTGAAAAGCTCCCCTTCTCGAATGAGCCTCAACCATTGTGAGCCGCCTGTCGGAACGGCGATGGACGTACCGGTGGAGTTTGCGCCATTTTCTTTTCGCAGTTGAAAAACAGCTTGGTTTTCAGGTTGAAACAATAACGCCGCATTTTTTGAGGTGTCGGAAAGACTTTCACGAAACATGATCCCGGCGTGTGCAGGTGTCAGCGGCTTCAGCCCCCCGGCGTAACGGACCGTGATTTGCCCGTTCCCTCGAAAAGTCTGATACAGAAATTGGAATTGGTCGGCAGCTCCTCCGATGCCCGTTCCCGAACCACTGACCTGAAAAGTGTTCGTGAACATCGCTGAATCGCCTTCGCGCCCGGTGTTGCCAATATCCTGATTTTTCCACGGCTCCAGCGGAAAACTTTGAATCCAATCGCGCATCAGGGCGATGGCGTTGGTATCTAAAATCGTGCTGCCGATGGCGGGCATCCTGGCGCTTCCTGTATCCAACAACCGCCACATCACGCCTGAATGCTCGGGCGAATTCGGCTTGATCAACGACGACAACAATTTTGTATCGTTCAAGCGCGTAGTGATGAGGCCATTCCACTGCGCGCCCATTACATAGGAACCGCCGGGCTGGTGGCATTGCGAGCAATTTGCGGATAAGTAGGAACGGGCGCGGAATCCAATGGAATAATCAGCATTCGTCGCATGGGCCAACGCGGGCAGATCGCTCAGATTTGAGACGACGCTGGTGAAATAACCCATGTCACTCAAGCGCTGAATCTGGTTCGTGTTCTCGACACTTTCCGGCCCTGCACAATTCATTTGCCACGTATTGAACCCAAGTGCGTGACCGGCTGCGGGGGAATGACACGACATACATTCCGGGCGGCTTGGATAACGCCAAAGCTGGGTCCGAACGTTGCCATTATCATGAATGTTGAACTCTTCATTGCTCCCCGCTGCGTTTACTAAAACCGCGTTGGTTTGCGAGTCGTCCCATCGATAGGTCACGCCGTAACTACCCCTTTCGTTTTTCACGATGAAACGCGTTTCAATGCGCCGCCGCGACTCCGGCACGCCATTCGTCAGTTCCAATTCGAAATGTTTTATCCAGACCGTTCCATTCGGAAATGTCCAGTTACCCAAAGAATCGAAACCGATCTTCGCGTTTGTGTCCGGCACGGAAAACCATCGTGATTTAATCGCGTTGTCCGACCAGAACGGCACGTTCATTTGATAGGGAAGAATCCCTGGATTCGGCGCCAGCGAAAGCAAATCAACAAACGCACCTGTATCCGCCAACGTTTCCGGAAATGGCGTCGCGTCTTCTGGCGATGTGTAAATGAGGCGATAGATTTTTCCGTCATGGAAATTGACGGCCAGAACGTCCCCGTTGATCGGATCGCGACTGAACGCGGAAATTCCTGCCAGTGAAGTCAACCAGTCAAAGGAACCATTCGTCTCGCCTTCTGTGTACTTTTTTGCCCAAACGTTGCCAGTGATGTTATCGCCAAAAATATAGTGACCCTGAAGTTGCGGAATCCTGTTTCCGCGATAAACGATTCCGCCCATAATCGCCATACCCTGATTGGTCGCTCTCCCGTGGATGTAATTTGCAATCGGCGGGATGGAATTAAATTGCGGCGGCG
>JBBQAX010000224.1:0-7267 GCA_038316905.1 Verrucomicrobiota bacterium | reverse complement strand
AATTGCTTTCAAATCGTCTTTGATCGTTGCGCTGTAAACCGGATTATTTACCACG
Source organism: Verrucomicrobiota bacterium (assembly GCA_038316905.1). Classification (GTDB taxonomy): domain Bacteria; phylum Verrucomicrobiota; class Verrucomicrobiia; order Limisphaerales; family CANJXF01; genus CANJXF01. The sequence continues at coordinate 7,212 of JBBQAX010000224.1, read as the reverse complement.
TCAGGATCCATTCCATAATTAACCACGTTTGTTCCCCACGAAACCGGCCAACCCGGTGGCGCGACGCCGTTGGTCGATTGATAAATCACGTCGTCGAGATAGATATAGGTTTGCGTGTCGGCATTCGACGGTTCGAATCCGCTCTTAAAAGCCGCCGCGCGAATGACCGTTGTCCGGTTGATCGGAATCGGCGTGGAATAAATTACCCCATTTGTCGGCGAAGGCGGCGAGCCATTGGTCGTGTAGTAAATTGCCGCGCCGCTGGTGGTGGTCGTGATGACGAGATTAAAATTCGTCGAATAAAATCCGCGTTTGTGACTGAATTTCGTATCCGCCACGAACGCCACAGAATTTGTGCTGTTCGCCGCGCCGGGCGTTGGTGTTCCAAAATAGACATTCGTTCCATTTAAAACGCCGTAGGAAATATCGGCAAACTGCTCGGGAAAAGTAGGCGCGAATTGCGACACAATGGTTGTCCCGTCGGACATTACCAATCCGAGAAATTCTCCGCCTGCACTCAACGCCCAACTCGTGTGCAACGGCAATCCGGGATTCGTCCGGTTTTTATTCGACGCCCAGACCACCATGTAACTGCCCGCCGCGATGTTGGTGTTCGGAAACTTCCACTTGGTCAAATTGGCCGCGTTGTCGGTGAGATACCAACCATTCAAACTCACCGCAGCGCCGCCCGCGTTGTGGATTTCCACCCAATCCGAAAATGCGCCGTCCTCGTCGGCCAAGGTGGTTTTGTTGTCCGCCATGAATTCCGCGATGGACACCTGCGCTATGAGTGAAGCCGTAAAAAACAACAGCGCAAACAGAGTAGAAAAAAGCCCTTGGAAAAATGGTTTCATATCGCCCGAATTAATTTGGATTGGTCAGATAAATTGCCCGACAGAATACGTTTCAGGCTGGAAGATTCAATGGTCAAAATTAATAACCCCGACGCGGTGTGAGATTAAAAGTGGGTGAGGCTTGACTATTTGGACTGCGGGGACATGTCCCCGCTTTGGCTGCACGGTGAAAAAGCGCAGAGCGTCTCTTAGTTCACAACGATTTTGCTCTTGCCAGTGTGCAGGAAAAGCGACGTCGTGCCGTCGCACTCCAAAGGTTTTCCAATCTCTCTCACTTTTAGTCACACCCCCGACGCGCACCGTCATGGCCCGACATTGTTGGGGTTGATTTGAGGTTTCTTAAAAAATTTCCAGGCAAACTTTTTTAATACGACAAACAAAACCGCCGCGAGAAAAAGGAGTGCGACAATGGGTGCGATCACCGCCAGAACGCTCATGATGACTGAGCCAATAAATTCGAGCGCCGCAAAAATGGGATTGCCCGCTCCACCTGTCGTGGCGGTGGAAGCTCCGCGAGCCACCACCGTCGTTCCCTGCACCAAACCGGCCGCGCCGCCGCCTGCGATCACCGCCAGCGTCCATTTCAAAAACGGACTCATGCCGCCGACCATCGACGCCGTGGCAATGGTGCCGGCAACAATCGCCACGGGAGTCGCGATGACGTCGAGCGCGTGGTCGAGCCACGGAATAAAATAAGCCGCAATTTCCAGACACGTCGCGACGGCGAATGTAATTAGAGCAGCATCGCTTCCGACCCATTGAAAAGATTCCACCAAAGTTAAATGCCCCGCTTTCGTCGCGATGCTCATCACCAAAAGTGGAACGAAAATGCGAAAGCCACACGCGGCGCTCAAGCCGATTCCGATGCAAAGGCTAAGAAAAAGGTCCATAAGTTATTTGAACATTAGCATAAATTTTTTCTCACGCCTGTGATCCTCGAATCCCCAAAATTTTTGCGGATGGAGACGACTCTTTCAGATCCCGCGTATCCACACAAATTGGTAGGGTCCGATCTCAAGCGAATTTTTTTCCGCCCCTGTTTTCGTCGTGCCCGCCAAGGTCTGGGATGGAGCGGCTCCCAGGAATTCCTTCCCTTGCGTCGAGACGACGACTTGCTCATTGCTGACGTTATGCAGGCAAAAGATTTTCTCATTGGTTGCGGGATTCGTCCTCACGACACCAAAAATGCGGGGATCCATTTCCAATAATTGCTGTGGCGAGCAGGGATGGAACTCGGGTTGCGACGCTCGCGTTTGTAACAATGTTTTCAGTCCGCCAAAAACCCGGGCGCGCACCGAGGTTCCGTTGCTGAGTTCGTTCTCCAATTCAACCCGTGTCAATTTTTGACGGTTGATTCGGCGCGGAATGCCGCTTGTCTCTGCGCCAGGGCGATCTCCACGCGAACCAAAAAGTGAATGGAAATAAATTCCCGGCACACCCGCTATCGCAAGCATGATGGCCTGCGCGCAGAGGAAACGACTCACCTGTGTTTCGATCGGCTCATTTGCAGTTGGGCTGGAGAGCGCGTCGAAATAGTTGATGTTCATTTCGTACGGACTTCGAGTGCCATCAGGATTGTTCTTATACGATATAAACCCGCCATGGCTGAGGGTGCGAGCCACCAAGGTTTCGATCTCTTCATCACTTAAAATTCCTCGCGCGGGGTTCACGCCAATGCCGTCGTGCGACGCGAGAAAATTAAAGAACGTCACGCGGTTCGAAGGTAATGTCAGTGTCTGCGCCCAGCGTGTCAGCTTTTCTGCATTGCCGCTGCCGAGCGAATGCAACACGAGCGGCGGAAGCGCAAAATTGTAAACGAGTTGCGCCTCGTTCGTTCCATCGCCGAAGTAAGAAATATTATCGGCGTGCGGAACGTTGGTTTCGGTGATGAGCATCGCTCCGGGCGCGACTTCGCTTAACACCCGGCGCATGAGTTGAATGACACGATGCGTTTGCGGCAGATGTAGGCAGCGCGTGCCGATCTCTTTCCAAAGAAAAGCGATGGCGTCGAGCCGGATAAATTTCGCGCCGTTCTCCACGTAGAACAACAAGGCGTCCAGCATGACCAGCAACACATCAGGATTCTTGAAGTTCAAATCCACCTGGTCCGCACTGAACGTGGTCCAAACGTTTTTCTTTCCAGCGGAGGTTTGGAATTCCGTGAGCAAAGGCAATGCGCGCGGACGCACGACTTGCGTCAAATCTGGTTCGCCATCGACGGTGACAAAGAAATCGCGGAACTTCGGGTCATCGCGCAAAAAGTTTTGGAACCATTCACTTTCTGCCGACATGTGATTAAAGACGGCGTCGAACATCAGATCAAAATGCTTTCCCATCTCGCGGACGTCGTTCCAATCGCCGAGCGCGGGATCAATTGCGAAATAGTCTTTCACGGAGAAACCGTCGTCGGATGACCAGGGGAAAAACGGCAGGATATGAATTCCGCTGACGACACCTTTCAGATGTTGGTTAGCGACGTCAGTCAATGTTTGCAGCGGCGCGACGTTGGACTCTTTGACCTGATCGCCGTAGGTAATGAGCAATGCGTCACGTTCGGTCACGGGAAGCGCAGTGTTCGAATGCGACCGTTGCGGCAACTTTTTCCGATATTTATTTACAAGCAATTGCACTTGCGAAACGAATGGCGCTGACGCAGTTGCGCCAAATAATTCGGTGGCGTCTTTGGAAAGAGCCTTTGCAAAAGTGTGATTCACGTTCTCGTTCATGAACAGATCATGACAGTTTTGTGCATCGTTCGCATCAGGCGATTCATTCCGCACATTTCGTTATTTTCGCCATTTCATGTCTGCGGGCAGTTTGCATATAGTTTTGGCATGACGACCAGTTTTCTCTCGGCGGGCGCGCCAAAGCGCATTGGATTTATTTCCACGCGATTTCACGGAACGGACGGCGTGACGCTCGAAACCTGGAAATGGGCGAACATTTTCAAGGAGATGGGCCACTCCTGTTATTGGATGGCCGGCTTGCTCGATACACCACCGGAAATCAGTCATCACGCGCCCCTCGCCTTCTTCAATCATCCTGAGGTCCTGGCGGTGCAGAACAAAATGTTTGGCGTCGCTTTTCGAACCAGAACTTTGACCAATGAAATTCAAGTGATCAAAGAACGACTTAAGGATGAGCTGTATCGATTCATCGAAAAATTCCAGGTCGAAGTTCTCGTGCCGGAAAACATTCTGGCGATTCCCATGCATGTGCCGCTGGGATTGGCCATGACCGAAGTGATGGCCGAAACCACCCTGCCCGTCATCGCGCATCATCACGATTTTTCCTGGGAACGGGAGCGGTTCACTCTGAATGGAGTGAATGATTATTTGCAGGCGGCGTTTCCCCCGGCTCTCATGTTTGGCGTGGAGCATGTGGTGATTAATTCCATGGCCCAGCGCGAACTCGCCCGCCGTTATGGAATTCCTTCCACCATTATCCCCAACATCATTGATTTCGAGAACCCTCCGGTTGGCATCGATGATTACAACGCTGACCTCCGCAGCGAAATTGGTCTGCGCGAAGATGATTTCCTCATTCTGCAACCGACGCGGGTCATCGCCCGCAAAGGAATTGAACACGCCATCGAACTCGTGCGCCGTCTCAACGATCCGCGCGCCAAACTCGTCATTTCGCATCCGGCCGGCGATGAAGGCAGCGATTACATACAATTGCTCCGCGAACGGATTGATGACGCAAAACTGGACGTGCGTTTTATCTCCGATCGCGTCAGCGAAACCCGGGGCGTGAATTCACTCGGGCAAAAAACCTACACGTTATTCGACATCTATCCGCACGCTGACTTGGTCACCTACCCCAGTCACTACGAAGGATTCGGCAATGCATTTCTGGAAGCGGTTTATTTCGGAAAACCGGTCGTGGTGAATACCTACGCTGTTTATGCGCGCGACATTGATCCGCTGGGATTCAAGGCGATCGAAATGACACAACTGGTCAGCCAGAGCGTGGTCGATCAAACCAAGGAAGTGTTGAACAACAAACTTCTTCAGAAGGAATGGGCCGAAATAAATTATAAACTCGGTTTGAAATATTTTTCCCATTCCGTCGCGCGCCGAAAATTGACGGCGCGTCTGGCAAACCTGTTTGGCGAAGGTGTTTAGACGAACGCTATTTCCGTGACGCCATGCGGCCAGAAAGAACTTCGAACGGCATCTTCACCGTTCTGCGTAGCGTATCGAGGAAAGTTTTTTTCTTGGGCGGCTCCGAATTGATTCGCAGACATTTTTGACCGCAGACGACACAAAGATGAATCGCCTGTCCACCGTGACGTTTCATCGAACGCACGCATTTTGTACACATGACATCGTTGCACTCGGTACATTGATAAGTCGCCAGCGCCTGGGAATGACGAGAGCAGATTACCGCGCCGTTTGGCATCACAACCGGCGATCCAACACCAACCAAAACCGCCGCGGGTTTCTGCATTTGCGGAATTGCAATCGTCACTTCCGCGTTCTCAACGAATAACTTCACATCACCCAAATGCACCGTTTGTCCCGGAAGCAACTGCGCTACTTTGATCGGTTGCCCGTCCACGAATGTCCCGTTCGTCGAATCGCAATCCCGAATCAACACGCCTTCGGCAGTAAGGATCAATTCACAATGGCGTGATGAAACTGTGAAGTGATCGAGTTGAAAATCACACTCGGAATTGCGGCCAATGCAGTTCACGCCGAAGCGTAAATTAATCGGGCGACTCTCCATTCCCTCCATCTGAACCAAAAGTCTTGCCATAAAAAAATATTTACCTGGACGCGACCTTGAGCGCGGGTCGAAAAGAAGTCGAGTTGAATCTAGCCAGGATTCCATCAAACGGAGCCGAAATCTCATGGCTGGCGCAGACGGAAAAACTGAGGCGTTGAATTGATATTGTGACGCACGGTCGGCGGCACCAACTTCAACGGCACCGGCCAGTTTTATGCAGAAAGCAAAACCTTTCTCTCCAAACGGCTGGCAAAATTGTTAGCCTTGCGTTTGACTTTTGAAACCGTCAGAAAGACAAGTGAGCAATATCGTACTCCGCATCAATCAAACCTATGAACTCAATTCGATTCCTTACCGGCATGGCGGCTAGTGCCTTGATTTTCTTCCCTCACGCATCTGCTTACGCCTCCTTCCACACATGGAAGGTGAACGAGATTTACTCGAATGCCGACGGCTCCGTGCAATTCATTGAAATGAAGGAAAGTTCAGGCGCTAATTTTCAAAATGCCCTACCGGGACATACCATCACCTGCACCGGTCCTTTAGGAACGAAGACCTTCAGCTTTCCATCCAATTTGCCATCTACTGCCACCGCCAATAAATTTTTTATCATTGGGACTTCCAATCTGGTTTCGATTCCGGGCGGATTAACGCCGGATTATGTGTTCACCAACACAGGACCGTTCCTCTCTTTGGACGGTGGCGGCTTCCTTAATTTTTCCGGCGGCTTTGACACCGTGACCTACACGAATCTACCCGTCGATGGCTCCGGTGCGCTGATTCGCTCCGGTGCAAGCCTTATTCCCGTGGCGACTAATTCTCCACTGAATTTTCGCGCTGTTTCCAATTCGATTGTGCCGTTGCGTTTCTTGTCCACCGCACAAAGTGGAAGTAATTTTGTCGTCACGTTTGCCACGGCAACCGGAACCAATGGGACCACCGGCCCCAGCTACGCACTTCAAACCACCAATGCGCTTGGTGGCACAAATTGGGTGACGCTGACTAATCTGACGGGAAACGGAACAGTGCGGTCCATTACCAACTCCATCAGCCCGAATGCGATTCAGGTTTTTCGTCTGCGTGTGCCGTAGGGCAAACTTCCACTCGCCGAGCAGCGTGAGTTTCCCTATCCTCCCAACGCTCGGTGGGAAAACTTCCACGTAATTTCGGCGTTCTAATTGTGAACGCGGTGGAACGCATCCCTACCGAATTCAAATTTTGATATGACCAGCACACAAATTCGCCAATCGTTTCTGGATTTCTTCAAATCGAAGGAGCACACCATCGTGCCGTCTTCGTCGCTCATGCCGGATTCGCCCAACCTGTTGTTCACGAACGCGGGCATGAACCAGTTCGTCCCGATTTTTCTTGGGCAAACGAAATGTCCTTACAACCCGCCGCGCGCCGCTGACACGCAGAAATGCATTCGTGCTGGTGGCAAGCACAACGACCTCGACGACGTCGGCCTAGACACCTATCACCACACGTTTTTCGAGATGCTCGGCAACTGGAGTTTCGGAAATTATTTCAAAAAGGAAGCCATCGAATGGGCGTGGGAACTGGTCGTCGGTGTTTGGAAATTTCCGCCGAACCGCATTTACGCGACGGTTTATTCGCCCGATAAAAC
>JBBQAX010000223.1:0-7353 GCA_038316905.1 Verrucomicrobiota bacterium | reverse complement strand
ACTTTCTTCAAGTTGTGCGGTTTAAACAAATCAAACACGATGATCGGCATTTTGTTATCCATGCAAAGCGAGAACGCCGTGGAATCCATCACTTTCAATTGTTTTTGCAGCGCATCAAGGTAGCTGATTTGCGTGAAGCGTTTGGCTCTGGGATTTTTCTTCGGATCTGTGTCGTAGATACCGTCAACCTTCGTCGCTTTTAGAATGACTTCCGCACCCATTTCGTTGGCGCGCAACGCGGCGGCGGTGTCCGTTGAGAAATAAGGATTGCCGGTTCCCGCACCGAAAATGACCACGCGGCCCTTTTCCAAGTGGCGAACCGCGCGACGGCGAATGAACGGCTCAGCCACCTGCACCATGGTGATCGCAGTTTGCACGCGAGTCGCGACGCCATCTTTCTCAAGCGCATCTTGCAAAGCCAGGGAGTTGATTACTGTCGCCAGCATTCCCATGTAGTCGCCGGTCGCGCGTTCAATACCGCGTTCACTACCGGCTAATCCACGAAAAATGTTCCCGCCGCCAATGACGATGACGACTTCCACTCCGAGCTTTCGCACCTCGCCGATCTGATGAGCCATGTCCCGGACAGCTTTGGGGTCGATGCCCATTCCGGATTCGCCACCTAAAGCTTCTCCGCTCAGTTTGATTAAGATGCGACGGTATTTGGGCTTGGAAGTTTTTGTCATCGGCGGCGTGTTTCTTAACAGCGGCACTTCCAATCGTCAACTGCCGGAGTCAAAACGGATGTGATTTCAGTGACCGTCAACGAACCATCGTAGCCGCGCTCGCCAAAGCGTGGTGTCGATTGAATGTCCACGCCACGCTCTGGCGAGCGCGGCTACGACCGCCACTTCAAATACACCTACTCAGAATCCTCTTAGGATAAAGTGATTTGCATTCTCATCCAAAAACCGACCCTGCGTTACGGAAATATTTGGCAAACAGTCATGGGTCTCACCTGATTGCCGGGAAGCACCCGTCTCGCGCAAAGTCGCTCACGTTTCTGAACGAAAATGCGCTCAGAGACACGCCGAACACGAAAGAAATCAAAACGTCCAAAGGCTCCAGTTTAAAAATTATGAAAATCAAAACACTGCTCACCGCCGCACTCGCGCTGACCTTCTTCACCTCCAATTCAGTTACGTTTGGTAACAGCAGCTTTAGCACGCGGGAATTGAACTATGAAGCATTCGGGACCTGGGGATCAAAAGACCGGGAAGATTTTGATGACAGCGAGATCGGCATTGGTGTCGGGGTGAACTACTTCTTTACTGAACACTTCGGTGTAGGAGCCGACACTTACGTCGAGGAGATTGATCTTCCGAATCATTTGGATTTAAGTCTGATTGGCCGACTTCCTCTCTCTGCCGTCCCGCTTGCGCCTTACGCTTTTGCAGGATTCGGCCGACAATGGTCAGATGTTTCGCAATGGACGGGTCACCTCGGCCTCGGCGTGGAATATCGTTGGAAGGCTAAAACAGGGATCTTTTTTGATTTCCGTGAAGTGTTCGCCGACAAATCCAAGGACATCAGTTTATTCCGTCTTGGCGTCAGATGCGGATTTTGAAGAACTCCGACTGCCTTGCTGAGAACAAAAAAGCCGGCCTTCGAGAAGGCCGGCTTTTGCTTTTGGAATTATCTTTTACGCGGCGGGTGTTTCGCCTACCTGAAAGCGAACAAACCTGCGAATCGTGATCTCATCACCAAGCTGTTTGGAAACACTGGCAACGTGTTCGCGAACGCTGATTTCTGAATTCTTTTTGACAAATCCTTGATCCACCAGACAAGAGGTTTGATAGAATTTTTCAAGTTTCCCCTCAATAATCTTCGCCATGGCCTGAGGCGGTTTGTCTTTCACCTGTTCAGCAGCGATTTCTTTTTCCTTCGCGACCAACGCAGGATCGATTTGGTCGCGCGAGACTGAGGTCGGATGCGCGGCAGCAATTTGCAACGTGATGTCACGCACGAGTTGTTTGAACTCTTCGCCTGCAACGGTTTCTTGTTTGCCAGCGCCCACTTCGACCAGCACGCCCACTTTTGCACCGGTGTGAATGTAGGCGGCGACCAAACCATTGCCGTTCACTTCCAAACGATGGAAACGGGAAATCTTGATGTTTTCGCCAATCTTTCCAACCTGTGCTGTGCGATCCGCTTCCAAATCGACATTCGGATTTGCGGCGAGCCTTTTTGCAACGTCATCGCAAAAGGCACGGAACGTTTCGTTGCGCGCCACGAAATCGGTTTCGCAATTGATTTCCACGAGCACGCCAACTTTCGCGCCAGGTTGAATGTGTTGTGCAATGACCCCTTCATTCGCGTCGCGGGATGCCTTCTTTGCAGCGGAAGCGGCACCACGTTTGCGAAGAAGATCAACGGCAGCGTCGATGTCTCCGTTTGCTTCGGTCAAAGCTTTTTTGCAATCCATCAAACCTGCGTTTGTCATTTCGCGCAGTTTGCCCACTGAGGCAGCAGTAATTTCAGCCATAATAATTAAAATTTAAATCGATTGTTGAGAGTAAAAAAGGAACGCGAGAGGAATTAATTCCTCTCGCGTGTTGAAGGGAAATTAAGCCGGAACGACGGTTGCAGCCGGAGCTTCTGTCACCGCTGGAGCGGGAGCAGCAGCTGGAGCCGACGCCGCTTCTTTGGCAGCCGCTTCTTCTGATTTGCGGCGAGCGTGTTTGGAATCAAATTCGGCCTTTGCCTGAACAATGGTTTGAACCACGGTCGCCAAAATCACGCGGACGGAACGAATCGCGTCGTCGTTCGCAGGAATCGGGTAATCGATCAAATCAGGATTACAATTCGTATCGACGATGGCGACGATCGGAATTTTCAAGCGACGCGCTTCAGCGATCGCGTTGTGTTCCCGTTTAATGTCCACCACGAACATCGCGGACGGAAATTTCTCCATCACGCGGATACCGTCGAGATTTTTGAAAAGGCGGGTGGCTTCACGGCGGTACACCGCTTGTTCCTGTTTGCCGTATTGGTTGATACTGCCGTCAGCTTCCATTTTCTCGATTTGTTTCATGCGAGAAATGGAGCGTTTGACCGTTTGAAAATTCGTCAACGTTCCGCCGAGCCAGCGTTCCGTGATGTAAAGTTGCCCGCAGGATTTAGCGGATTCCTTGATGGCTTCCTGCGCCTGCTTCTTCGTGCCGACGAACAAAATACTTCCGCCTTTGGTCACGGTCTGGTGCAGAAATTCGCAAGCGGCTTCGAGCTGCGTGAGAGTTTTGCTGAGGTCGATGATGTGAATACCGTTACGGGCATCGAAAATGAACGGTTTCATCTTCGGGTTCCAACGCTTCGTTTGATGTCCAAAATGAACACCTGCATCCAATAGTTCTTTTACGCCAATACTGATCATGTTTCCTTTTGTTAAAGACCCGGAGTTTTTCCTGAGCCATCCCGCGGAAAACGGGATTTATTTTGATGTTATTGTGGCCGCCCGACTTCACACGAAGACAGATTTGAAGGCCGTTCTATCCAACCGCAGAACCGAGGTCCGGCGAAAGGGCTTTGCAAACTAGCAAAGTTCGTCCATGTAGCAACTGATTTTTGATGAAAACAAAGGCAAAGAAGCGTTCTCTCGCCAGTCCGCATGATGACAAGATTCGGCCACAATCCGTCCAGAAACGACGTCGGAAGCTATCCATACGTTCGCAATCAAAAATAGAGATTTGCATTCTTGCCGGGGGGCTCGCTTCACGCATGGGTCGCGATAAATCAAAACTTCGCCTTGGGCGAAAAACTTTTCTGACGCATATCCGCAACGTTGCTAAAAACTTGGAATTTCCCGTCCGTGTCATTCGGCACGATCTTATTCCGCGTTGCGGCCCACTAGGCGGGATTTTCACGGCGTTGCAAACGACCTCAACCGACGCTGTTCTGTTTCTCGCCTGCGACATGCCGCAAATTTCTCATACGCTGCTCGCACAATTGCTGGATCGTTATCGACGGGATGAAACGTCGCTTTTCACCTGGGTCGATGACATGGCCGGATTTCCATTCCTGATAACTCGCGATGCTCTGCCGATCATCGAACAGCTAATCCTTGAAAAAGCATACTCACTGCAAAATCTTTCGCTGAAGACGCGGGCCCGAAAATTTCATCCTGGAAGCGCACTCAAATCAGAATTGATCAACATCAATACTCCCGATGATTTGAAGGAATTAAAATCTTCGCGAAAGAATGGGTGAACTTTCCGATGCACAGCTTGTCAATTAGGAGCACAAAGGTATCATGCTCTCATGCGAATTCTGAATTTACTCTGCATTTTCCTCCTGTCGGGATGGCCCGTGGCGCACGCAGCCACCGTTCAATTAAAAGACAAAGCTTCCATCACTGGAACCATCCTAACGGAGAAACGCGATCACGTCGTCATCGACATCGGTTACACTTCGCTGGTTGTTCCGCGCAATCGCATCACAAAAATTTTGCAAGGTGATGAAAAGGTGATTGAAACCAAGCCAGCTCCGGCGCCCCAAATTCAGGCTCCTCCCGTCGAAACACGTCAGGGTCTGTTCACGACGTCCGCCAAACCGCCGCCAGAACGCAGCGTGCGCGAACTGGTCAATCAGCTTGGAGAATCAGTCGTCCAAGTGCGCACCCCCGGCGGGCTCGGCTCAGGATTTATCATCAATGAAGAAGGTTTTTTGATTACCAATTTCCACGTCATCGAAGGCGAAACTCAAATCTCGATCGAAGTTTACCACCAGAAAAATGGTGATCTCGAACGTCGCAGTTACAAACAGGTGAAAATTATCGCGCTAAATAAATTCGCTGATCTCGCGTTGCTGAAAATCGATGACAAAGACGCGCCAAAGTTCGCCCGCGTTTCGCTGGGCGATTCCGAGGCGCTCGCGGTCGGCGACCGCGTTTTCGCAATCGGCAGTCCGCTCGGCCTCGAACGCACTGTCACCGAAGGAATTATGAGCACGAAAACGCGCCAGATGGAGGGCGATCTTTATCTGCAAACGACGGCGCAAATCAATCCGGGTAATAGCGGCGGTCCATTGTTCAGCATGCGCGGCGAAGTGATCGGCGTGACGAACATGAAAATCACTTTTGGCGAAGGTCTTGGTTTCGCAATTCCAATCGAGTTGGTGAAGTTTTTCCTCAACCACCGCGACGCTTATTCTTACGATAATGACAATCCAAGCAATCCGTTCCGTTACCTCGAACCACCGAGCCGAATCAGCCAATCGACCGAGAGATAATTTCCGCACACGCAGTCAAACAGTTCCAAGTCACACTCCAACCACATGAAAAAACAATCTTTGTTCGTTGCCGCACTCTTCGCGCTCGCACTGGTTTCTACGGCGCAGGTTCCCTCGGCGGAAAAGCTTTTACCCAACGACACGCTGGTTCTGGTCAGCGTTCCTGATGTCACGAAGTTCTGCGGCGTTCTGAAAGATTCGCCACAGACCCAGCTCTGGAACGATCCATCCATGAAAGCGTTCAAGGATAAATTTATGACCAAGTTTAAGGCCGATATGGTCGCGCCTTTGGAAAAGGAATTGGGCATAAAGTTTTCCGATTACAAAGATCTCGCCCAAGGTCAGTTCACTTTTGCAGTGACACAAAACGGCTGGCAAGGAACGACGAATCCTGCGCCGGGCTGGATTCTATTAATGGACACGAAAGATAAAAGCGCTTCATTGAAAACAAATCTCGCAACGGTAAAAAAGAAATGGATCGATTCCGGCAAACAATTGAAGACAGAAAAGCTGCGTGACATCGAGTTCACAACCTTGATCACGTCAACCGATGACATCGCCAAATTGTTTGAAGCTGTTTTTCCGAAAAAGGAAGGCGCTGAGCCAAAGGCACCTGGAAGAAAATTGGAAATTCTGGTGGGTCAATCCGGTTCGTTGCTGGTGGTGGGCAATTCAGCAAACGTGATTGAAAAAGTTTTGGTTCATCAAACCGGTGGGTTGGCACCTTCGTTGATGGAAGAAGCTGCTTATGAATCACATCACAATGCGATGTTCCGCGATGCCCCCTTTTATGTCTGGCTCAACGTAAAACCGTTCGTGCAAGTTTTCACAAAAATGGCGGGTGACAAACCCTCCGACAATCCGCTCGCGCCGCAACCCGACAAAATTGTTTCCGCAACCGGGATTGGGGGGTTGAACACAGCGGCATTCAGTTATCGCAATGCTCCTGAAGGAAGCACCATGCAACTTTCGCTCGGAATACCAGAAGCGCAGCGCTCTGGAATTTTCAAAATCCTCGTCGCGGATAACAAGGAAGCGAGTCCACCCGTTTTCATTCCTGCTGACGTCACGAAGTTCGTCCGCTGGCGTTTGAATTTGCCGAAAGCATGGAACGGTCTTGAAGCAATGTTGACCGACATTTCTCCAGCGGTTGGGGGAGCTTTCGGTTTGATTTTTGAATCGGCAGGAAAAGATAAAGATCCAAATTACGATTTGAAAAAGGAGTTGCTTGGCAATCTTGGAGACGACTTCATCAATTACCAAAAAAAGCCGGCAACCACATCGCTCGAAGAATTGAATTCGCCACCATCGATCTTTTTGCTGGGTTCCCCTGCTCCGGAAAAATTGGCCGGCGCATTAAAAATCGGAATGTCGCTGCTTTCGCCAACGCCATTTAAGGAAAGAGAATTCCTAGGCCGCAAAATCTACACCATGCCGCCTTCTCCGTTGCTCGCATCAAATCCTAAAACGGCGGATCGCACTTTAAACTTTTCGGCCAGCGGCGGTTACGTGGCTCTCTCAACGAGCCTGCCTACGTTGGAAGAATATTTGCGCAGCAGTGATACGAAAGCCAAAGCACTCTCCGAAACCGTGGGATTCGGAGAAGCAGCGGAAAAAGTCGGCGGCATGGGTTCGGGCCTGTTTGGATTCAACAACAATGTTGAACAAATGCGGGCGAGTCTGAGCGTGTTGAAAAGTGAGGACAGGACTTTGTCTGACTTGATAAAAACCCCAACTGCAAGCGAACGGACTCCTGAAGACGAAAAGAAGATCAACGATTGGGCGGATTTCTCATTGCTACCCCCGTTTGACAGCATCTCGAAATATTTCCATTACTCAGTTTACGGCGGCAACTTCAACGCAAGCGGATTCACGATGAAATTTTTCCATCCGACGCCACCTCAGTTGAAGAAATAATTTTGGATGATCAGTTCCTTCGAGAGCTGAATTCGACGGAAAACCGCATTCACAAAAATGCGGTTTTTTTTACAACTTCATTCCTGCGGATAAACCAAAATACGGTCGTGGACTAAAACGATGAGATCGTTTTTCCCATCGCCGGTCACATCGACGACAACTGCTTCGCGTGGTTCTGCAAAATCATTTCGGCGCGAACGGAAGGTTCGC
>JBBQAX010000222.1:0-7383 GCA_038316905.1 Verrucomicrobiota bacterium | reverse complement strand
CTGCCACCCGTAGGTGTCTGGACCGTGTCTCAGTTCCAGTGTGGCTGGTCGTCCTCTCAGACCAGCTACCCGTCTTAGCCTTGGTGAGCCATTACCTCACCAACTAGCTGATAGGCCGCGGGCTTATCAAGAAGCGTCAGGCCTTACGGTCCCCAACTTCAAAAATCAAAAGATGCCTTTCGACTTTCACATTCGGTATTAGCTCGCCTTTCAGCAAGTTATCCCCAACTTCACGGCAAATTACCCACGTGTTACGCACCCTTGCGCCGCTCCAACTTAAGAATATTGCTACCCTTAAATTAGCGCTCGACTTGCATGTCTTATCCACGCCGCCAGCGTTCGTTCTGAGCCAGAATCAAACTCTCCGTATAAACGTTAGTTGATTCGTCGAACTGATTAGGTTCGAACTGTTAATTATCTGATTAAAACTCGGGGTTGATTAAACTAACTCAACCAACCCCAAGGGGCTCTAACTTATCGCACAATTCAATTTTCAATGAGCAGAGCGTTTTCGCTCAAAATTATTTACTTGGCTGTTTTGGCCCTATTTGGGGACAAAAAACCCGAGAGCCGATTATCTACTAACTACTCGGCCTCTCAGAACCTTTGTTTTGTTACACGAATACTAACTTATACTCGTATGCTGTCAAAATCTTTCTCCAAATTAGAGAAAGCTCACAGCTAACTTATAACTACCGCCCCACTCCGGCAAGCTTTTCGATTTTTTCGAATCGCTTTCTCGCCGTGTTGCGATGCACAGAAATTAGATTAGCCCGAGAATGATCGCAACTATTTTTTTCATTTTTTTTCGATCATCGTCGCCACGATCAAAATATTCTCGTTTATTGCCAGTGAAACCTAAGGATTACGAAATCGCCAGCTCTAGCACCTTGGCGAATCACCGCTTTATAAACTCGCCTCAAACCGTTAAGTTCAACGTTGATTTGGACATCGAACGTTAGACTCCTCACTTGGCAATACTTTGCATACTCTCGCGCGCTGCCTACCATCCCAGGAACATTATTAGGATTCAATTCTCCTACGCTGCGGAACGGATCGTCGTCGTCAGACCCATCAACACCGTCCAATCCGGAGCGTTTTTGAATAATTCCAGCTGCGATACTTTCATCAATTCCGGGAATCATTTGGAGTGCCGTTAGGCTAGCCGTATTAATATTTAGTTTTCCGCTCGAAAGAGTGGTGAAAATGTCCACAAAGCCTATGGGATATGAAGGTTCGACCGGATTCTCAAAAGGACGATTGCTCGTTCGGGCTTGATAGGCTGACTTTAAATGATTAGTTGATGCGGATCCCCAATAGATTTCAGGAAAATCAAAAACTCCCTTCAACAAAAGCATTTCCGAGATGTCGTCCATCGGCCCATTTTTGCAGACATAAGGTGGATTGAGGCTGAGATAAAAGTCACTTTCCGCACCGCTTAAATGATTATCCTCATCACGATCAATCCAATCGAGAACGGCGTCCGATATTATCGGGGTTAAACTTGCATCCACACCCATAATCGTCATCGCTTGTTGAAGCACCGGCTGATCGGCCATGTTGATGTTAAATTTTCTCTCCAAATCCGTGATCTGCCAGCTTATCGTGCCGTTCCCTATCTGGATTTGGCGCTCGATACCTGCTAACGGCCCGTTCGACGAGCAAGCTCCGCCAGGCCCTCCCGCCCAAGCTTGATTCAGCGCTTCGAAACGTTCGTTCGGGCAGTTCGCTTGCTGCGCCAAGACCCACTTCGCGTAATCCAAGCCGGAACGACCCAGCCACTCCATCTCGGCTTCGTAATCAGCATTCCGTGCCAGCGTGGTCTCAACCTTCATAGAAAATGCGAACGCACCCGCCAATGTTGCCAAAACCAGAATCACGAGCATCACGATGATCAGAGCGATCCCTCGCGATGAATTTTGAAATTTTATTCTCACGTCAAGATCCAGTTGCAGGTTTTTGAATCTCAGCAGGCACGGCAATTGATGGTATCGCAATGACACGCGACGTGATGTCGAGAGGCTGAGAAGTCGATTTCGGCTGGGGCCCAATAGAAAGGGAAACTCGCACCATTTTTGGGAGTTGATTTGTGGTGAGTAATTCATCCGTCCATTCGCCCAGTTGTGCATCCCAAAACTCAATGACGAAAAGATTTACGTCGCGAGCCAGCGCAACGGAATACATCGCGTCATTGGTCAAGCGGAGGAGCGGTGCTTGTCTCATCATGAGTTGCCGAATACCATTCGGATCCTCCTCCACCGAAAAGGTGACGCGGCGCACGGTTTCATCACCAAAGTAAGTCGAGCCGAGAAATGTCGCAGGTAATTGTGCGGTGAGGCTCAGCGCTGCGAATTTTGGGTCGGTTGTGTCGGCGAAAAAACTGTAGTGCTGCATGTTCTCCGTGTAGAGCTGAGTCGTCAAAAGCGCGTCTTCAATCGTGCGCATCGCGATCCGTGAACGTTGCACGGCCGCGGCTGCATCCAACCCCATTTTCGACCCCCGTACGATAGCTGACCAACTGGAGTAAATCGCGATCATCACGACAGAAAAAATCGCCGTTGCGATCATCAGTTCCAAAAGCGTGAATCCGCGTTTTGAGCTTTGTTTCATTTCTGGAATTGACTGCGCACGCCGATGCCGACCGTTGATTCCGGTTTAAACATCAAGACACTCATGGAGGAATCAATCTTACCGTCGCGTAGAACCGCGAAATCGACTTGGAATAAACCGTTTGTGGCATAAAGCACCGTATCACTGGTCCACGTGTAGTCAGGATACGAATCTCCGAAATCACCATCGTCCGTGCCTTCGTCTAGTTTGTTTGTGAGCACAAAGCCTGACATGGCCGCAGCCATCCCAGGCGTAGGCGCGTCACGCGTGAGCATTCGAGCGCCACGTAGCGATTGGCTGACCAACGCAAGGATGGAAAACATCGCCATGAAAAAAATTGCGGATGCAATCATCACTTCCAGCAGCGTAAATGCTTTCAGCAACCGAGAATTTACGAGGGCGTGTAGCTTCATTTCAGTGGTTTTACGTCTGCCAATCCCGTCACGACCTCCAAATCGATTTGCATGCGTTTGTTTTCATCGGAATTGAAAACAATCGTGAATTCATCAGAGGTGCCATTTGCGTAAAAATGCACTCTTATCTCCTCAACATCGTCTCTGAATTCCGCAAAATTCACGTATAGCGTTTCGTACCACACGCTTTCGGGCACGGTGGCGGTAAAGGTCCCACCCGAAATCGTGCGGTCTTTTGGTCGGATCACCACATCGGACGTGTGAGCTTTGAGAATTGCGTCTGCCCGCGCACTGCTACATGCCTCAACCATATCGCTCACCGCTTTTCGGAGACCTTCCTTCTTCATAGCGTGAACCATCGAGGGAATTCCCATCGCCATGACGATCCCAATGATCGCAACGACGATCATGATCTCGACCAACGTGAAGGCCCGCCGCCCTGCCCTTCCAAATTTGAATTTTAACTTCATCTTAACGGCTGACATTTCCGACGATTGCAAACATCGCCGACAACACACTCAACAACAGGAAACCGACTCCCAATGCCATCACTACGATCATAAGCGGCTCGATCATGTTGGTCATCGTGCGTAACGCGACCGTCAACTCGCTTTCATAGGTATCCGCGAGATTCCCCAACGCTCCCGGCACATCCCCTGTTTCCTCGCCGATTTTTACAAGATCCACCATCAGACGAGGGAACAAATTACTGCGAGCGAGTGGTTGGGCAATGGTCTTTCCGTCCGTGACTTCTTCACGCGTCTTCGCAATCGCTTCCTTTAAAATCCGGTTTGGAATGACTTGCTCCGTGATCCTTAATGCCACCAAAACCGGCACGCCGTTTTCCAACAACGTCGAGAGCGTTCTCGCAAATTGACCGAACAAATTCAACTTCACCACTTTGCCGACGATTGGAGCATTCATCTTCCATCGATCAATCGTGCGTTTGCCGTTCTCCGTGGATTTGAAACGGTTAAAAACAATTCCTACCGCGATCACGATTGAAAGAAACAGCCACCAATAATCGCGCGCAAAATTGCTGGTTCCGATCAGCACTTGCGTGGACATCGGGAGAGGCACGTTCAAGCCGGTAAAAATCGACATGAATCGGGGCAGCATGAACGTCATGAAAAACACCACGATCATGACGCCGATGCTGACGACGAATGCCGGATAAATGAGCGCGGACTTGAACTTCGCCTGCACCTCGGCAAAGCGCACAAAATGTTCTGCCATGCGGCGCAGCACCGCTTCCAGCGCCCCGCTCTGTTCGCCGGCACGCACCATGTTGATATAAAGTTCGGAGAAAATCACAGGTTGGCGCGCCATGGAATCGGAAAGACTTTTCCCCTCCATCACGTCCTGCTTGAGCTGTTTGGTCACGTCGTTCGGAATGCCTTTTGATTCCAAATGCGTCATGCTTGTCAGCGCGACTGTCAAAGGCATGCCCGACCTGAGAAGATTTGCCATCTGGGTGGTGAACGTGGCGAGCTCCTGTAGTTTTGGAGAACGTTTGCGATTGAAAAACTGCCGGAAAGCAGGAGGTAAAATTCCCGAGCGCGATGATGTTCCGCCGCTCCGATCCATCGTTGCGACGGCAACACCCTTCGGCGCCTCGACCGAAACCGGAAACAATCCAAGCCGTTCAATTTGCAGCAGCGCGGCGGAACGATCAGCGACCTCTAAAACACCTTGCACGACCTCACCGGAACGGCGTCGCGCTTTGTAAGAAAATTGGGCCATAATTTTGCAGTCAGCTTCGTTTTTAGGCGGTCAGCTTACACGTCGAGAAAAAATCGGCAAACGCTCTTTGCCACTGAGATTCTCACATGCGCCGAACTCTACCTGCTGTGTTCAAGTAAACCCCATCACCATCAAAAAGTTGCCGGGCACCTGCTGGTATCGAATCATGTCGTTATTGTAACCACACGAATACCGATTCAGTCTGAAACCCGCACCCATGAAAAAAATTTTATCATTCCTTGTTTTTCTCGCGCTCCCTTTCGTTGCTTCCGCGCAAAATAAACCGTCCGAAAAATTCAACGTCTTGTTCATCGCCGTGGATGATTTGCGTCCCGAACTCGGCTGTTACGGCGTGAAAGGAATTAAATCGCCGAACATCGACGCGCTCGCCAAAAGTGGTTTGCTCTTCAATCGCGCGTATTGCCAGCAAGCGGTTTGCTCGCCGTCGCGCACTTCATTGCTCACCGGACGCCGCCCGGACACCACGAAAGTTTACAATCTGGAAGATCATTTTCGGCAAACGATTCCCGACGTCATCACCCTGCCCCAGCATTTTAAAGACAACGGTTACTTTGCGCAGTCGTTTGGGAAAATTTATCACGGCGGTTTGGACGATCCGCAATCGTGGACCACGGACTCCGTCGGTTCCGTCGGTTCCGGCGGTGGCACGAGCAAAAGTCGGAAAAAAGTTCCCAGAAAAGTAAAAATTGCAGGCAAAGGCGTAGCGTGGGAATCGCCCGATGTGTCCGACAACGCGCTCGGCGACGGCCAAACCGCTGACGCAGCGATCAAGGTTTTAAACAACGTGAAGGACAAACCGTTCTTTCTCGCGGTCGGATTCAAGAAGCCGCATCTGCCATTCGTCGCGCCGAAGAAATATTTCGATTTGTATCGCACCGAAGACATGACGCTCGCGAAAAATCCGAATCCGCCAAAAGACGTCTTCCCGATGGCGCTGACGGACTTCGGCGAATTGCGTGGTTACCAAGGAATGCCGCAAGACGGCCCGATCCCCGACAAGATGGCGCGAGAACTGAAACACGCCTACTATGCCGCCACGAGTTACACCGACGCGCAAATCGGCCGCCTGCTCGAAGAATTAAAAAAACTCGGCCTGCGCGAAAAGACGATTGTCATCTTGTGGGGCGATCACGGATGGCAACTCGGCGAACACGGCCTCTGGTGCAAACACACGAATTTCGAAATCGCCACGCGCTCGACCTTAATGATCAGCGCGCCGGAACAAAAAATGCGCGGCGCAAAGACGGATGCGCTGGTGGAGTTCGTCGATATTTATCCGTCACTCTGCGAACTTGCCGGCCTCTCGCCGACCGACGGACTCGAGGGAAAAAGTTTTGTTCCGTTGATGGAAAATCCAAAGCGCGAGTGGAAAACCGCGGCGTTCAGCCAATATCCGCGCGGCAAGTTGATGGGCTACGCCATGCGCACGGATCGCTATCGCTACATCGAATGGGCGGAAAAAGGAAAAGCGCCGGAAGGCATCGAGCTTTACGATCACAAAAAAGATCCCGACGAAAATGTGAACATCGCGAAACTCCCGGAGAACAAAAAGCTCGTGGCGGAATTGAGCGGGCAATTGAGCAAAGGTTGGAAAGCGGCGGTTCCTTCAAAATAATCGTTCGCTTAAGCGCGGGAAATTTGCAGCCTTTGTCGGATCTTGTTCGGGGTTCATTTGGAATTAAAACTTTGCTCGACAATGGGTTAGACCAAAATTACGGTCAAAATATGAAACAAGATAGGCTGCAAAACCCGCCGCCGACTTTAGATGTTAGGCGAGAGTTTAACGTATTATGAACACCATTCGACCTAGTCTCACTCTCGCGGTTTTACTGATTGCGGGCGCGTTTGGGGTCATTCAGCAAATCGAGTTGAGCCGTCTTAAAGAGGCTCACCGGGAGCTTGCGGCGAAACATAGAAAGCTTTCCGCGGATTACGCCGCGTTGCTGCCAATGATCGGCCACAAAGACGGTGAAATCGCCCGTCTAAGCAGTGAACACTCAGAACTCCTTAAGAATCCGTTCGAGAACGTTATGGCGGACCAGAAAAAATCAGCGGCGGTGCAAACCGAGGACGATGCGTCGAAGAAGGAGCCCCATGATGATCTGCGTGGATATCTGACAGCAGATCAATTGAAATTCGCTGGCTTTGACTCTCCTGAAAATACGTTTCAGTCATGGAACTGGGCGCGCGCTCAATCCAATTACACCAATTGGCTGGCATCACTAACGCCCGATAGGCAAGAGGAGGAGCTCGCCGATCCGCAGAGCCGAAAGAGCTTTGAGAGTGAAAGAGACCCAGCGGCACGCATCAAAGGGATGCAAGTATTGGCCAGAAAGCCCATTGGCAACGGGAGGGTGGAGTTAAAGGTACGTTTAGATTCAGAAAGCGGCGTGGCGGTCTTGGTGTTTCCAGTGGTCGCAGTGGGGAATGAATGGAAATTGGGAGATGACATTTATGGTTCTTCGACGTTTTCAGTGGAATGAGAGGGGGATATTTTTTAGGATTTAGGGATGGTACCTGAGAAAACGTTTCAGCAGTTATTAGGTTTGAATGAAAGTTGGGAAGTCAGTGGAGTCGAGTTCAACGTGGCGGAGGA
>JBBQAX010000221.1:0-7400 GCA_038316905.1 Verrucomicrobiota bacterium | reverse complement strand
TTGGAAGCGCTTTACGCCCATTCTGAAGACGCCGACGATCACAATCTTCCGTTGATGTATTGGTATGCGGCGGAACCGTTGGCCACCGTTGATGCGAAACGCGCTTTGCAAATGGCCGCGTCCACGAAGCTTCCGAAGATTTTAAACTTCACCGTTCGCCGCACCGCCGCTCTGGGAACGCCCGAAGCATTCGCCGCCATTGTCGAAACTTTGACTCCGCTCATCAACCAGGATGACAAGCGCGAGTTTGATATTCTCGATGGATTGCAACTCGCGTTGAAAGGTCAACGCACCGCCGCGATGCCGCCAGGCTGGCAGAAAGTGGAAACAAAATATGAAGCGAGTCGGAACGCTGATTTGCGCGTGAAAGTTCAGGCGCTCTCGCTCACGTTCGGCAGCACCAACGCGCTCGCCTCACTGCGCAAACGCGTGATGGATGCGAGCCAGGATTTGAGTGTGCGTCGCACCGCGCTGGAATCGTTGCTCGCCGCGAAAGACGCGAATCTTGCTCCGTTACTTCAACAATTGCTCGGCGACGCGGGACTGCGTGGCGCGGCTTTGCGAGGACTTGCCTCTTACGAAGATCCGCAAACGGCATCGAAAATTATCGCGTCCTACGATTCCTTTGATCCCGCAGAAAAACGTGACGCGCTGAATACGTTGTCATCCCGCGTCGCCTTCGCCAAACCGCTGCTCGCTTCGGTGGCCGATGGCAAAGTCTCGCGCAAAGAGTTGAGCGCAGATTTGATTCGCCAGCTTCGCAGTTTGAAAAATGACGACGTGAACCAGCAGTTGGAAAAAGTTTACGGCGCGATTCGCGAAACGAGCGCGGACAAATTATCGGAGATTGAGAAGTATCGGAAAATTTATCGCGCCGGTGGTTCGCAGCCGGGCGATGCGTCGCGTGGGCGCTTGGTTTATTCCAAAACCTGCCAGCAATGTCATTCGCTCTTTGACGTCGGCGGAAAAGTCGGCCCTGATTTGACCGGTTCGAATCGCGGCGATCTGGATTATATTTTGCAAAACATGGTGGATCCGAACGCGGTGATTCCAAACGAATATCGCGCGTCCACGCTGGAGACTAAAGATGACCGAGTCCTCACCGGCATCGTGAAATCGCAGGATGAAAATGCGGTGACGATGATGACCGCAAACGAAACCGTGACGATCCCGCGAGGCGAAATCGCGTCGCTGCGGCAGAACGAGCTTTCCATGATGCCGGAAGGTTTGCTCGACGCGCTCGGCGAACAGGAAGTGCGCGATCTGATTTATTATTTGCGGCAACCGGGACAGGTGCCGATAGCGGCCGCACAATAATGGTGGAACAGGCGTCCCGCCTGTTGAATTTGGCGTCTCGCCAAATTCCGTGAGTTGACGTGAAAATGAATGGAGACTTGGAACAACCGAACGCTGGAAGCGCAAAGTGTTTTGTTTTTTTGCTTTGCTGAACCTCAAAAACAATGAAGCGCTCGGACGGATTCCGGCGGGACGCCGGAATCAACAGGCCGGAGGCCTGTTCCACCCACGGATTACTGCTCCTCCATCTTGTCGCCTTCCATTTCGTAGATGCCGACGAGATATCCATTCTCCAACATTTCACCGACTTTCAATTTTCCGTAAAGCGTGACGGCCTGATCCATGACTGATTTCACGCCGCCGTTTTTCATTTTCACGCTGACCCAATCGTTGATGCGCGGCACTGCGCCGTAGCAACACATCGATTGATCTTTCATGATCAACATTTCAGTGACGACACCGTCATCGACTTTCAGCGGCAGCATGAAACCGGTGAGCGAAACTTTCTTTTGGTCGAACGCTTGGACATCAGCGGGGATTTGTCCGTCCGGTTTTGTTTCAACAGAATTTGTGGGCTGGACACCTTCGGGAACTTCAAACGTGTAACCCGCGAGTTTATCAAAACTAACCGTCACATAATCTCCAACTTTCGATGTTGATTTGGGCGTTGTGGCGGGCACTTCAACTTTATTCTCGGGCGAGGCTGTTTCAATCGCAGTCTTCTTTTTGAGAGGCAAAATCGGCTTTCCACGAATCTCGCGAGCGGAAATATCAATGGTGTGCAGCAGAATCGACGATGCGATTGCTACGAATAGAAAGTTTTGACGAAGATTGAGAAGCATACCGCCAGATTAAATAACTGACCTCGCAAGATTGGGCAAGTGTGCCAAGCACTGGATAGTGGCTCAATTTGAAATTATTTCAGGTTTGGAGTTCCGCGTTTACGCGGCTAGGAACCGCCTGAAGGCGGAACTCCGAACCATACTGAGCCACTACCAAGTCGGACTGGCTCACTTTGATTAGAGTTGAAGCGAGCGTTGGTAAATCCACCGGGCGTCTCAGTTCTGCCAAGTTGATTGGTCATCCGGGAAATGCGTTCGTCGGCACGGCGTTCGTGGGGAAAGGAGGTTGGTTGGTCGGAATGTCATTCGTCGGAATGCTGTTGGTAGGTATTCCGTTGGTTGGAATGTAGTTCGTCGGAACATTATTGCTATTGGGTAACGAACCACTGGGCACGAAAACCGAAACGCCTAGCGCATTGAAATTCCCGCCCCCTGAGCCTGGCGCACCGCCGCCTCCAGCGGCGCTTGTTCCCCGATCCGCTCCCGATGGTTCGCTGATTTGACCGGGAGACACGATTACAACTTGAGATGGCGTTACCCCTGCATAAGTAGTCACCCCGATCTCCGGTGCTGTCTGGTGAATCACTTTGGCCGACGGTTGGTTGGTGACCACAACTATGATTGGTGCCGCTAAATCAGACGCGGTCAACGGTATGTAGCTGTTATCAATAAAAGGCGACGGTGTTCCGTCTAGATCATAGGTAAAACCGTAGTTGCCCAAGTCCCCGGAATAAGGCACACGGTTCATGGTTTCACAAGCCGTGAGGCCAAGAGCGAGTAGCGATAAAATGAATGTTTTTTTCATGCGATCTCCTGAACTAATTGTTCCATTACCTCCCGCAAGGCTCAACGGGCCCAAAAACTGATTCTTTCATGGTGAAAAGTGTTGACGCCCAGACGGGGAATTTCTTATCCCCAACAATTGCCAACTCGCAGTGAGGATCATCCCAAAACGAGTAAAGCGTTGCCAATCGGCGACCCTGCTTTTAGCATTTATCCACAACAGAGCGCCGACGCGAAATGTCTGAATACAAAGTAAAATTTGAAGTTTTTGAAGGCCCGCTCGATTTGCTTCTTCACCTCATCAAAAAGGACGAAGTTGACATCTACGAAGTCAACCTGACCGTGCTGGCCACTCAATTCATCGAGTATATCGAAGTGATGCGGTTGCTTGATCTCGATATCGCGGGCGAATTCCTGGTGATGGCTTCGACGCTCATGTACATCAAAAGCCGAGAACTTCTGCCGGTTGATCTCCAGGTTCAGGTCGAGGAAGAAGATGACGGCGAGGATCCGCGTTGGGAATTGATCCGCCAGTTGGTTGAATACAAAAAGTTCAAAGACGCCGCTGCGCAATTGCAGATCCGTGAGATCGAACAGGAAAATATTTTTCCGCGCATTCCCGGCAAAATGGATTTTGCGACGGATCGACCCGTGCTTCGGGCGGACGTTTCCATTTTCGATCTGGTCAACGCGGTTAACACCATTCTCAAGCGCCTGAATCAACGCGACGATCCGCGCGATATTTTTGAAGATAAATGGAGCGTCAGCGAAAAAATCGAGGAGTTAATCACTTTGATTTCTCAAAAACCTGCTCTCAGGTTCTCCGAGCTGTTCGTCAATGCGACCAGCCGTTCTGAGGTCGTTTGCACCTTTCTCGCGGTGTTGGAACTGATCCGCTTGAAACAACTCACTTGCGTTCAAAGCGATCATTTCGGAGAAATCGAAATTACGAAAGCCGTGCCGCAACTTGTCTCGGAGACTCCTCCCGAAAGTGAGCAGCCCACCGAAACTCCCAACCCGCAACTCAACTGATGATTCTTTTCAACGCAACGGCGCAGAGACGCAATGCTGCAAAGCTTTCTCTTGTTTGCGCCTCAACATCCCTGTGTCTTTGCGTTTAATTTTTACTTCATGGAATTGAAATTCATTTTGGAAGCCGTTCTGTTCTCGTCCCAAAAGCCGATGAGCACAAAAGAACTGCGCGACTTGCTCACCGCCACCGCCGTCTCAGAAAATGCCGCCGAGGAAGCCAGGGTGTTTAAGAAAATCAAGGACGACGATTTAATCCTGGCGTTGGAGCAATTGCAAAAAGAGCACGAGGAAGCGCAGCGAAGTTTTCGTTTAGCCTGCGTGGCGGGCTCCTGGCAATTCGTTACCCAACCAGATTACGCACCCTGGTTGATGACGCTGGTCGGCCAGCGCAATCGTCCCTCGCGCCTTTCTCAACCAGCGCTCGAAACCCTCGCCATCGTTGCCTACCGCCAACCGATCACTCGTTCGGAAATTGAACAAGTCCGCGGCGTCGCGGTGGATGGCGTGATGCAAACTCTGCTCGAACGCGGCTTGGTGGAGCAAGCGGGTCGAGCTGAAGTGATTGGACGCCCTGCGCTTTACGCCACCACGCCGGTGTTCCTCGAATACTTTGGCTTGCGCTCACTCGAAGATTTACCTGCTGCAGATGAACTCCGTCGCATCGTAATCCAAAAGCCCGAAGCACTTTTGACGGTTGATCCCGGCTTAGCGACGGCTCCTCCCGAAGAACTTGGTCAAGCGATTGAAGTGGAGAGTCCTGCGAAAGAACCTGAGGTCACTGGCCCGGAGAATTCTGAACTGCCTCTCACCAATTCTTGAATTTAGCGGTGGAACAGCAAAATCCCAGACAAGGCTAATGCCTGTCCGCAAGAAAAGTTGACGTGAGTTCTCTTAGTGCGTTAGCTCTTAGCATGTTCCTCCGCTGTATTTTCCTGTCGATACTCATTTCCCTTCTTCCGATTTTAATCACGGTTCAACCAGCCGGTGCTGCGGTCCTTAGTATTTCGCATCGTGGCGGAGCGATTTATGCCCCCGAGAATACCATTGCGGCATTTACGAATTCCCTCGGCGTCACCGATCTGATGGAAACCGATGTGCAAATCACCAGCGACGGCAAATTTGTGATGATGCACGATTCGACCGTGGATCGCACCACGGATGGAACCGGAACGATTGCTTCTAAAACGTTGGCCCAATTGAAACTGCTTGATGCCGGTTCCTGGTATTCTTCGAGATATATCGGGCTACGAATTCCCACGATGGAAGAGATGATTACCAACACATTGCCAACGGTGATTCCGTTCATCGAATCGAAGGGCGGGGCAGCGTCGAACTATGTGGCCGAGTTTCGACGCCTCAATGTTGTAACGAATATTATTTTCCAATCGTTTGACTGGAATTTTTTGGCAGCGGTTCATGCGCTCGAACCGGAATTGCGCCTTTGCGCTCTCGGTAGCGGAACACTCACTTCCGCAAAACTAACGACCATGATTAACGCCGGTGCGCAAATGGTTTCCTGGGAAGGCAGCAGCATCACGTCGAACGAAGTGAGTCTCGTTCATGGACGAGGCCTGCCTCTGTTCGTTTGGACCATTAACAATCCTGCGCAAATCACGAACTTCATCAACATGGGAGTAGATGGAATTGTATCCGATGATCCGTGGGCCGTGCGCGGTGTTCCTCCGCCTGGTAACAACACGACTAATCCTCCACCCGCCCCAACTTTTATGGCGGATCGCATCGTTTCCTACTGGAAAATGGACGATGGTCTTTCCAATTCATTCGCGACGACGGTGGCGGACAGCAAGGGGCCAAATACCGGGACGCTGGTCCGCAACGACGGCGCTTCGCACTGGCTCGACAGTTCCACCGCGAAAATTGGTGGTTGCGTGAAATTGGAAGGAGCCAGCGCCTTCGTGACGATCCCGCCCTCTCCCAGTTTGGACATCGACACCAATGAAGTGAGTTTTTCGGTTTGGATACGGTTGCAAAACTTACCAGCGCAGATGACGACAACGTTCGGCGCAATCTTTGATTCGACCACCGATTGCTACGTGCTCTATCTCGACAAGACGAGTAATGAACTGCGTTTCAAAGTGACGGGAAGCAATGGTCACGCAGCGCGTCCGGGGATTCCTGCAAGTTTTCTACAAACAAATCAATGGCTTCACATTGGCGCGGTGTTCAATGGAAATTTCGGTTCAGCGGGTCGCGCGTCCATTTATCTCAACGGCGTGCTCATGGACACTCACACCGGCAGCGACAGCTCTCCGGGAATCGGTCTCACCTCCAATATTAAGATCGGGCAAGCCGCGTCGATGGGCCGGGAAGGCGCAACTGGCAACAGCTATTTCTCCGGCCTGGTGGATGATTTTGCCATTTGGAAACGCGCCCTCACTGATACCGAAATCCAACGAATTTTCAATTACGGCCAGCAGGGGCAAAGTCTGGGGGAATTACTTATCCAACCCAGCGACCTTTTGATGATTACCTCGATTCAACAAAGTTCTCCCAGTGTTCCCCTCCAAATCAATTTTAGAAATTTGGGTCCGTGGACTTCGTTTCAATTGCGATACGCCACGAATATTGCCGGGCCGTTTCTTCCAATTTCGAGCCTCACGCCGACGTCTTTGGGCGGCGGTGATTTTCGCTTTGAATATTCGGCCAGCAACCATGTTTCGGAATTTTTCCGGATCGAAGGATTTTAGTCCGCTCAAAGTCCAGACCGCTTCGATTTCGGAGAGTTTTAGAAGAAAATTTAAAAAAGAGATTGAAGGTTTTTTTTGTTCATCCAAACTTGGTGCGTTAACCCCGTCGGCCTGAATAAAAAGCATTGATTTGTACTTTGTGAAAACCATCAACTTCAGAAGCTTATGAAAACATCCTTTATTACTAAAAAGTCCATAACCGGTATTCGCTTTCTGCACTGGGTTGTCCTTCTCATGCTCGCAACCTTGCCTCTGCGTGCGACTCAGCTCACGATTTACACCAACGATTTTGAATCCTATTCGGACGTTGCCACCAGTTTGAACAATAATATCGACGCTGATCCGACAGGTTCCGAGTGGAACATAGCGGATGACACCTCGCTCAGCGTTCCTACGACCGCCGGTGCTGGCGTGCAAGTGATCAATTGGCTGGCCCATTCAGGGTCTAAATCTCTTTTGTTGAAAGCTCCTCTGAAGCGCAGATTTATCTTCCTAACACAAAAAGTGGAACAAATTACACGCTCGATTTTTGGACTCATGCGGTTCGAGGACCGGGCGATCGTAACTGGTATGTAATTGTCCGCGGGATGGGCTCAGACAACAATGGCGACGATTATTTTGCTTATCGAACGGATCGCAGCGCAGTCAGTTCCAACATTTTTTACTACGATGGAATCGGTGCGGGCAATGCTTTCGTTGACACCGGTGTGGATCATGTGGACAACCAATGGCAGCATCA
>JBBQAX010000220.1:0-7413 GCA_038316905.1 Verrucomicrobiota bacterium | reverse complement strand
AATCCGCAAGGTTGGTTCAGCGAACAACTCCAATCTTTTGCCCAACCCGAACCAGCGCGCTGGGAACAGTGGCTGAAAGACGAGATTGCGCGTTGGAAAAAATGGTGGTTGCCCGTTTTACACGCACAGGAAGAAGAAAATGTCGTCGCACAACGCTGCGGTGTGGCACTCGCGCGAATTACCGAAAAATATCACCGCAAAGATGCGGCTGCGGCATGTGAAGAAATCCTGAGTGCCGATGGGAAATGGCCCACTGGAAAGAAGGGCAAATTCAAAGAACCGATTAAAAAGATTTTTGAAGAAGCTGAGTTTCTGCACTCGCTTTGCGCCTTTCGTGACACAATCGATCCGCTCGTTCAGGATTGGAATTGGGTACGGCCGCAAATCACCGCATTGCTCCAACTCGCTCAGCAATTCACGAAAAACTTCTGCGATGCGAAAAGGGAGATTGCGGCGTTGGACTTCCACGATCTTGAACAATTTGCGCTGGAGCTTCTCTGGAATCGGCAAAGTGAAAAGCCAACCGTCGTTGCGGAATCCTGGCAGAAGAAATTGCGGATGGTGTTGGTCGATGAATACCAGGACATCAACGCCGCGCAGGACACAATTCTGAGCGCACTCGCTCGCGATGGAGCGGAAGCCAACCGTTTTCTCGTCGGAGATGTGAAGCAAAGTATCTATCGATTTCGCCTCGCGAATCCCCGGATTTTCTTGGATTACGAAAAGGTTTGGAAGACTTCGAATTCTGGAATGGTCATCCCGCTCTCCGACAATTTCCGAAGCCACGAAGCCATCTTGAACTTCGTCAATCCGCTTTTCACCGCCTTGATGAAAAAGGAGATCGGCGGCGTGGGCTACGACAATGATGCCAGACTTAATTTTGGAAACCGTGACGGTCGTTACGCGTTGACCGTCGAAACGGATGCTGCGCCGCGCATCGAATTGCACCTGCGCGTTACCGGCGATGACGAGGAGGCGATTTCGGATGTGGACGCGCTTTCTGGAGCTGAGAAGGAGGCGCGCGTGATTGGACGACGCTTGTTGGAACTCAAAAATCTTTGCACGCCAGTTTGGAAGAATGGAAAACAAGAGCCGGTGCAATGGAATGACATGGTGATTCTGTTGCGTTCCCCTCGCAACAAAGCGGAAGCGTTCGCCAAAGAGTTTGCTCGTCTCGGAATCCCGCTCACGACAGCTCGCACGGGATTTTACGAAACACAAGAAGTCGCTGACATTTTGAATCTGCTCAAGCTTCTCGACAATCCACTCCAGGATTTGCCGCTCCTCGCTGTCTTGCGCTCCCCAATCGTCGGATTGTCACTGGATGAGCTTGGCGCGGTGCGTCTGGCCAATCGTTCGGTTCCTTTGTGGACGGCGCTGAATTCCTGGCGCGAAACTAATTCGAAGAAACCGAACGCGCCTGCGCTCTTGAAGAAGGCGGAAAAATTCATCAACCAGTTTGCGCGCTGGCGTCAGTTGAAACTGCATTCATCGCTCTCGCGGCTTGTCGAAACCATTTTGGATGAAACGCATTATCCAGATTGGCTTTTGGCCCAACCGCGCGGAACGGAGCGACGCGCCAATCTAGAACAGTTGCTGGATCTCACGCGTCAGTTTGATTCGCTGCAAGCCCAGGGGCTTTTCAAATTCATCCGATTGATCGAAGCGCAGGAAGCAGCCGAAATTGATCTGGAACCAGCGGGCGTCGCTTCGGGTGATGCGGTTCGATTGATGAGCATTCATCAAAGCAAAGGTTTGGAATTTCCAGTCGTCGTCGCTGCGGATTTAGGCAAATCATTTAATTTTTCGGACACCAAAGAGAAGGTCATTCTGGACGAGATTTTCGGCGTTTGTCCGCAGGTGATGCCTCCCGGCACGCGTCAGACCTATCCGAGTTTGCCTTATTGGCTTTCGCAACGTCGGCAGAAAATCGAAACGCTCGGCGAGGAGATGCGCCTGCTCTACGTCGCGCTCACCCGCGCGGCCGATCGCTTGATTTTGTCAGGTGCGGCCAGCGCCAAAGCGGTCGCGGAAAAATGGCCTGAGCTTGCGGCGCGAGGTCTGGATGTGCAGGAGATTTCTGATGCAAGGAATTTTTTGGATTGGATTGGGCCATGGCTTTCCCAGATGGATGTTTCGCTCGCGGAAGCCGGAGAAAACTCGCTTTTGAGCTGGACGATTTACAGCGAGAATGATGCGCGCCTCTCGATGGAAGGAATCGGAGATCCAAAGGCGCTTTCATTTCCGGCTACCAATATTTCACCTGAGCTTTTGCGCGAGTTGAACGAGCGAATCAGCTGGAGCTACAAATTCATTACTTCCACGAAAGAGCCTGCCAAGACTTCGGTGTCTGCTTTGCGCCGACGAGGAAATGAACAGGATGAAGAAGCTCAACGGCTAAATCCGTTTCGGAAAGCCAGGCCGAGGAAGACTGTGGATGGGAAACTTTCCTCCGCTGAAATTGGAACCGCCCATCACGCATTTCTGGAATTCGTCTCCCTTGAAAAAGTTCGCAACGAAGCTGATTTGAAAGCGGAAGCAAAACGAATGGAACAAAGCGGAATCATCACCGCGCTCGAAATTGCAGAGTTGGATTTCGTTGCCATCGCCGCCTTCTGGAACTCGGAGATCGGTAAGTCATTTTTAACGCGATCAGGACAGCTTCGCCGAGAGCACCCGTTCACTTGCCGGTTGAAGGGAGATGATTTTGAAAAGTTCGGTTTCGCGAAAACCGGTTCTCCGGATGAATTTGTGGTCTTGCAAGGCGTGATCGATCTCGCCGTCATTTTGCCGGAAGAAATTTGGCTTCTCGATTTCAAGACAGACCAAATTGAGGAGTCGCAACTAAGTGAGCGCACCGACGCTTATCGATTGCAGGTCGCGCTCTACGCGGACGCGATGAAGAAAATTTATGGTCGGCCAGTGACGAAATGCTGGCTGCATTTTCTTGCGCTTGGAAAAACGATCACCGTCTCCGCAAATTAGAAAAGGGATTTTTGGGCTGAAGCTTCCAGCGGTTCGACGCCAATTGTGCTCCCCGCGATTTCATTTCCTGTGCCGGGTAAGTTTTCAGCGATGGCTGCTGATTTCAAGTGGACGAGAGATCGTCGAACCATCCGGCCTTGATACGAATAGCCGGGGGCCAGAATGCCGCCGAGTTGCGCGCCGTTTTCGGCCTTCGCATCATCCGACAGTTGATGGAGCTTCTCGTCGAAAGCGCCGTTTCCTTCTGAGTGGCAAACCAGACCAATGCGCCGCGCGGTTTCGCGGCAAACGTTCTGAAAGTTTTCGATTTGATTCATCACGGCCGGTTTGCCGGAGCGCACCGCCGCCTGGTTCAAAGCAAAAACATGATCCAACATATGCACGAGGATTTGGATCCAATCGACTTCCGCGCGGCGCAATTTATCCACTTCCAAGCGGAGATGACCCTTTTCACTGTCGTTCGCTTTTTGGATAAATTCCGCGAATGCCCGGCTTTCTTCCGTCATTTTTTCCGCGATTCCTTTTGCGGAAGCGACCGCTTGTCTGGATTCGTCCTGCGCCGTTTTCAGATGATTAGTCGCGCTGCTCAATTGGGCGGCGATTTGATCAAGATTTTTGATTTGAGTCACGGTGTTGGTGAGATTGTCGGATTCCACGATTTTCACTTCGGCAGCGTAACGCCGTAAAAACGGAGTCAAAAAACTCCATGCACCCGCCGCGACGCAGCCGAACAAAGCCAGTGCTTCCCAAAATTGCAGCGGGCGATGGGCGTAGGAGAGAATCAACCAGGCCAGCCCCACGAATAGAATATCAACAAGGAGGAATGGCCAAAGGGCGAGCTTGGTTGAGGAACGGTCAGTCATGGCCGCAGGGTAAAGTTCACGGTTTGAAGTTCAAAGTTCAAAGTTGTCGCGTGTGAAACGCGGTTCGTTGACACCGGTTTTTCCAAACCGTAACCTGCGCCCGAATATGAATTTATTGCAGGATTCGTTGATAGAATTGATCCGACGCACCTCGGCCGAGATTCCCGATGACGTGCATGCGGCCATTGTGCAATCGCTCGAAAATGAGAAGAAGGGAACGATCGCCGAGGCGGCGATGAAGATCATTGAGCGGAACATCGAACTGGCCAAACAGAAGTCGCAGCCGATCTGCCAGGACACCGGCAGCATCATTTTCTACATCGATTGTCCCGTCGGCTTTGACCAGATCACTTTTGAGGAAACCGCGCGGGAAGCAGTTCGACTGGCGACAAAAAAAGGTTATTTGCGCCAGAATTCGGTGGACTCGCTCACCGGAAAAAATGATGGAACGAATTTGGGACCGGGGTCGCCCGCGATTCATTTTCACCAGCACCGCTCGCCAGAAATTCATATCCGCCTCGTGCTCAAAGGTGGCGGTTGCGAAAATGTGGGCGCGCAGTACTCGCTTCCTAACGAAAAATTAAAGGCTAATCGCGATCTGGATGGCTGCCGCAGAGTGATCCTGGACGCTGTTTTGCAGGCACAAGGCAAAGGTTGTGGTCCAGGAATCCTTGGCGTGTGCATCGGCGGCGACCGTGCAACGGGATATGAATTTTCCAAACAACAATTCCTGCGCGAAATTCCGGATAGAAACCCAAATCCTGAGCTGGACAACCTTGAGCAGGACATTGTGAAAACCGCGAATGAATTGGGCATCGGGCCAATGGGGTTCGGCGGAAAAACGACTTTGCTCGGCGCGAAGATTGGCGTGGCCAACCGGTTGCCGGCCTCCTTTTTTGTGAGTGTCAGTTACATGTGTTGGGCCTTCAGGCGACAAGGCATCGCGGTTTCCGCAGACGAGGGGAAAATCGAAAAGTGGTTGTACTAATATTATGATTCAACTGAGCGCTCCTTTCACACCGGAGAAAATTTCAGCCCTAAAGGTGGGTGACGCCGTGGAAATCACCGGCGTTTTGTTCACTGGCCGCGATGCCGTTCACAAATACCTGCATGAAGGCGGCGAGCTGCCCAAAGAAGTCAATCTGCAGAATGGCATCATTTATCATTGCGGCCCGGTTGTGATGAAAGATGAGCAAGGCGATTGGAAAGTCACCGCCGCTGGACCGACCACTTCGATCCGTGAAGAGCCTTACCAGGGGGAAATCATCCGCCAGTTTGGCCTGCGTGGGGTCATCGGAAAAGGCGGGATGGGCGATCGCACTTTAGCCGCCTGCAAGGAACATGGATGCGTTTACCTGCACGCCATCGGTGGTGCGGCGCAGGTTCTGGCCCAATGCATTAAGCGCGTGCGCAATGTGTATCTGCTGGAGAAATTTGGTTCTCCCGAAGCGATTTGGGAACTTGAGGTTGAAAAATTTTCAGCGGTTGTGACGATGGATGCTCACGGAAATTCTTTGCACCAAGAGGTATTTGCGGGAAGCCAGGCAGCGTTGAATGCGCGACTTTAGGGAGCAAAGGGTAATGCGCCGGAAGGATTCACGACTGTGATCTAACCCGGCGAAAATGGCTGATCTATCGAAAGTAATTTGGGTTAACGTCAACCCTGTTTTTGCAAGGCAACTGAATGCCTCGGTTTGTGTCTTGCTGATGTTTAAAGTAAGACAAATTTCAGGGCACACCGAGCCAACGCAAACAGGGATTATGAATTGCTTCCGCCGCCTTTTCTAAAGCAGTTCGGAACCTGTATCGTCATAGTCTAAATCCTCTCTTTTGCTCTGAAACACTCGCTTCCCCATGGCATCGGGCTTGCTAAGAGGTCTCTTGCCGACACTGGAAGTTACCCATGAAAATCAACCTATCCACTCGAAACGCCTTCACCATTTTGGAAGCCTGCATAGGAATGATGGTCACCGGAATCGTTTTCGTATCGTTGTACGCCGGGATGTCGCAGGGATTCAAAGTCACTCAGGTTTCGCGCGAAAATCTGCGTGCCACTCAGGTATTGGTTGAGAGATTAGAGTCCATTCGTCTCAACACTTTTGATCAGCTAAATACTCCGGGGTTTGTGCCCACCACACCCGTGCCAGAGCCTTACTACTCAGATCCTTCAAAATCGAATGATAATGGCGGCTTCAATTATTCCGTGAAGGTTTCGATCACCAATGCGCCCATGACAGCGGGCTACAGTCCTGATTTGCGGCTTGTAACTGTGGAAGCCACATGGACTTCCGGCGGATTCTTTCGAAAGCGTGAGATGAGTTCCTTAATCGCACGAAATGGCCTTCAGTCCTACGTTTACAACCAATGATTCCCACATGAACTTCAAGCATTTGGCTAATACGCGAGCGGAATCACGGAGCAGAGCAGGGTTGACTCTCGTCGAGTTAATGATCGCCATGGCGATCGGTGGTGTCATTTTGGCAACGGTAGGATCGCTATCACTTTGGACCGGCAAAAGTTTCGCAGCGATGGCTAACTACACAGAGTTGGATGCCGCGAGCCGCAATGCCCTGGATGTTTTGACTCGCGAAATCCGCCAGGTGAAGGGTTTGCACTCCTTTACCGACACCACGAATCAAACCGAGCTCGCACTGATTGATTGGGACTCTCAGTATCTCTACTACCGCTACAATAAATCAGCGAAGACATTGACCCGCGTGAAAGCCGGTGAACCGACCACTTTGCTTCGAGACTGCACGACTCTGAAATTTGATCTCTACCAGAGGAATAATGTGTCCAACACCTTCAATCAATATCAGGTTTCGAGCGGAACGAATATGGCAATGACCTGCAAGGTGATCCGAATCAACTGGGTTTGCTCACGCAAGCTCCTGCCAACTGAATTGCTTAACTCGGAAAGTGTTCAAACCGCAAAAATTGTCATTAGAGACAAATAAAACGTATGCAAACTCCAAAAACCACATCACAAAACCACGGAAGTGTTCTGTTGGTCACGCTGGTCATTACCGGCGTTCTCGGACTCACCCTCGCGAGTTACCTCACCATGATTGGCAATCAACACCGCTCGGTCATGCGCTCCCAGACCTGGAACGCTTCGGTTCCAATCGCTGAAGCCGGCATCGAAGAAGCGATGGTCCACCTCAACAAAAATTGCATGCAGAATGATCTTAATCCTCAACCGGTCAACTGGAACGCTGACGGTTGGCTGGCGATGAGCAATGGTGTTCAAATGACGCGCTATCTCGGAGAAAACAAATACATAGTCACGATTGTCACCGCTCCTCCTTATTCTCAGTCCAAGCCGGCAATTCTGTCCGAGGGGTACGTTCCCGCCCTATTCTCCAAGAGGCCATCGAGTGTTTTCTTTGCCGCAGCCGGGGTCGAAGCTCACCAGACTCCGCAAGCTCAATATGTCGGACGCAAGATCAGAGTCAAAACGGCAAAAGATGGTCTTATGATCGGCGCGATGGTGGCAAAGGATTATATCGATTTCAACGGCAACGGCGTCGAGACCGATAGTTATGATTCGGAAGATCCCGCTTAT
>JBBQAX010000219.1:0-7415 GCA_038316905.1 Verrucomicrobiota bacterium | reverse complement strand
CAAATTTCTGAAAAGCTGAAAGAGCAAAACGCGCGGCTGAATTGATGGCCGCAAAAGAACGCAAGAAACACAAAGAATTTTTAAACACCGATAAACACTGATGAACACGGATAAATCCCAACCCTCTTTGACGGCATGTGTGAGGATCGCGCTGAGTCAAGGGATGACCACGTTGATCGATGCGGATGAGACGCCTTGGATTACACAGTGGAAGTGGTCAGCGCGAAAAAACAATCGCGGGATTTATTACGCATGCCGGGGTGAACGAATTCAGGGGACGCAAAAATTCGTGCATCTGCATCGCGCGATTTACGAAAGGCATCATGGAATCATCGAGGGCGGTTTGGAAATTGACCACATCAATCGCGAACCACTCGACAACCGATTGTCCAACCTGCGAGCCGTCACACGTTCAGTGAATAATGCGAACCGGCTGCATGCCCGCCAAAGGAAGTATGACTTGCCCAAAGGAGTCTTTCCGAGAAAGCGCAGGTTCATCGCCCAAATCAGCATCAATAAAAAACTAATTTATCTCGGCTCCTTTGGCACAGCGGAGGAAGCCCACGCCACGTTCAACGCAGCATGGAATAAGACCTATGCCAATTAACAGCCGACAAAAAGGCGCGCGAGCCGAGCGATTGTTTCGAGACCTGCTCCGTGCTGAGGGATACATGCAAGCGCGTCGCGGACAGCAATTTTGCGGCTCCCCAGATTCGCCGGATGTGGTTTGTCCTGAGTTGGATTTCATCCATTGGGAAATCAAAGCCGTTGAACGGCTCAACATCGAGGATGCGATGGACCAAGCGCGAAGGGATTGCGGAACGGGGAACGCGGAATGCGGAATGAAAAAGATTCCGATAGTTGCGCACAAACGGAATTTCCGCGCGTGGCTCGTGACGATGGATGCTGAAACATTTTTTAAATTTCTCAGAGGGGATTTTTTGGAGCCACGAAAAGACACAAAAGGCGCAAAAGAAAATTTGGGAGTGTTGCGCGAGGCGCACGACACAACAGCCGAGACGGCTGTGCTACCCGAAAACACAGAAACAAAAACACAAATGAATCAGCCGCGCTCTTACGAGACGCGGCTACAACGAAAGAAACCAATGAAGATCAAAAATAATAACTCAAACTTTGAAGCCTGCCCGGAATTCACCGGCAAGGGCGTGTGTGTGGACGTGACGCCGTTACGCAAGCAGCAAAGTCAATTTGGCGAACGCGATGTTTTTAAACTCGTGTTTGAAGTGGACATGGAAAAGGACGATGGCGCTCGGTATTGCGTCTGGTCGCGCAACTTCACTCCGTCGCTGAATGAGAAAGCGAATCTGCGTAAATTTCTCAAAGGTTGGTTCGGTCGCGATTTGACCAAACAGGAACTCGACGATTTCGACACGGAAAGTTTGATTGGCAAACCGGCGCAACTGGTGGTCGTGCATGAACACAAGGACGGTGAAACGTATGCGAACATCGTCGCTTGCACACCGGACAAGTCGAACGAGTCGTTGAAGGCAACGGGCAAATATGTTCGCGTCAAAGATCGTCCGGCCAAAGATGGTCAACCTTCCACTGAGTCTCGCTCCAACGGCGGCTATCGCCGTGCGCAATCGGCAACGGAAAGCACTCCTGATTTTGGCTCGGTGAAAATTCATGTCGGTCGTTGCAAAGGTCTGGAAGTGCGCGATCTCGCGCCGGAGCAAGTCCAGGCGTTGATTGAAAAATGGCTTCCAACGGCGAAGGCGAATGCCAAGCCGACAGCGGATGACAAACGTTTGATGGCCGGTTTGGAATCGTGGGCGGCGGCAAATCTGCAACCGGTCGAGGAGGACAATCTCACTTATTGAGGAAAAAAAGTTTTCCGCGAGACGCAGAAAACGACAGGCGAGACGCCTGTGCTACCTATTGAAAAAATATGAAAACCATTTTCTTCGACATTGAAACTGGACCTTTGCCGGAAAGCGAACTGGCGGCGTTGTTGCCGCCGTTCGATCCGGCTGAGGTCAAGACGGGCAACATCAAAGACCCGGAAAAAATCGCGGCGAAAATCGCTGAAGCGGAAGTGAATCACAAACGCGACTTCATTGAAAAGGCGGCGCTTGATCCTTTGACGGGTCGCGTGATTGCGATTGGTTTGCTCGACGCGAACAGCGGCGAGTTTGTTGTCATCGGTCACGATGATGAAGCGAAAACGTTGCGGGACTTTTGGGATGTGTGTCGCGGTGAAATGGGGCGGCTCAATCAAATGGTTGGTTTCAACACGTTCCAATTTGATCTGCCGTTTTTGTTTCGACGTTCGTGGAAACATCGCGTGCCGATTCCGCTGGGGCTTCGGCGCGGACGTTATTGGTCGGAGCAACTGATTGATTTGCGCGATGGCTGGCAACTTGGTGATCGCATGGCGCGCGGTTCCTTGGATGCGATTGCGAAACACCTGGGTGTCGGTGAGAAAAACGGTGACGGAAAAGACTTCGCGCAATTGTGGATTGATGATCGGGCAAAGGCGGTCGCGTATCTGCGCAACGATCTGGAATTGACGGCCAAAGTTGGCGACGTGCTGGCGCATGGGCTTTGCGCTCCGTGTCGGCCTGTCGAGGCGGTGGCGTATTAAAATGCAAACCGCCTTGCCGGATTATGAAGCCATGTCTGCCGATTCAGTGACGCCAGAGAAGTGTTTCCTTGCCGCTGCTCAAGCCGGTCGGAATTGTTTTCTGACCGGCATGGCTGGCACGGGCAAAAGCACGTTGTTGAAACGGTTCATTGCTGATTCCTTCAAACGCGTGGATGTGACTGCGCCAACGGGCGTGGCCGCGTTGAATGTCGGTGGCATGACGATTCATCGCTTTTGCGGAATGCTGCTCGGACCGCAACCAGGCCAATCGAACGAGGAGTATTTTGAACAACTGCGGCGCGATCCGCGTCGGTCAATTCTCGGTGGTTTCAATCGTGTGCGGCGATGTGAATGTCTGGTGATTGATGAAGTGTCGATGCTGCCCGGTCGCCAGTTTGATTTCGTGGAATTTCTTTTTCGCCGGTTGCGCGGGCGGGAAGAACCGTTTGGCGGATGCCAGGTGATTGCGACGGGCGACTTCCTGCAACTGCCTCCCGTTCGCAAAAGCGAAAGCGAGCCTTACGATTGGGCGTTCCTCTCGGAATTTTGGAAAGCGGCTGAGTTCAAAACGGTCGTGCTTGAAACGGTGCGACGTCAGGATGAACCGGCATTTGTCAGTGCGCTTTCGGATTTTCGCAATGGTCGCGTGTGGGGTGAGTCGGCGCGGATTTTGCAATCGCGAGTGCGGAGCAATCCGCCCGCGACGATGACGCGTTTGTTCACGCATAACGTGCAAGTGGACAAGTGGAACGGGTTTCAACTTTCTGATTTGCCTGGTGATGAAACTGTTTTGGAAGCGGAGCAAACCGGCCCGGACCATCAGCGGGAATTTCTCACGAAAAATTTACTGACGCCTGCAACGCTGCATCTCAAGCAAGGTGCGCTCGTGATGTTCACGGTGAACAAGAACGAACAAGGACGGCGCGAGCCGTTGTTTGTGAATGGGCAAATCGGAACGGTCAAAGAAATTTCTGATTCGGTCATTCACGTTGAAACGCATGGCGTTGTCATTCCGGTTGAGCGGTTCACGTGGCGTTATTCGCAGGAACCCGATGCGGCGACGTTTTCGCAATTTCCTTTGCGCCTCGCGTGGGCAATGACGATCCACAAATCGCAAGGGCTGACGTTGGATTCGGCTTATCTGGATATTCGTGCCGCGCGCGAACCTGGTCAGGCTTATGTAGCCGTGTCGCGGGTGCGAACGCTGGCCGGTTTAAATTTCAAGGAGTGGTTCAAAGGAGTTCACGTCTCGCCAGAGGCGATTGAGTTTTACAAAAGCAATTGAACCACGAATGGACACGAACGAACACGAATGTCCTGAAGAAGTTTTCGGCGGGTCGCCGAAAACCACAGGCGAGCCGCCTGTGCCACCGTTGGAAAGATTTACCGCGTTGCTCGGTGAAGATGTTTTCTTTGTGCCGTGTGAGTGGGGAACGAAAGCGCCGTTACTCACCTACGTTGAACGTCCTTTTGAAGGAACAAAGACGCCCGCTTACAAGGCGCTCTTTGAAGTGGAGCCGACGAACATTGCGGTTTACCTGGGCAAAGCGTCGGGTGGATTGTGCGCGATTGATTTTGACAGTGACGAAGATCTCACGGCGTTTCTCGCGCTGAATCCGAAACTTGGGGAAACGACACGCTCGCGTGGTAGTCGTGGCGGAATGTTGTGGCTTCGCATCGACGGTGAATTTCCCGAAAGTTGTAATCCTGAGCATAAACATTTCGAGTGGCGCGCGGACAAACGACTTTCGACCATTTACGGACTTCACCCGAAGGGAATGGAATACACGTTGGTCGTGGAAGCTGCGTCGGTTGTCCTGGCGTTTTCAGAAATCGTTTGGCCGGATCAATGGGAGTTACCGTGGGAAAAAAGTGGCGACGACAAATTGAAGCAGCTTTATGGCGAACCTTTTTACACGAATGAAAAAGGTGTGATGTCGGGAATCAACGAAGCGTATTGGGCGGGACTTCATGCGGCGGAAAACACCATACTTTTTGAGCCGGATGAGAAAACTTTTTACGACTATCATGCGGACAACGGGCTTTACGAAGTTGAGTCGGCGGATGTGATTCGTGCCAAGATTTCCAACCGGATGTTGGAAGCGTCGCGGCAAGCGAATGTTTTCGAGCTTCAGAAAAAGCGGACAGCGAACACATTGAACAATGTCGTTTCGCATTTGCGCGGCATCACTGAGCAGCGCGGCGCGTTTGCGGAAAAGAAGAAAGTCATTCACCTCGCCAACGGCGTGATTGTGTTCAATGGAGCGGACGCGGAGTTGCGTCCGTTTTCGCCAGAGCATCGGTCGCGCAATCGTTCCCCGATTGCTTTTGATGAGAACGCCACGTGTGAACGGTTCCTGAACGAATTAGTTTTACCCGCCGTCGATCCCGAAGATGTGGAACTTTTGCAAAAATTTGCAGGCATGTTTTTACTCGGTTACAACCGCGCGCAACGGCTTTTGATTTTGGACGGCGAATCCGGTCGCGGCAAAA
Source organism: Verrucomicrobiota bacterium (assembly GCA_038316905.1). Classification (GTDB taxonomy): domain Bacteria; phylum Verrucomicrobiota; class Verrucomicrobiia; order Limisphaerales; family CANJXF01; genus CANJXF01. The sequence continues at coordinate 2,317 of JBBQAX010000219.1, read as the reverse complement.
CGCAGTTTGCCAATGTCATCCAGGGACTTGTTGGGATGACGAACGTCACGCAACTCCGCACCAAACATCTGGCCGAACGTTTTGAATTATTTCGTTACCTCAAGAAAACGGTGTTGGTTGGCGTGGATGTGGAAGCGGATTTTCTCAGCACGAAAGGCGCGGCGGTCCTCAAAGGATTGGTCGGCGGCGATTGGTTTGATGCGGAGCAAAAAGGCGGCACCGGTTCGTTTCAAGTCCAAGGCATGTTCAATGTGCTGATTACTTCCAATGCGCGGCTCCGTGTTCGTTTGCAAGGCGACGTCGGCGCGTGGCGTCGGCGATTGAACATCGTGCGTTACGAAGCGCCGCCGCCGTCGAAAAAGATTCCTGATTTTGGCGGCTATCTGGTGCGCACGGAAGGGAGCGGCATTTTGAATTGGGCGTTGCTCGGCGCGCAAAAAGTTTTGAGCGAGATACCGGATGACGGCGGCGATTTCAAAATGACGCAACGCCAGCGTGAGATTGTCGATTCGCTCCTAGCGGAGAGCGAAAGCCTGCGCCATTTCCTGCAAGAACGATTGATTGCGGACACGTATGGCGACGTGACGTCGAACGAAGTTGTTGAGGCTTACGCGGCTTATTGCCCGGAACAAAAATGGCAACCGCTGCCGATCACGGAAGTGCAAAACAAACTGGAAGGTTTGATGTTGGAATTTTTCGGTGTCACGAAACGGCATGACATCAAGCGCAACGAAAAGAATCAGCGCGGGTTCAGTGGCGTGAAATTTAGAACAGGTGGCGGTGAACTGCCGTTATGAGTCTCAACTTGAACAAACTGGAAAAGGTGCGCGATTGGGCTGATGGAAAGCAGGCGCGTTGTCCGGCCTGCGCGGAAGCGGGTCAGGACGGCAAAGGCGAACATTTGCGAATTTATGCTGACGGTCGGTTTGGTTGCTGTGTCCATCCTCGCGATAGCGAACATCGAAAACGGATTTATGCGCTCGTTGGTGAACGAAGCAGTCGGCGCGGCATCGTTGTTCGCGTTGCATCCAAAACCATTGGTTCCGTCCAAAACGGAATTCTCGGACGGCTCGGACGGGTGTTTCCAACTCCAAAAAACTCGGACGCCTCGGACGGGGTAATTGAAGTTGAACCATTGGAAACCGAAGTTCGGACGCCTCGGACGGGTGTTTGCGAGTCCAGCCAAGAGACAGCGGAGTTCCAACGAACCTCTTTTGAACTTTCTCGGACGGCACGGACGCCCTCTTCACTACTTACGCGTATAGAGAAAAGAATAGAAATAGAGAAAGAGAAAGAAGAAGAGATATATGTAAAGGAGTCTCGCGAGGGCGTCCGTGCCGTCCGTAGCAGTGAAAGCGAAACCAACCCGCCGATAGAGCGGCTTCCTTATTTCACGCCGGATGGAACTTTGGTCATCCCGTTTTCCAGTCCGCAAAAATATCACTGGTGGAACGGTGGGCAAAGTGTGAGTGCAACGCTGATGGACATTAAGAAAGGATTGATTCATGCCGATGATTTTTGAACAGCAACCGAAGGAGAGCGCGAAAGCGTTTGCCGCCTTTCGTGAATACCTGGAGCTTGGGTCGGAAAGATCGTTGGCGGAAGTGTCACGCAAGTTGAACAAGAGCGGAGGATTGCTGGCGCGCTGGTCGTCAAAATTCGCCTGGGGAGAACGAGTGCAAGCACATGCTTTGCATCTGGCGGTGATGGAGCGTGAAGTCGAAGATGCGTTGACGCGAGGCAAGGCGGCGGAATGGACGGGAAGAAAAGAGGAGCAACGGGAAGAAGAATGGAAAATCCGTTGCGAATTGATCGAAGCGGGTCGCGAAGCATTGCGCCGTTGGAAGAAAGATGAACGGCGCACCGGTTCATTGGAAGGGATTGCGCGATTGCTCGAACTGGCGTCGAAGCTGGGTCGGCTGTCGGCGGGCATGGCAACGGAAAAAACGGAAGTCACCGGCGAAGATGGCGGAGCGATTCGTGTTGAGGTCAACGTCGCGCTGGAAAAAATTTATGGGCAACCGTTGCGCGGTGAGGTTGTGGACGTGGAAACCGTTCTAACTTTGCCAGAAAAAGTATGACGCCCTGGGAACGATATTTTTACGTCGGGCGTCGCGCCGGTTGCCCGAAAAATCAGATGGACAACTTTCATCGCGCCGAAGTGATTTTGCAGGAGCGGCAACTGGCCGCGAGCGCGGCGGCGCGGCTTTGCGATAAACCGGAGGGGCCGACGGCAGTCGGTTATGGCGGGGCGCGTGGTGGCGGCAAGTCGCATTGGTTGCTCGCGCAAATGGGCGCGGATGATTGCCAGCGTGTG
>JBBQAX010000218.1:0-7420 GCA_038316905.1 Verrucomicrobiota bacterium | reverse complement strand
TATGGCTCCGCAAATTTGGCGGGCGAGTGGTCATGTGGAGACGTTTGCAGATTTGATGAGCGAATGTCCTTTGACCAAAAAACGCGTTCGCACTGACCAAGTTGAAGCGCAAAGCGGTATTGCCTATTTTTGGACCGGGGCGACGGGTGTCAGCGGGGAAATTTCAAGCGAACGGTTTTCGGTTTTGATTGCTGCTGGCAAACCGCCGGAAAGCGCACGCAAAAGTGCGACGCAGTTTTACGAACTTCGCGGCATCAAATCGCCGACATTCCAAGGGGAACGGAGTGAAAAGATTGAGAACACCGTTTTGTATCACCCTGAAAGCGGAGCGCGTTTATCCGAACCCCGGCCCTTCAATTTGATGTTCAAAACTTTCGTGGGACCGCTCGAATCTGATGACAATGTGGCTTATCTTCGCCCCGAAACCGCGCAGGCCATTTTCGCGCAATTCAAAAATGTTTTCGAAACCTCGCGGCAAAAAGTTCCGTTCGGCATCGCGCAGGTCGGTAAAGCATTTCGCAATGAAGTCACGCCGCGCAATTTTATTTTCCGTTCGCGCGAGTTTGAACAGATGGAACTGGAATTTTTCATCCGACCGGACGAAGTGGTGGAAGCGATTTCTGGAAACATTGCATCGTTGTCAGAAGCGCTTGGAGTCCCGCCTTCAGGCGGTTCCGCACCGGCTAAAGCCGGAACTCCAAACCAACCGCAGCCCAACTGGGGCTGGCAGGCTTGGCATCAATATTGGGTCGAGGAACGCGTGAAATTTTACGAAGGCATCGGGCTTTCGCGCGACACGCTCGGATTCCACATCCAGACACCGGAAGAACTCGCGCACTACGCTCGTGCCACGACGGATATTCTTTTTAAATTTCCGTTCAGCAAACGCGACGAACAGGGGAATATCGCCGGTGATGAACTCGAAGGAATTGCGGCGCGCAGCGATTTCGATTTGTCACAACACGAACGTTTTTCCGGCAAGCCGATGGGCGTGTTCGACGAAGAACTGCGCGGCGCGTGGAGCAAACTCGATGACGCGAAGAAGCAGGAACTTTCCAAGAGATATTACGAAGCGCGTTTGAAATATCTGACCAAATCAGGCGTGGAGCAGGCGAAAGCCGAAACGCAGGCGAAAGAAAGCGCTGACGGTTTGGCGAAAGGTAGTTACATCCCGCACGTCATCGAGCCGAGCGCGGGCGTGGATCGTTTGATTCTCGCCCTGATTTCCAATGCTTTTTCCGAAGTCACGGAAACGGACGCAAAAGGAAAAAGCGAAACGCGCGTCGTGCTGAAATTTCATCCGCGCGTCGCGCCGATCAAAGTCGCGGTTTTCCCGTTGTTGAAAAACAAACCGGAGCTGGTGAACAAAGCGGTGGAAATTCGCAACCTGTTACGTCCGCACATGAATGCTTTTTACGACGACGGCGGTTCCATTGGCCGTCGCTATTCGCGGCAAGACGAAATCGGAACACCGTTCTGCGTGACGATTGATTTCGATACGCTGGGCGAAAAACCGGAATTGCTGAACACCGTCACCTTGCGCGAACGCGACACGATGAAACAGGAGCGCATGAAAATTGACGATTTGCTTCCGTGGTTGCTCACCAAGATTCGTTGAGCGAAACTGTTCTCGCAAAACTATGACCCAAGCCGCCCGAATTTCGTATGTCATCATGGTGGTTCTGCTGGTTATTGTGGGTTGGTTCCATGTCGGGACGCTCGTGCTCGCGTCGATGTTTGGTTACTTCGCCTTGGAGCGATTTAGCTTCGGTCGCAGCAAACCACTCGCGGTTATTTTGTATTTGGTCGCCGTTATTTCGATTGGATATGGGCTGTTTTTTTTCTCCCGCCAGGCCTACATCGCGCTGCCCGAGATTGCTGAAACCACGATTCCCGCCGTGGTTAGCTATGCAGAGCGCAACCATATCGAACTTCCGTTCACGGATTACGAAAGTTTAAAAACCGTCGCAATGATGGAAGTGAAAGAAAAGTTCGGCAATATTGGCCGCTATGCCGGGGTGATTTTTCTTCAGCTTGCCATGTTAATTATCGGCTTGGTGATTGCGTTGAGTCTTTTCCTCAATTCGAAATGGGAGGTGGATGAAAACGAGCCTGGCGCCGTCAAAGGAAATATCTATTCCGCAGTCGTGCATGAATTGATCATCCGTTTCCACAATTTTTATCACAGTTTTGGCACGGTGGTTGGGGCGCAAATTATCATCTCGCTATTCAACACGGTGTTCACCTGCGTGTTTCTTGTCTGGAACGGTTTTCCTTATGTGATGGTGATTATCGTGCTGACGTTTCTCTGCGGTTTGTTGCCGATCGTCGGCAATATCATGAGCAACACGTTAATCGTCGGTGTCGCGTTCACGATGCCAAACGGTCCGCGTATGGCATTGATCGCGCTGATCTTTCTCATCGTGATTCACAAGCTGGAATATTTCCTGAACAGCAAAATCATTGGCGATCGCATTAAAACTCCGATGTGGCTCACGCTGATTGGAATTGTTCTGGGCGAAAAATTGATGGGAATTCCGGGGATGATTCTTGCGCCAGTCGTCTTGCACTACATCAAGCTCGAAGCCTCACGGAACAAGATGTCCGAAGCGAGTCCTGACAAGATCGATGGGACTGGCGTGAGTGCTTGAAGGCGATTACGGGAGAAGAAATGCCCGATAGAATTTGTTCTTCGCAATTCCGTTTTCATCGATCCACAAATACGGGCTGTGATTCAACACAATCGTTTCCTCGGAGTTCCAGTTGGTCATGTTTGTGGAAGATTCAATTCGGTAAGTGCGGCCAATGTTGCCGGTGATTTTCAGCCCGGGATAAGAATTCAGGACAAGATTTGCTCCTGACACGGGTTGTGGCGCAGAGCCGAAACTGATGGTGCGGATTCGCTGATTGATGGACTCGGCGATAAAAATAATCCCTTGTGAAATGCAAATTCCGCCCGCCCCGGAGAACCGCGCATCTTCACCTGTACCGTTGAAAAATCCCGTTTCGGTGAAATGTCCAGCGATAGTTGTTACGGTTCCGTCGGCAGCAAATCTGCGAATGGCCGAACCGGATGAACTGTAGGAGCTGACAGTTGAGCTGAGAATGAGGTTGCCCGCGCTATCAAAAACCATTCCAGCAACTCCCCCAAACGTAGCATTCGTGCCGACGCCATCCGCGTTTTGTGAAACGTTAACGCGGCCAGCGATCGTTACGACGTCTCGAGCCTGACTGATTTTGCGTAACAGATAATTATACGCGTCCCACACGTAAATATTGTCGGCTGCGTCCACCGCCAACGCGGAGGGGCCATTGAACGAATTGAAAACGCCATTTCCATCAATGGCGCCTGGATTGCCGGAACCGGCGAATGCCTCTAAAACCCCATTCGTGAGCAGACGATAGATTTTATTTCCAGAAACATCGCTTACATAAACATTGTTTTTGGAATCAATACAGACGTCGCCCGGGAAAGAAATTCCCGGCAATAATATAGATTGAACCAAACCGTCCGGTGCGATGCGCAACAGGCCCGACTGGTAGGAAGCGGCCACCCATAAAACGTTCGAACGATCAATCGCCATTCCGTGGAAAGTATAATTCTGAAGGGAAACATTCGTTCCATATCCAGGGATACTGGAATTCCCGCCGCCGATGAATGTCGTCACCGCGCCGCTCGGGGTGATTTTGCGAATTCGATAATTCGCGTTGTCCGCGACAAAGAAATTGCCCGATGAATCCACCACGATTGACGAAGGTTGATAAAACATCGTTTGCGTTCCCTGACCGTCATAGTGGCCGTAAAACCCCGAGCCGACAAAAGTTTGGACGACTGGATTATTGGTTTCGTAGGTTTGAGCGTCAGTTCGTTCACAGAAGATCAGTGGCAAACCCAGGAGGAATAAATATTTTTTCATCGGAGCGCGGCGATTGAAACACCGTGAAAATACGAAGGAAAGGCTTTTCTGAGTCGAGTCAAGATTTGTGCATCGCGAATGAACGATCTTTGCGAACATTCGTTCTCCGTCGTGAATGACCGACAACAAACTAGACGCGCCAAAGAGATTCATCTAAGTTCCCGCGATGTCGAAACCAGTGAAAAACGGAGGCACGTCAGATTTGCCTTTTGAAGAAGCTTTGAAAAAACTCGAAGTCATTGTCGAGTCGATGGAAGCCGAAGACTTGCCGCTCGAACTGTTGCTGTCGCGCTTTGAAGAAGGAACGAAACTGGCCAAAGTTTGCCAGGTGAAATTGTCCGAAGCCGAAGTGAAAATTCAACAGTTGGAAAAAAATGCCGCAGGCGAATTGATTTTAAAACCCGTGCAATTATCTGATGAATCCGCCGAATAGTTCAACCAATCCCGTTCCGCCAATCTACCCAAAAACTATGAGCCGCTATCTCGAAATGGTCGATCATCCCTCTCACGTCAAAAAATTGACGATGCCGCAATTGCAGGAACTCGCCGAAGAAGTTCGCTACGAACTCATCACCAAACTTGCGGCCAACGGCGGGCATCTCGGGCCGAACCTCGGCGTCGTTGAATTGACGATTGCACTGCACAAAGTTTTTTCCACGCCGCACGACAAATTTGTTTGGGACGTGAGCCACCAGGTTTATGTCCACAAGCTTTTGACCGGACGCAAAGATCGTTTTCACACCATTCGCACGACAAATGGTTTGAACGGTTTCGCGCTTCGCACCGAAAGCGACCACGATTGTTTTGGCGCGGGTCACGCGGGAACGGCGTTGTCTGCCGCACTGGGCATGTGCGCGGCCCGCGACCAAAAAGGCACGGATGAAAATGTGGTTTGTGTTTTTGGCGACGCGGCTTTGACGAATGGAATTTCGTTTGAAGCGATGAACAACATTGCGCACACGACGAAAAAATTTATCGGTATTCTCAACGACAACGAATGGAGCATCGCAAAAAACGTCGGTGCGATTTCCAATTATCTGAACAAGCTCATTCGTCATCCCCGCTACAACCGTTTGCACAATGATTTTGAAACGTGGTTAAAAAAATTGGGCGCAAAAGGTGAATTGGCGCTCAAGCTCGGGCGTAAAGCCGAAGAAGCGCTCAAAGGCGTGGTGTCCGATGTCGCGTTGCAACCGAATCCCGACAACGAATTGTCAGACGGTCGCGGCGGCTCCGGCAGCAGTCTGATTTTTGAAGAATTGGGCATTCGCTATTTCGGCCCGATTGACGGACACGATTTACCATTGCTCACGAGCGTTCTGGAATTCGCCAAAACGTGCGACACGCCCATCGTGATTCACGTTCTCACTAAAAAAGGAAAAGGTTTTGAAGCCGCGCTCAATCAACCGGAAAAATTTCACGGCCTCGGACCTTATGACGCCAAAACCGGCGCAACGCCCGCGACAAAACCTGGAACGCCGCCGAATTATCAAGATGTCTTCGGCCAAACAATGGTGAAACTTTGCCAAAAAGATAATTCTGTCGTCGGCATCACGGCGGCAATGCCAACCGGCACAGGATTAAAATATTTGGAAAAAGCGATGCCCAATCGTTATTACGACGTGGGAATTGCCGAAGAACACGGCGTCATTTTCGCGGCGGGAATGGCGACGATGGGATTCCGTCCAGTGGTCGCGATTTATTCCACGTTCCTGCAACGCGCCTACGACTGCATTCATCATGATGTTTGCTTGCAAGATTTGCCGGTGATTTTCTGCATGGATCGCTCAGGGCTTTCCGCGAACGATGGCCCGACGCATCACGGTTTATTTGATATTTCTTATTTGCGCTGTTTGCCCAACGTCATCGCGATGGCACCGTCGAACGAAGACGAACTTCAAGACATGATGTTCACTTGTACGCACATCAATCATCCGACGTTTATCCGTTATCCGCGCGGAGCAGGGGAAGGCGTTCCGATTAAAGATCAACCGAAGTTGATCGAAGTTGGTAAAGCGGAAGTCGTGCAAAATTTTTCCAACAACAAAGGGAAAAAAGTCGCGCTGTTCGGTTTGGGCAACATGCTCGCGCTCGCGAAGAAAGCCGCCGCGCAACTCACGGCGGAAGGTTTCGATTGCGCCGTCATCAATCCGCGTTTCACCAAACCAATCGACGCCGCCTGCACTGAATTTTTCTCACGCGCCGCGGATGTGGTCGTCACGCTCGAAGATCACGCCTTGATGGGCGGCTACGGCAGCAGCGTTTTGGAATGTCTGGCCGACAAGAAAATTTCCACACCCGTCGTGCGCATCGGTTGGCCGGACGTTTTCATCGAGCACGCTTCCACGGTCGATTATCTCCGCGAGAAACATGGATTGACGGTTACAAATACGATCGCACAAGTGAAAGCGCAATTTGGTGTTGAGAAACCCGCGAGTTTGACAGCGGTGGCATAATCTAAATTGAATGAACTGGCTAATTCCGCTATTATTATTGTGATGAAACCAAAAGACATTCGCGATCTTGTCCACACGAGTCCGTTCAAGCCGTTTCGGTTGCACTTGGTGGATGGAAAAAGTTTGCGAGTGCCGCATCCCGATTTTGTCTTGGTGACTGCCGAATTAGCCGTCGTCGCGACCGAATTGCCCGATGGTGTGCCGGGGGACGTTAATTTGATTCCTTACGAAAGCATTGCCCGCGTTGAAATGCTCCCACGTCGGACACGCAAGGCAGCTTGAGCGAACTCTATTTCGCATCCTCGAACAACTCCCTTTCCGCGCGGTTTTATTTGTGGCATCTTCCGCCAGATTTTGCTCATGAAACAAATTGTCGCTTTGACCATTGCCGCTTGCTTGTGGCGCGCATGCATCCTTTCCGCCGCTGAACCGCCGCCCAACGTCGTTCAATTCAATCGCGATATTCGCCCGTTGCTTTCCGACAACTGTTTCGCCTGTCACGGCCCGGATAAAAATACGCGCGAAGCTGATTTACGTTTGGATACCGAAGCGGGCGCGTTTGGCAAAGCCGGGGAAATTTTTCCAATCGTTCCCGGCAAACCCGACGCGAGCGAAGTCTTCCGCCGTATCACAACCACCGATCCTGATGACCAGATGCCGCCGTCGGATTCAGGAAAGAAACTCACACCACAACAGATCGCGCTGATCAAACTTTGGATTGAGCAAGGCGCAAAATGGGAAGGTCATTGGTCGTACGTGATGCCGAAATCTTCGCCCGCGCCCGAAGTGAAAGACAAAAAATGGCCGCGCAATCCCATCGACAATTTTATTTTGGCGAAGCTGGAAGCGAAAAAATTAAAACCTTCGCCAGAAGCCGACAAACGCACGGTCATTCGCCGTTTGAGTTTTGATTTAACTGGATTGCCGCCAAGCGCGGAAGAAGTTGAAGCATTTCTCGCCGACAAAAGTCCTGATGCTTACGAGAAAGTTGTCGATAGACTTTTCGCCTCGCCACATTTCGGTGAACGGATGGCGATGCGCTGGCTC
>JBBQAX010000217.1:0-7482 GCA_038316905.1 Verrucomicrobiota bacterium | reverse complement strand
ATTATGGCTTCAATCAAAGAGCGTTCCGTAAGCGAGGAAGAAATGGGAATGTTCTGGCGCGATCTGGAATTGTCATGGTGGTGGTTCCGCGCGCCGATTGAAACGCAGGCGCTGATGATCGAGGCGTTCGACGAAGTGATGAACGACGCGCAAGCCGTGGAAGATTGCAAAGTCTGGTTGCTGAAACAGAAACAAACGCAGGATTGGAAAACGACGAAGGCGACGGCGGACGCGGTTTATGCGTTGTTGCTGCGCGGCGGAAAAAATCTCGCGAGCGATGCGCTGGTAGAGGTTTCGCTCGGCGGAAAAAAAATTGAGCCGGAGAAAGTGGAAGCTGGAACGGGCTTTTACGAAAAGCGATTTGCGGCTGGAGAAATCAAACCGGCGCTCGGCGAAATCACGGTCAAGAAAGTCGATGAAGGCGTCGCCTGGGGCAGCGTCAATTGGCAATACCTCGAAGACATGACGAAGGTCACGCCGCACGAAGGCACGCCGTTGAAATTGAAGAAAACGCTTTTCAAAAAAGTGAACACAAAGCGCGGGCCGGTTTTGGAGCCATTGCAAAAAGGTTTGGAAGTCGGCGATGAGTTGGTTGTGCGCGTCGAACTGCGAACAGATCGCGACATGGAATATGTTCACCTGAAAGATCAGCGCGGCAGCGGCACCGAGCCGGTGAATGTTCTCTCGCAATACAAATATCAGGACGGCCTCGCCTACTACGAATCGACGCGCGACACCGCGAGCCATTTCTTCATCGATTATTTGCCGAAGGGAATTTACGTCTTCGAATATTCCACGCGTGTCCAGCTTCGCGGCGAATACCAAAGCGGCATCGCGGAAATCCAGTGCATGTACGCGCCGGAGTTCAACAGCCACTCGGAGAGTTTCAAATTGGTGGTGAAGTAATTTGTGAGGCTGCTTGGGACGAACCCTGTCCGTTGCGGTGTATCCTAAGGGAATCTCCCTGTGGACAAACATTAAGCAGCAGCGCAATCTTGGGCGGCTTTCGCAAGCGATGTGGCTGCGAAATACGTTGGGAAATCAAACATGAAACCGGTGTTGCAAGAAACTCAGACGAAGTCCGTCCAGAAAACTACATCTACAAGCGGCTCCAGGGCGCTTCTTTTTGCGCGAAACTTTTTCAAACATCCGCGAATGCTGGGTTCCATTGTCCCAAGCTCGCGGTTTCTGATGAGCCGCATTCTTAAGCAAATCGATTGGAAACGAGGAAGAATTTTTATCGAATACGGGCCAGGCGTTGGAAACTTTACGGTAGAAATTCTGAAACGCATGCGGCCCGACGCGACACTGATTGTGTTCGAGATGAATGGCGAATTTGCGGAATATTTGAGGAGTTCTATCAAGGATCCGCGCCTTCACGTTGTACACGGATCTGCTGCGGAAGTTCAAATCAAGCTTCACGGTTTGGGCTGGAAACATGCCGATTACGTTCTCTCAGGAATTCCTTTCAGCACAATGCCTTGCGATGTTCGGGATGAAATTCTGGTCGTCACCCGGACCGCACTTTGCCCAAACGGGGCTTTTCTGGTTTACCAATTTTCACCTTCTGTGTTGCCCCATTTGCAATCCGCTTTCGCCCGAATTGAACGCGATTTTGAATTGCTTAACGTGCTGCCGGCGCATTTGTTTTACTGCCGTCATTAAATCCTGATCATTGTGATTACTGGAAAGCAGCACTTTAGAGAATGGAACATTAGAGGGGCAGAACGCGTTCCGCCTGTTGTGGTCTTTAAGTAAACGTAACGGATAGACGCACTCCACAACGCGCCTAAGCTACTGCTCCGAAGAAACTATGGTAACAACGATAATATTGGCCGATGACCATCATTTGGTGCGAAAAGCTTTCAAAGTTTTACTTCAAGCGGAAGTCGGACTTAGCGTCATCGCTGAAGCGGCTGATGGAATGGAGGCCATCGAGTTAGTTGAAAAAAAGAATCCAGATCTCCTGTTACTCGACCTTGCAATTCCGCGGACCCACGGACTGGACGTCATTCGCCGAATTTGCAAAAGCAGACGTACTCGAGTTCTTGTTGTTTCGATGCATTCGGCAGACACCTATGTAATCGAAGCAATGAAAAATGGTGCCAGTGGATACGTCCTAAAGCAGTCGAGCCCTGCCGATCTGATTAAAGCCGTCCGAACCGTCAGTGCAGGTGGAACGTATTTAAGTCCGTCGTTACCGGCACAGGAGATTCTGGCATCAATCAAAGTCGCGTCGGGAAAGAACAAAGCTTCGGACAGTTTTTCTGCGCTTACCCGAAGGGAAAAAATCGTGCTGCAACTTGCTGCGGAAGGAAATAATAACACTCAAATCGCCAAGCTGCTTTACCTCAGCCCTCGCACCGTGGAGAGCCATCGAGCCAGCTTAATGAGGAAACTGAGGTTGAGATCGCAAACCGAGATCGTGCGGTTCGCGATCAGGAAGAATATAATTTCCGCTTGATGCGTTCAGATTGAAATCTGGGGGGTTCCCCTGGTGTGGTCCACTTGTGGTAAGACGACTCGACTTCCCATCCGCAAGGCGAAAGAAGCTTCACTTCTTCTTTGTTCAAGGCGTGCTTTGATTTCGTGAACTCTTTCCAACTGCCTGCGCCAGCCCTCAACTTTTCGTTTGGCGGTTGAGAAATCAGTTTGATTCGCCAATAGGATCAATCGTCCCAATTTCTTCTCTTCAAACTTGGCTCGTTGAATACCGTACTCGATGGGACTGACGTCCGCCCCATTGTAGCATTCGCTATAGATACTGAATACCTGCCGCTTGAATTCTTTATATGTCATTTGGCTCCTCCACCAGTCGCTCGGGCTGATTGATACTGCTAGAATGGTCGTCTGGATCGCCGCGGCAAACAATCCGTACACTCAACCAATTTTAGGAAAAATGAACCAGACGTGCGAAGAATAAGCTGTGAAAAACTTTTTCTGAAACTGCGGATAGGTACGAATTTCATACGACAGCACAATTACTTAGGATCGGCCTATGAAAGTTCTCCTGCAGCACATCAATACCAGATTGTTCTTCAAGGAGATGGGTGCCTGGACAGATGATTTTACCCTCGCAAAGGAATTCGCCAATAGCCTGAATGCCATCAACTTCTGCCATACGAATGGGTTGCGGGACGTGCATGTGCTTCTTAAATTTCAACAGCAACGTTACGACGTTTCGTTGCCGATAATGAATAAACGCTCCCGCCCCACCCCTCCCACCGCCTGACGGTGCCAGAGTGAATGTTCCATTCCCTCCTTCATTCAAAGGCTCGACACGGAACGTTCCCAGAAGATAAAAATTGTGCATCCATATGACACTTTCAAAACTTTTGAGAATCACTTTCGCGTTTTTCCTGATCCTTTTCCCTGTTACCAAAGCCGAAGCCAAGAACATGAATTCCTCCCAAGACAAACTGTTTTTCGTCGCGTCAAAAAATGGCATTTTCTCCGGACGCATTAATCCCGACACCGGGGAAACTCATTCATTGCAACTCGCTGCGGAGGTCATGAATCCAGGATTTCTTGCGATTCACCCCAACAGGAAATTTCTTTTTGCGGTCAACACAGCCAAGATCAGTGGGAAGAATATCGGCGTGACCAGTGCGTTTTCAATCAATCCCAAAAGCGGGAACCTAACCTTGCTCAATGAGCAACCGACGCAAGGCACAGGCCCGACGCATCTCGTTGTCGATAACAAAGGTCAGAATGTTCTGGTGGCAAACTATGGGAGCGGAAGTGTCGCGGTATTTCCGATTCAGAAGAACGGTTCACTGGATTCAGCGTCCTCGTTCGTGCAACACGCCGGTTCGAGCGTCCATCCAAAGCGCCAAACCGGGCCGCATGCGCATTCCATCACAACGGACCCAAAAGACCGCTTTGTAGTTTCGTGCGATCTCGGCCTCGACCAGGTTTTAATCTACAAATTTAACTCCGAAAAAGGTTCACTCGAAGCACACGATCCGACTCATGTTTCTCTCACGCCAGGGGCTGGCCCGCGTCATCACGCCTTTCATCCAAGCGGAAAATTTCTTTATGTGATCAACGAACTGGATTCGACCATGACTGGTTTCCGCTACGATTCGAAGCGCGGTTCCCTCACGGAAAATCAGACGGTTTCGACAGTGCCGCAGAATTTTAGCGGAACAAATTATCCTTCCGAAGTTGCAGTCCATCCGTCAGGCAAGTTCCTCTACGGTTCAAATCGCGGACATGACAGCATCGTGGTTTACAACGTTGATGAGAGTAATGGTCAGCTTTCCGTGGTTGAATACGAGCCGACCGGTGGGAAATTTCCGCGACATTTCGAAATCGATCCAAGCGGAAAATATATTTATGCGGCCAACCAAAACTCCGACAACATTGTCGCTTTCCAAATTGATAAGAGAACTGGCGTTCTGACTCCAACGGGTCACGTGCTTCCCATAGAACAACCGCAATGCATCAAATTCGTCCCCTGATTGGATTGGCCCGTCAGGCAAGAATTTGCCGGATGAGCCGGGCTTCTTCGGTAGGCCCAATTAATCGTTGGTTGAGACCCATGTACGGGTAGCTGAACTTACGCGAGTCCACACCCATTTGATGAAGAATGGTCGCCTGCAAATCGCGCACTGAAACACGATCGCGCACGATGTGGTAGCCGAAGTCATCGGTTTCACCGAACGTCATCCCGGGCTTGATCCCTGCTCCGGCCATCCAGATTGTGAAGCAATTTGGGTGATGATCGCGCCCAAGAAAAGTGGATCCATTGCGCGCTTCGTTCATTGGTGTGCGCCCAAATTCTCCACCCCAGATGACAAGCGTTTCGTCGAGCAAGCCGCGTTGTTTTAGATCCTGAATCAAAGCCGCGCTGGCTTGATCCACTTCACGACATTTCTGGGGAAGACCGGTCAGCAAATCGTTACTGGCCGCGGTGCCATGCATGTCCCAGCCCCAATCGAAAAGTTGAACAAAGCGCACGCCTTTTTCAACAAGGCGTCGGGCGAGAAGACAATTATTCGCATAAGAACCTTCGCCGGGTTTTGCGCCGTACATTTCGCGGATGTACTCCGGCTCTTTGGCGATATCGAAAACTTCAGGGACAGTGATCTGCATGCGATACGCCAACTCATATTGTTCGATGCGCGTCAGTGTTTCAGGATCGCCAAATAATTTTCCCTCGGCTTCGTTCAAATTGCGCAAGGCATCCAGACTGCGACGGCGGCTCGCGCGATCCATTCCTTGAGGATTGTTCGCATATAAAATCGGCTCGCCGGAAGTCCGGCATTGAACACCTTGATAAACGCTCGGCAAAAATCCGCTGCCCCAAAGACTTTTTCCGCCGGTTGGATCGGTACCGCCGCTGAGCAACACCACAAATCCTGGCAGGTTTTGATTCTCACTCCCCAGGCCGTATGTCACCCACGAGCCCATTGAAGCAGCGCCAGCTCGTTGTGCGCCGGTGAACAGAAATAGTTCTGCCGGAGCGTGATTGAACTGATCCGTCCACATCGACTTGATCATGCAAATGTCGTCCACGATTTCAGCAGTCTTCGGGACGAGATTGCTGAACCACGAGCCGTTGTTTCCGTATTGCTTGAACTGATGCGGCGTGCCGAGCAATTTTGGGACGCCTTTCAGAAATGGAAATTTTTGTCCTCGCAATATTTCGTCGGGACACGGCTGCATGTGCATCTCGTTCAATTTCGGTTTGTAATCAAAAAGATCGAGCGACGGCGGTGCGCCTGACATGTGGAGATAAATGACGGATTTCGCTTTTCCCGGAAGCGGCGGCGGTTTGACGGACAAAGGTTGCGCGGAAGAATTGCGCGTCGCGGCAACTCCATTTCGGACCAACAAATCGCCCAGTGCAATTCCGCCAAGACTCAGGCCAGCCTGCGTGAAAAATTGCCGGCGCGTGAGGGCGCGAGCATGGGCGAGGCGGTAATTGATCGGATCCATCATCAGCTTTTCGTCAGCACTCCGTCGAGGTTCAGCAACACATTGGCAACGACCGTCCATGCGGCGGCTTCGGCCGCGTTCATTTCCTTGGGCAATTCACCAAGTGGAATTGTCGCCAAATCCCTGGCGTCTTTTTCGTTGGCCGTGTAGTGAGCCAATTCAGATTCATAAAGCTTTTTCAAATCAGCGATCTGCGATTTCTGCACGGGGCGCGCCAAAGCAAGCTCCAATCCAAATCGAATTTTGTCTTCAATCGTCGCACCGCCCTCACGAATGATTCTCCGTCCCAACGCCTGAGCCGCCTCAACATACACCGGATCATTCATCGTGACATACGCCTGCAACGGAGTGTTCGTGGGCAAGCGACGGAACGTGCAGGTTTCCCGGCTCGGCGCATCAAATGTCGCCATGCTCGGGTAAGGAATGGTGCGACGCCAAATTGTGTAAAGGCCCCGACGATAGCGATCTTCCCCTGTGCTGGTTTTGTATTCGCGCTGACCGTTGAACGCAGCGCGCCATATCCCGTCAGGTTGCGGGGGATAAACACTTGGTCCACCCATCTTTTTGCTCAGCAGACCGCTGAGTGCGAGCGCCTGGTCGCGAACCATTTCAGCATCAAGACGCGAACGCGGAGAGCGTGCCACAAAAACATTGCGTGGATCTTTTTCCAATGTTTCCGGGACCACGCGCGCGCTTTGTTGATAGGAAGCGCTCATCACCATTTTTTTCAGAATCGCTTTCATGTCCCAATCGTTCTGGAAACTAAGCGCGAGCCAATCGAGCAACTGGGGATGGCTGGGTAAATTGCCTTGGGTGCCAAAATCTTCTTCCGTTTCAACGATTCCCAAGCCGAACAGTTGGGACCAAAAACGGTTCACGGCAACCCGCGCGGTGAGCGGATTCTCTTTCGTCATCAACCATTGTGCGACACCGATGCGATTGGTCGGCGCACCAGCGGGCCAATAATTGAAAGCAGCAGGAACAGCCGGTGTCACTTCCTCAGTTGGCTCCAGATAATTTCCTTTGTTGAAGATTCGTGTGGTCCGTTGTTTCTCCAAAGCGAGTTCGTGCATTACGGGAAGCGCCACCGGTTTGATGCCTTCCAGGCTCTTCTTTAACGCGGCCAAATTCTGCTGAAGTTTGCTCCCGGCCAAACCGAATTGCTCGAACCATTCCAAGCCCTCTTGCTGTTGGTTGGTGGAACGTTTCTCCGCCGCAATTTCGAGAAGCGGAACAATGTTTGTCGGAATCGCAAGAACCGGCGCAGGTTGCGTGGCAGCAGAAAAGCGGAAGCGGCCCAAAGTGTTTTTTCCGCCGTAATTCTGCACAAGTTCGATCTCCAATGGTCCCGCTGGCAACGGGTCGGCAATCTGGAAAACCGCATGCTCTCCTTTCGCCTGTGCGTTCGGAAGAGACCAACCTGATTTCTTTTCTTCTTTGCCGGCGATGGCACTTGCGACGACTAAACCCTTGTCGTTCATCGTCGCGGATGCATTGGTCAGGATTATTTTGTTGCCGCTTAATGTGACGCGAAGTTCC
>JBBQAX010000216.1:0-7515 GCA_038316905.1 Verrucomicrobiota bacterium | reverse complement strand
TTTTGAGAATGGCAATTTGCGCCTGGAGCAATTCCGGAAAATTGTGCGACAAAATGCGCGACGACATTCCGACCGCGATGCCTTCCGTGCCGAGCATGAGCAACAACGGCAATTTGCTCGGCAACGTGACTGGTTCTTTGTTGCGTCCGTCGTAGCTCGGAATGAATTCCGTAATCTCGTCGTTGAAAAGTTCATTACGTGCCAGTTCCGTTAGACGGCACTCGATGTAACGCGGCGCGGCAGCAACGTCGCCGGTATAAATATTCCCATAATTTCCCTGGCCTTCGATGAGGTAGCGCTTGTTCGCCAACACCACGAGCGCGTCGCCGATGGATGCGTCTCCGTGCGGGTGATATTGCATCGCATGACCGACGACGTTCGCGACTTTGATGAATCGTCCGTCATCCTTTTCGTGGAGCGCCCACATGATGCGGCGTTGCACCGGTTTCAAACCATCCGCGAGATTTGGAATCGCGCGATCGCGAATGACGTAACTGGCGTATTCGAGAAAGCTGGTGTTAACGCGGCGATGCAACGGCAATTCGATATTGCCCGGCACGAAAGGAATGTGCGGGACGGCTACGTCTTCCACGAGAACATGAGATTCTTCGTCGCCATCTGCTTTCGGAAAAGTGCTTGCGCCTTGGCCGTTGCTGCTCGTGTTTTCAACCGGCAATTCCGGTTGATCAGGAATATTTTTTCGTTTCGCTGCCATACTGAAAAATAAATGCTAACTCACTTAACTTTGCTTTCGCGAGCGACAATTTCCTTCATCGCCAGCACGTCGAGCTTGTCTTGTCGCGCCATGAATCTTGCTTGAGAAAAATAAGATCACCGGGCGAAAGATACGGGATGCGAACGCCGCTCGTTTCCAAATAGCGCAGGCGCGGGCGAAAATCCTCCAAAGATTTTTCGCGCATTTGAGTAAAAATATCTAAATCAAAATCTTCCATCACGCGAATGGAACCTTCTCTTGGGAAAAATTCTTCTGCTTTAAGTTCGCGTGCCCAGCCTTCGCCCCATTTTTCAAGCGACTGCAAAAGTTTGCGAATGTTCTCATGAGAATCGTTGACGAGGATGTCCGCATCTAAAGTCAGTCGAGGATACCCATTGAGAATGACCGCAACGCCGCCCACGACTGCCAGATCAATTCCATCGCTAACGAGGGCGACCAACGGTTTTTCGAACTGGGAAATATTCTTTTTCTCTTCTGGCGAGGGCTGCATGGGCATGTTTTTTAACGAAATGAGTCAGACTTTCTACTGCGATCAGTTGCTCGGATTGCGTGCGCCGTCGCCCAACAACCCGCAGAATCGGTTGCTGCATTGGTTCAACCTCATGTTCCATGCGGAAAATTTAATCTCTTCTCTAAACTTCAACAACTTCAATCCTCCACCGGCACCACGAGATTTTCCATGATGTAATCTTTTCGTTCCGGGGTGTTCTTTCCCATGTAGAAACTGAGGATGTCTGACACGTTCGACTTGCTGGCGTGCTCCACCTGGTTCAACCGCATTTCTTTGCCGATAAACTGTTTCATTTCGTTCGGCGAAATTTCTCCAAGTCCTTTGAAACGCGTGATCTCCGGTTTGCCGCCGAGTTTTTTGGAAGCCGCATCGCGCTCGGCTTCGCTGTAGCAATAGATCGTTTCCTGTTTGTTGCGCACGCGGAAGAGCGGCGTTTCCAAAACCCAAAGATGTCCGTCTTGCACGAGTTGATCGAAGAAGCGGAAGAAATAGGTGATGAGCAAATTACGAATGTGCAACCCGTCCACGTCGGCGTCGGTGGCGAGAATGACTTTGTCGTAGCGCAATCGCTCGGTGTTGTCTTCGATGTCGAGGCTGCGCATCAAGTTATACATTTCATCGTTTCGATAAACGATGTCGCGCTTGAGATCCCAGACGTTCAGTGGTTTGCCCTTGAGAACGAAAATCGCCTGCATGTTCACGTCGCGGCAACTCACGATGGAACCCGCGGCGGATTGACCTTCCGTAATGAAAACCATCGAGCCTTTGCCTTTGCCCTTCGCTTTGTCGAAATGCGTTTTGCAATCTTTGAGTTGCGGAATGCGAATCGTAATTGCTTTGGCGCGGTCGCGGGCGAGTTTTTTTACGTCCTGCAATTCTTTGCGGAGTTGCTGTGTGTCCTGGACTTTCGCGAGAATCTTTTGTGCGACTTCTTTGTTACGATTGAAGAAATGCAGCAATTCTTCGCGAACGGTGTTGACCAGTTCAGAACGGATTTCCGTGTTGCCCAATTTGTTTTTCGTCTGCGATTCAAAGAGTGGATCTTTCAAACGAATCGCCACCGCGCCGATCATGCATTCGCGCACGTCGTCGCCTTCAAATTTTCCTTTGGCGTATTCATTAACCGCTTTAAGTAAACCTTCGCGAAACGCGCTGAGATGCGTTCCGCCGTCGGAAGTGTATTGGCCGTTGACGAAGGAGAAAAATGTTTCGCCGTAACGCGTGTTGGTGTGCGTGAAACAAAATTCCAACGTCTTGCTCGTGTAATGGAGCGGGGGATAAATCGGCTCGCTGTTGTCACCTTTCAAATCTTCCAAGACCAAATCCATCAGGCCGAGGCGTGATTGAAAAGTTTGTCCGTTGAAAATCAGTTTCAGACCGCTGTTGAGATAACTGTAATGCTTCAGCCGTTTCTCGATCAGTTCGGTGTGAAATTCGGAGTTCTTAAAAATTTCAGGATCAGGCTCAAAACAAACGAACGTTCCATTCGGCTCGTCGGTTTTTCCTTTGGCTTCTTTTTTGAGTTTGCCTTGCTTGAAAGTCGCTTCCGCAAATTCGCCATCCCGATGGCTGCGCACATAAAATTCTTTGGAAAGCGCATTCACCGCTTTCGTGCCGACACCATTCAAGCCAACGCTGAACTGGAAAACATCGTCGTTATATTTTGCTCCGGTATTGATCTGCGAAACGCACTCGATGACTTTGCCGAGCGGAATGCCGCGGCCGTAATCGCGCACGGAAACAGTGCTGCCTTCGAGGTTGATTTGCACTTCCTTGCCGTGGCCCATGATGAATTCGTCGATCGTGTTATCGATCACTTCTTTCATCAAAATATAACAGCCGTCGTCGTGATCAGAGCCGTTGCCGATGCGTCCGATGTACATGCCGGTGCGCAATCGAATATGCTCCAGCGAAGAGAGCGTCTTGATTTTGCTTTCGTCGTAAACGTGTTTCGCTTTTTCAGCCATAGCTCAGTTCAATCAATTTTTAATCCGGCATCCACTTCATACAAAAAGTACATGAGGCGCGGTTTATTTAGTTGAGATGGTTTTCAATGTCCACAGGCGATTTTATTTTTGAGGAATGCCACGGCGCGCGACGAACCATTTGGCAGGAAACAGTGTTGAATTGGTGTCCGGTTTGCGTCTCGTTTATCGCTGGTTTCTTGAAAAAAACGTAGGCTGTTTATTTGGTTGCCTGAATTTGAATTCTGCCTAGAGTTTCGCACAGCTCAGTCAACAAAATCACCTCAAAGAAATTCCTTATGGCAGCTAAATTATTCGTCGGCAATCTGACCTTCACTGCAACCGAAAACGATTTGCAGGATCACTTCGCGCAAGCCGGAGTGGTGGTCTCGGTCAACGTCATGCAGGATCGCACCACGGGCCGTTCCCGCGGTTTCGCGTTCATCGAAATGGCTTCGCAACAGGATGCGGAAAACGCGATCTCCATGTTCCATGAAAAAGATTTTCAAGGTCGCGCCCTGACGGTGAATGAAGCGCGTCCCCGTGAGGAACGTCCTTCCGGCGGTGGAGGCGGCGGTGGTTATCGTGGCGGCGGTGGAGGTGGTGGTGGCGAACGTCGCGGTGGTGGCGGTGGAGGCGGCGGCGGTGGAGGATATCGCGACCGCGACCGGCGCTAAATCGTTTCAAACATTTTCAACGTAAGCTGCTGAGTGATCAGCAGCTTTTTTTCTTTCAGTTAGCAGCGATCAATCGTTTGGCATTGGCCGTCATTCCACAAATTTTCCGGGATTCAAAATGTTGTTGGGATCAAGGGCCTTTTTGACGGTGCTATGCAACGCGCGGACTTCTGGCGACACCGCCAGGGGCCACCAACGCTTCTTCGCCAGGCCAATGCCGTGTTCCCCCGTGATGACGCCATTCCAGGCGAGAATCTGCTGGAACAACTCGTCTAAAACTTTCTCGCTTCGTTGCAGAATATTCGGCTGGGTTTTGTCGTACATCACGTTGCAATGAATGTTGCCATCGCCAGCATGGCCGAAGCACGCCAGCGCGATCCCATGTTTTTTTTGCAATGCCGCTGTGAACCGGAATAAATCCTCCAGCCGTCCGCGCGGCACGACGATGTCCTGATTGAGTTTGATCAGCCCGGTGTCGCGGAGCGAAAAAGAAAACTCGCGACGCAATTGCCAAAGCAGTTCCGTTTCTTTATCGCCCAAAGCGCGCTGCACAAAAACCGGTTTGCTTTTCAGGAGGAGTTTTTCAAGTTCGCGAATTTCGCTGCGGATCGATTTCTCCTGTCCGTCCAACTCAACAATGATCAACGCGTGACATCCGTCCAATCGTTTGCTGCCGGTGCGTTTGCGTGCCGCAGAAAGCGTGAAATCGTCCGCCACTTCCAGAGCGCACGGCAGAAATCCGGCGTGAAATATTTCGCGAATCGTCTTCGCGGCAATCTTCATTGAATCAAATCCCACGGCGAGACAGGCGCGAAACGGGGGGAGGGGAATCAGTTTCAAAGTCGCCTCAGTGACGATGCCGAGCATTCCTTCCGATCCCACAAACAGCCGATGAAAATCGAACCCGGTTTTGTTTTTGTGGGTGCGGCTGCCGAGGCGAACGATCGTTCCATCGGCTAAAACGACTTCCAGGCCGAGGACGTAATCGCGGGTGACGCCGTATTTCAAACACCGTGGCCCCCCCGCATTCGTTGCGATGTTTCCGCCGAGACTGCAATCCGCGCGGCTCGCGGGATCGGGCGGGTAGTAAAGTTTTTTGCGTTCAACCGCTTCCTGCAAAGTTTGCGTAAGCACGCCCGGTTCAACGACGGCGACGAAATCGCCTGTGTGAATTTCCTTGATGCGATTCATACGTTCCAAGGAAAGAGCGATGCCGCCTGCAATTGGAACACAGCCGCCGACGTAACCAAATCCGGCACCGCGCGCGGTGACTGGGATTTTGTTTTGGTTGGCGAACCTCAGGATAGTTGCGACTGATTCCGTGCTGTTGGGGAGCGCAACGGCGTCGGGCAAATGCGTGGCGAACCATTTGTCACCGGAATATTTTTTGAGGACGTCCGGTTCAAGCGTGAGTTCCCCGTCAGGGAGCAATCTTCCAAGTTTGGCGAACGGTTGGCCGATCTTCACAAATTGGAAGGAGCAGATGAATCTTCAGGCGAAGCCGGGGAATTAATTGTCGAATCAATCAAGGCGCGCGCGTCAGCAGATTGCGCTTCTGGAACCTGGACGCGAATTCCGCCAGAAGTATTTGGCGAGCCCAGTGTAAGATTAGAAAACTCGTTGAGAATCGTCGGCTCAAAACCGGCTGCTTCCAGTTGTGCGGCGATTAGATTGGCCTCGGCAGAGTTAAAGGTCTTGAAAACAGTGGTAAAATCCATAGCTCATCATCGTCGCGCATTACAAAAATTCAAGCCGCCAAAGGTCCTTTGATATCAGCAAAAACAATGACGCCAGCGCCGGTTTGCAACAAGCTCTGCACCTGCACATGAACCTGCTGGCCGATCATGCTTTGCGCCTGATTCACGACGACCATTGTGCCGTCGTTGAGATAGCCGACGCCCTGGCCCTTATCTTTTCCTTCGCGCACAATGCGCAAATTGAGCGCTTCGCCCGGCAAAATCACGGGCTTCAAAGTGTTGGCGAGATCATTCAAGTTCACGAAGCGTACCGACTGAAGTTCGGCTACTTTGCCCAGGTTAAAATCATTCGTGTACAGTTTTGCGTCGAGAGCGCGCGCCAGTTTCACGAGCTTGGCATCGACTTCAGTCTCTTCGGGAAAGTCGCCTTCGTGAATTTTTACTTCGTTGCGAGTATTCTGTTGGATGCGGGACAAAACTTCCAAACCGCGCCGTCCGCGGGCACGACGAACCGGATCGTTAGAATCAGCCACGAATTGCAATTCCCGCAAAACGAATCGAGGCACGATAACGAGCCCCTCCACGAAATTGGCTTCGATCAGATCAGCGATGCGTCCATCGATTATTACGCTGGTATCCAGCAGGATTAAATTCTCCGGTTTGTTTTGAGACGAGAAGCGGACGTAAGGAATGATGAGCGAAAAATCCTCCTTGTTGCTGCGCATCGCGAGAATGATCCCGATGTAGCCGAAGCTCAGAAAAAGAGCGAGGCGGATGACCCAGCGGGTACTCTCAGACGCAAAAGAAAACAGCTCGGACCGATCAATCATCAGTGCGATTAAAAATCCCAGAACCAGCCCAAAGGTAGCTGCCGAAAATGCGCGAAGGGAAAAGCCTTTCAACGATTCGTCAATTGCGATGAGAAGTCCTCCGAGGCCAAATCCGATTACTATCCCGTAGAATCTGCCTGCAATCAGTTCCGGTTGTGCCCAACTCACTGCATAACCCGCGGTCGTGCAGAGTAGAAGGAACAGAATTCGGATGACCCAAAGCGACATATTTAATCCCTATCTCTGGAAGTGTTCTTTGGCGGTTTCGCTTTCCATAGCATCGACCAGATGCCCTTGCTGTTCAAGTTGCTGCTGAAAAGGCTGAAATTTTGCGCCACGCTATTCATATTCGTGACCAGTGAAGCAAGTTGCGTTCTTGTTTGTTCATCCCTCAACAAGAGTCCTGCGGGACCATTGGTTGCCTTCACGTCTTCGATCAATACATTCAAATTGGAGGAAGCATTCCGCAGATTCCTCACCGCCAGGGCGATGTCATTTTGATTCGTGGCCAGCATCATCTTAAGCTCTGTCGAAAAATCGAACAGGTTGCTGACCGATGCACTTAGGACTGGCGCGTTCGATTCAACAATCAAATCAATCTTCCCAAGTGTCTGGTTTGCGTTGCCGGAGATCGCTTGAAGATTGCTGATGGAGCCAGCGAAACTTGTAAGCGTTGCCTCGTTCAAGACGGTTTGATTGATGTTGGAAACAGCCTGATCCAGAGTCCTCATGGTGTCCTGGGCTTGTTTGAGCAAACCAGCAGTGGAGCGCATCGCTTCCTGCAGATTGAGTGGAGGTTGGCAGACGACGACTTCGTTATTGGTCAGATAATCCCCAGTCGTATTGGTCGAAACAATCGCGACATATTGGTCTCCAAGGAAACCCAACGAGTCGATCAGGAAGATCGCTTTGCGCTCGATCTTGAATTCCTCATCAATTTTCAGGCGGATAAGGACTTGCCCATTGGTTGCAAGCGTTGCGTCCACGACGTTGCCGACTTTGACTCCCGACATCATTACCGACGCTTTCTCCTTAATTCCGCCAACATTATCCGCAATGAGTCGTAAATTATAAGTCTTCTCAAAGATCGCCAATCCCTT
>JBBQAX010000215.1:0-7551 GCA_038316905.1 Verrucomicrobiota bacterium | reverse complement strand
TACTTTTCGCGTGATGACTTACAACATTCATCACGCTGAAGGTCTCGATGGGCAAATCGACACGCAACGAATCGCTGATCTGATTTTGCAGCAAGATGCGGATCTGGTCGGACTTCAGGAAGTCGATCGCGGCACCACGCGCGTTAATGGACGAGACATCATTGCTGAACTTGCCCAGCAAACGGGAATGAGTTTCGTCTTCAGCAATAACCTTTCGTATCAAGGCGGCCAGTATGGAAATGCAATTCTCTCTCGATTTCCGATCAAATCTCGCGAGCATCGTCTGTTGCCAAAAATCGGATCCAACGAACAACGCGGCTGGCTCAAAACGGTCGTCGATGTGAATGGCAAAGACGTCTCTTTTTGGACAACGCATATTTCCAACAGCGACGAAGCAGAACGTTTGCGATGCGTCACAAATTTCAACAACTGGGTCACTAACGAAACTGCGCCGGTCATTTTCTGCGGTGATTTTAATGCCACCCCAAGCAGCGACACTTACAAAGGGATGACGTCAAAGTGGAATGATGTTTGGACGCAAGCCGGACAGGGGAATGGCTACACCATTCCGGTAATTTTTCCGAATCGCCGGATTGATTTCGTTTGGACATCCAAAGGCGCGGCGGTGCGTCCGACGAACGCGCGAGTTCTTTCGACCCAGGCGTCGGATCATTTGCCGGTTGTGGTCGATGTGACGCTGACCAATTTTTCTGCGGGCAATTTTTATTTTCCGCTCAATGAAAAGAGTGGTTCCAACATCGTTGATGCGATCAACGGATTAACGGGAACGCTGGACGCAAATTCCCCAGTGCGAAGCAGTGACACGCCCACCGGCCAACCCGGCGATCGTTCGCTCTACTTCGATGGAACAAAACGCGTCACGATTCCTGATCCGATGCAACTCATCGGCGGGAACGGCACGAATGGAAATTACACACTGCAAACCTGGGTGAAACTTCCGCTGAATTTCGCGCCAGCCGATCGGATGGTTTTGTTTCAGTACGAACGAACGCCGGGATTTTCGTTTTCCATCACGACGAATCGCGCGCTTCAAACCACCACGTTCACGGTGAGCGAAGTTCCTTCTACTGCGACAGTGCCCAACGACGGCCAATGGCATCACATCGCCGTGGTTTACACCGATGGCGTGGATATGAAATTTTTCATCGATGGTGCGCTCGCCTCGACGATCAGTTACACGGGCGGCATCGGTGCGCGAACCAGTTCCAGAATCACTCTTGGCGCCTCCTTTTTTGGAGCCAATCAGTTCACTGGATTCCTGGATCGAATCGGTTTTCACAATCAGGCGTTATCCGCAGCTCAACTTGATTTTCCGGCTGCACTTTCTCTCGGTGCACGCACGACGGAAAACAGCGTTACCCTCTTTTGGTCGGCGGCGAAATCCGATTACCGCTTGCAAATGTCCGACAGTCTTCACGCCCCTTCCTGGACAAATCTTCCGCATACCGTTCAAGGAAACGAGAACCGCGCCGTGGTATCCCCCTCCCAATCCACGAAGTTTTTTCGTTTGGTAAAATAATCGCTTCTCAACCAAATCCGCGGCACTCATGTTGAGCCGGATGGCGAACCATGTCATGCCAGTCGTGCGACTTACGCCGCTTTGATTTATGAATACATCTTTAGTTTCGCCCATTGAACATCGTGGTTGTCATCTGTCTTACACGGTGCGCGGTGACGGACCTCCGGTGGTGCTCATCCAAGGCAGCGGACTCCATGGGGAAGGCTGGCTTCCGCAGGTGGATCATTTATCCGAGCGCTACAGTTGTTTGTTTTTCGACAATCGAGGCATTGCCAACAGCCAACCGCTCGGCGCTCCTCTCACCATCGAACAGATGGCGGAGGACGTCGGCGTTTTGATGGATGCGCAAGGTTGGAAGTCGGCGCACGTGGTGGGGCATTCATTGGGCGGGCTGATTGCGCTTTGCTTTGCGCTAAATGCGCCCTCGCGGGTGCGGAGTTTGTCTCTGCTTTGCACGTTTGCCCGTGGCGCGGATGCAACGCGATTATCGTGGAAAACATTTTGCCTTGGCTTGAGAACATACGTCGGCACACGTGGAATGCGACGTCGGGCCTTTCTTGAAATGGTGATGCCGCCGCACGTTCTGGCCACGACAGATCGCGACGCTTTGGCTGAACGGCTCGCGCCAATTTTTGGTCATGACCTCGCGGATCATCCGCCGGTGGTGATGAAACAGTTGGCGGCGATGCGGAACTACG
This sequence comes from Verrucomicrobiota bacterium, assembly GCA_038316905.1. Lineage (GTDB taxonomy): Bacteria > Verrucomicrobiota > Verrucomicrobiia > Limisphaerales > CANJXF01 > CANJXF01. Next base: position 5,313 of record JBBQAX010000215.1, on the reverse strand, counting down.
ACGCCACGCCGCATCTCTCTAAACTGGCGAATTTGCCAACTCTGGTTGTGGCCGCGAAACAGGATTGTCTCTCGAAGCCAGCTATTGGAAAAGCATTGGCCAACGGCATTCCTGGATCGCGGTATGTGGAATTTTCAGACGCCGCGCACGGTGTCTGCCTTCAAAGCCCGAACGAAATCAACGCCCTTTTACAGGAACATTTTTCTAAGGTGGAGGAGAAGAATTTATCCCGCGTGAATGATTGAGCGGAGCATTTCCGCGGGCAACTCGTCTAACCCAGCATGAAAACTTCCTATCCCATCACCCACCTCGCGAACGCATTTGGAAAACTTCTGGTCTGCACAATCGTTTTGTTATTGTCGTTCGCAGCGTCAGCGGATGAAAAGCCGAAAGGAATTTCCGAAGCGCCGACCAACACCGCGGTTTTGGCGGGTCGATATTATTGCGGCGATGGGCTCGGCTACAATGTGTCGTTGGTGCTGAAAGACGGCGGGGATTACACAGCCCAATGGAATGGTTGCCTCGGAAAATACGGCGAGGCTGCGGGCAAATGGAAGCTGGTGGAGACGCGCATTGTGCTGACGCCCTCCGACGAAAAAGACATGATGAAAGGCCATTTGAAAACGCGGGATGTTTTGAAATTCAAGGGCGATTGGATTTTCGTTCGGGCGGATGATCGAGCGTTCTACGACAAACATGGCGTAACCCGGTATTCCTGTTTTCAGCCGGAAGATAAGAAATAACATGAATGGATTGTGACGCGCGCGGCTCACTGGCACATTAGAGCGTCATGTTTTCTCGCAAGATCGCTCTCCTTTGGTGCGTTGGTTCGCTGTTCTTGTTTCAGATCGCTGCTCCTGCGGCCACGTTGACTCTTCAGAATACGAGGTTGGGCGCGACCCCGACCATCATCGGCTACAATTCTGCGCATTTTTTTCCGGGCAGCAACACGCGTGACTGGTGGCATTACTCGGGTGTGAATGGCGCGCGTCTTTTCATCTCCCCAAATCAAATCGAAGCGGATGACGATATCGCGGGACGCGGAGATGGCGTGAGCGATCAGACGAGTTTTCTCAATCGCAAAGCGGCGCTACGTGCGAATCCGCTGAACACGAATTTCATCAACTGGCCGTATTTCACGAATCGTTACGAGACTTACACAATGAGCGGCGCGAACGCGATTCGCGTCAACTTCGCCTGTTCGGAATTGCGCAAGCTCGGCATCGAAATCGATGTGAACATCAGCGCGAGCCAAAGTGTTTTGACGATTTCAGATGCGAACGACTGGGCGGGGAAGTGGGAGCTTTGGCAGCATTATTACGCGCAAACGTTTTATCTCGCGCGCGAGTTTGATGTGCAGCGTTTTCAAATGTTTAACGAGCCGGACCATTCGAGCGCAGGCGGTTTGACTCAGTCGGATTTCTTGCAACGACTCCAACTCGCGTCGGATGCAATCCAATCTGCCATCGCGGATGTAAATCAGATTTACGGGAAGTCGCTCACGCCGATCATTCTCGCGCCCGTCATCACCACGGCGAGTTACAACAGTTGGGCGCAACTCGTGATCAACAATCGTCACATTGATTTTCTCGGGGAATCGAACGCGAATTTTTCCCTGATCCACAAATACGATTATCATCAATACAACGTTTCCCCGGCGCAGTTCGGGAGCAATCTCGCGTCCCTGCAAAATGCGATGACGTCCGCGATGTCGCCGGAGCCGCGATTTCCCACCACCATTTCTGAGTTCAATGCGCACACGGCAGCGGTTTTCGATGGCATGACCGAGACGCTGGATTCACCGACGAAATACGCGCGACTTGGCGCTATCGTCGTCAACTTGGTAAAGAATTTTCAGGATGAACTTTATTGTTTCAAGTTCGGCCAAACCATTGGCGACGTTGGCGATAATTATCCTATTCGCAAAAATGGAATTCATTTCGTGGACAACACCAACGCGCCTTACAACATCGGCGGGATCACGAAAGCTGGAGAAGTTTATCGCCTGTTCAAGAAGTCATCACCGACGGGAAGTGATTTGCTCGGAGTCACGCAGGGCAGCGGCGCAACCGCTTTGCACGTTTTTTCCACCCGCGATCTGGCGGCAAAGCGGAATCAGATTTTTTCCGCCAACGATTCTTCCAGTGTGGACATCACGTTGAATGCGAACGCGTGGAGTTTGCCCGCAGGCCAGCGCGTGTTGCTCGAAGAAGTCAGCGAAAATTTTTATGGCGGCGTGAAAGCATTGCTCACCGTCGCCAACAATCAAATCAGCGCTGGAACACATTCTTCCAATACGGTTTGGCTTTTCAGCGTTCCCACGCAAGCGCAGGAGCCGTCGCAAACCTTGCTCGCAACCGATGACGCGATGGTTCGCGACGGCGCAAATCGCACCTTGAATTTTGGCGCGGGCAGTTCGTTGATCGTAAAAAACAATTCTACGAACGCGAGCGAACGGAGCGCCGCATTTCTGAAATTTTGTTTGCCCACCATTTATTTGCCGGACATCCAGTTCGCGCTGCTGACGGTGCGGGCGTCCTCTGCGAACGGTGGCTTGGCGCAAGCGCACGTTTACGGAATCACGAACCACAGTTGGTCGGAGACAAATATCACCTGGAGCAATGCTCCAAATGTGAAACAGAACGTCACGGCAGGCGCGGATTATAAAAACAATTTCATTTCAGGGCAGGGGACGGGCGCGCAGATCGTGGGGCAAGTGGTTGCGGATGCTGCGGCGCAGGATCGCATGATCGATGTGACGCGATTCATTCGTGAGAATCCTTCAAATGATGTTTCGTTTCTCCTCGCGCGCGAAGTTCGTTTCCAAAATGACACGCAAGACACGAATGGAATGAACATCGTTTCCAAAGAATCCGACGCGAACAACGGTCCGCGTTTGATTTTGATTCGCGCCAACGATTCTGACGACGACGGCATCGGCGATGATGCGGAGTTGAACATTTTCGGAACTGACCCAAACAATCCCGACACTGACGGTGACAACGTCAGCGATGGCGAAGAGATTTTGGTTTTGGGAACAAACCCCGGAACGCATGTCGCAGTGGCTCCGACCATTTCCGGGCAACCGGCCAGCACGGCAATTGCAGTCGGCGAGAGCGCAACTTTCAGCGTCAACGCGCAGGGAACGCAGCCGTTTTCGTATCAATGGTTTTGGAACAATTCCAACGCCGTGGCCCATGCCACCAACTCGGTTCTGACGCTGGAAAATGTGCAGACAAATCTCTCCGGCAATTATCGCGTGCTGGTCAGCAACTCCGCTGGATTCATCACCAGTTCCAACGCGACGCTGGTGGTCACCAATCCACCGCAAATACCTTTTAGCTACGACAATTTTTCCTACGATGCTGGCACCTTTCTGGCGGGACAAGGTGGTTGGTTGAACAATGGCGCAAATCCGGGCGGAACAATTGAGTCGGGAAATTTATCAGGGGCGGGTTTGTTTCCAGCGGTGGGAAATCGTTTCACCTGGAGCAACGCAAGCATGAGTTTGCGGTTGCCGCTCGGAGAAAGTTTCGCTGCTGGAGACCTGTTTTTTTCCTTTGCCATGCGCGTGGATAGTTTGGGTGGTTCCTTCACAAGTGCTGGAACATTGGCGGGGTTCACGATGGGCACCGGCGGCTCGTTCGTTTCCAAAATCAACATTCGTCCGAACGGAGCGGGCGGTTTCAATCTCGGGATTTCCAAAGCAGGCGGCATGACATTTGGTGATTGGGCGACAAAACATTTTGCGGTCGGCGAAACGATTTTTGTGGTTGGCAGCTATCGATTCAACGATGGCAGTGAGACGAATGACGTTTGCGATTTGTGGCTCAATCCGAGCAGCGCAACGTTCGGCAACGCAATTCCGCCAATGCCAACTTTGGCCGACCAAGGAAATGGTGGAAGTGATTTGTCGCCAATCGATCGATTCTTTTTCCGTTCCGGCGGCAGTGCAGCCAGCCCGGCAAAATTAGTCACGGACGAACTTCGAGTTGGAACAACCTGGGCGTCTGTCACGGAACCAGAGCCTGTTCTGGAAATTCAATTGAGCGATGAAATGGTGATTCTTTCGTGGCCGACGAATTCTCACGGTTTATTTCTGCAATCGGCATTAAGTTTGGACCCGCTTGCAGATTGGATTGATTCTACAAATGCCCTCTCCTTCTCGGGTTCGCGATTTGTCATCACGAACACAGTTGGTAGTGATGCTCAATTTTTTCGTTTGAAGAAATAGCGCATGCGCTAGTGATCACACGTGATGCACGGCGCACGATTGCATTTCATGGAGCCAAGCAGGTATTTGAATTTTTACTCGAGCGGCGTTTGTATCTCGTGAAACAACCATGCGCGCGCGTAGGCCCACCAGCGTTTGGCGGTCGCTTCGGATATGCCGAGGACTTCGGCGGCTTCTTCAATTTTCAAGCCCACGAAATAACGGAGCTTCACTAATTCGGCTTGCTTCGGTTCCAGCGCGGCGAAGCGGTCGAGGGCGTCGTTGAGCGCGAGCAATTGATCGTCCGGCGCGGGACTGGCGATTTCCAATTCATCCACATCGACGTGGGCGGCGCCGGAACCACGGCGTTGCGCGTTCTTGCGTCGCGCACGGCTGATGAGGATGCGACGCATCGCTTCGGCAGCAGCGCCGAAAAAGTGCGCGCGGTTTTGCCAGGATTGCGAAGGCGAATCCACCAACTTGATCCATGCTTCGTGGACGAGCGCGGTCGGTTGAAGTGTGTGGCCCGGGCGTTCGCCGGCCATTTTGTGCGCGGCCATGCGGCGGAGTTCGTTGTAAACAATCGGCAACAGGTCATCGGTCGCTTTGGAATCGCCTTGCTCGATGGCAGTGAGAATGCGAGTGACGTCGCTCATTTTACGGCTGATTGATGGGCGGCTTCGGTCGGCTTGCTTTGCGCTCGCAGCACGTCGGACAACAGTTTGGAAGACGCGGCTACATCGGGATGCTCGTTCCCGAATACTTTTTGACGAATTGCCAATGACTCGCGAATGGTGCTTTCTGCCTCGGGCAATTTCCCTTGATCGTGGAGAAAAACTGTCAGATCCCAAAGTGCCCAGGCGACATTGGGATGTTCGTTTCCAAACAGTTTCCGCCATATCGCCAATTCCTGGCGAGATAATGATTCGGCTTCGGTGTGTTTGCCTCGAAGGTTGAGATTCCAGGCGAGCAGATGAAGTGATTGGGCGACGTCGACATGTTCATCGCCCAAGATTTTTTGGCGAATCGCCAGGGCGCTTCCCTCGCCGTGGTCTCAGCCTCCGGCAGTGCTCCTTTTTCCCGCAGCAGAAAAGACAGAT
>JBBQAX010000214.1:0-7731 GCA_038316905.1 Verrucomicrobiota bacterium | reverse complement strand
CATCGCGCCCGTTCTTGGAATTCTGATTGGGCTTCAATTCGTGATGGGCCTATGCGCGTCGCTTGTGAATCTGTCCAATACACGGCTCGCCATGATTATTGTTCCTTCGATGGGGCGGAGTCATTTCTTCGCATTGTTTTCGGTCGTGGCCAATTTGACTCTTGGATTGTCTCCCATTTTTTGGGGCATCTCCATCGACGCAGCGCATTCACTGCATTTCGTCTGGCACGGTTTCGAGTGGAATCGCTTCAGTCTTTTCTTCACTGCCGTGGCGTTGATGTTTTTCGTCACTTTGACGCGCTGCAGTCGATTGGAAGAACCACAGGCCGCGAGCATGGAAACTTTGTTGCGCGACATTCTGAAACAATCACCGCTGCGCTTTTGGCTGCGGTTCTGGCCGCGAAACTGACCATAAAAACTTCACAAAAACTCTTCGGCTAAAGGCATGTGGTTTGCTATAAACCACGCGCAGTAAGGAGGAATTCCGCAGTTCATTTTCGATCTGTGATTTCCATTGTTCGGTATGAAAACTAAAATTCTCTTTTGCGCAGCTTTGTCGCTCCATTTTTGGTGCGCGAGCGCTGGTATCCTTTCATCATTTCCAGTCGGCGACGCTGGCTGGCACATGGGAACAATCGCCGTCGGTAATTTGGATGGCGATGCGCAACTTGAAATCGTCGTGCCGCATCGCAATTCCGAAGGCCAATGGTTTCTTGACGCCTTCGATTGGAACGGCACACGCCTTTCCGGTTTCCCCTATTCCAGCGGCTACGAAGAAATGAACGTCTCGCCCACACTCTCCGATCTGGACAACGATGGTCGGAAGGAAATTATTTTCACGCGCGGCAACAAGGTTATCGCGTTGCGCGGAAATGGTTCACTCGTCTGGTCCACTTCCGTCAATCATTCGAACTACGTTCCGCAAGCGGGTTTTCAGGCGTTCACCAACGGATTTTATTGGACGGAAAATAATTCATTTCGATCAAGACTCCCTTCGACGGCGGTATTTTCGTCGCAGTTCTCATCGCCGATCGTGGCGGATATCGATGGCGACGGCATCAAAGAAGTCGCCACCGCGTGGAAGATTGATCCCGACAGCACGAGCGGCAATCAGGATTACAATCCCCCGATCAACGACATTTTCGGCTTCGGCGAATGGGGAACCGTCGGTGAATCCTGGTCCGGCGCAGCGATCTTTTTTGATGCGCTCACTGGTCAGCGAAATCTCACCTATCACATTCATCAACTCGTCGAAGCGGGCCTCGGCATTGGTCAGGCCGATACTGACAAAGCTTTGGAAGTTTATGTTCTAAACGACAGCGACAGCGTGGTTTGTTTCGATAAAACGCAACCGCACGGTTTTCACGGCAACGGAATGTTGCACAAAATGTTTGGAAAAAATCTGCGCATGACCAGCGGGTTCTACAAACAGGCGATCGATGTTTACCCAACGGATATCGATGGCGATGGACTCGACGAATTGCTTTCCGTCACCACGCAAGTCGATCCGCTTTGGCAACCGCACGATTCTCTTTTGGATGACGATGGCGCGCTTCTTTGGCGCAAATGGAAACAACCCGTCGCGATCACCAACAACAATGGCTGGTTTAACAACGCCGCCATGTTCCCCGTCAATCCTGACCACGACAATCACATCGACGTCCTCGGCTTTACGCACTCGCACGAAATCACGTTTCGATTTTGGGATGGGATCAACTTTGTGGATCGCGCTGGATGGCCAAAAAATTTCGCGCCATTTCTCCCTACTCCACCGGTCGTCGGTGACGTGGATGGCGACGGTGCGGAAGAAATTCTCATCGGCACTTATGATCCGGCGGCCAATCCATCGAGTGGAAATCTTTTCATTTACGCGCTCAACGGAACTTTAAAACACACGATCCCCGTGCCCGGCGGCTTGAAGCACATTCCATTTCTCGCTGATGTGAACGGCGATGGTTCGCTCGACGTGATTTATCGTTCTCTCACCGGACAGGTTTACGTTCAAAATCTCGGGGCGAATTCCGCCACGAACGTTTCCTGGGCGACGCATCGCGGGAATGCGGAGCGGGATGGCAATCGGAACAAATCGTTGTTTCCGCCGAACACGCCGTTGATCACGAAACGGGAACCGGGCTTTCAAAAATCATTCTTTCGATGGAATCCAAATACCAATGCCAGCGCGTTCCGCATCTACCGTTCGGAACATTCGCAAGGCCCGTTCTCGTTCGTCGCGACGCTTCCCGGAACTGCGACGCAGTTCACCGATTCAGGCTTGCGTCTCGGCTGGCAATATTTTTACGAAGTGGCAGCGGTCATTGGCGTAAATGAAGTGCGCTCCGCGCCGTTTCCCATTCTTTCCATGCTTAACAGCAACCTCGTTGCGAACGGCGGCTTTGAAGAAAATGACAACAGCCATTGGGACAAGTGGGACACGGGAAATATTCCCTGGACGAATTTAATTGGTTCGAGCAGCCAGATTTATCAAGGAAAGCAATCGATGGAGGTTCGTTTGCAAAACCAAACGACGACCGATTCGATCAACCAATACGCACAATACGGAACGCCGCGTTCAACCATTCCGGTGACACCCGGAACGATGTATAGCTTCGGTGGGTTTCTCAAAAGCACAGGACTGAATCAAGCAACGAAACATTGGTTTGAATGGACCTCGAGTTTGACGGGCGAAAACACCAGTCCGAGGCCCACATTTCCATATCCAGATTATTTCACGCCAAAATTTTCGGTGGCCGCAAGCGCGACGCCGTGGACGTACCTGAATCGCGTTTTCACGATGCCACCGGGTTTTTCGAACATGGAAATCCGTCATCGTTTTTCCAGTCCAGAACCGGCGAGCGGCTCAGTCTTTCTCGACAACATTTTCTTTCGGGCGTTGCCATCGCCGTCCGATTCGCGCTGGACCCATCTGATTTCTTTTGGAACAAACTGGCGTTATCTCACGACCACTCCCTCGGGAAATTGGTTCGCAACGAACTTTAATGATTCAGCCTGGACGTTGGCACCTGCCAAATTTGGTCGCGGCAGTGGTCCCACCAATATCGCGACGCCGTTGCCCGCGAACAAACCGTCCTTTTATTTCCGAAAACAATTCAGCGTCACGCAAACCAATCTTGAAGAGCTGTTGCTGTCGGCGCATTGCACGGATGACTACGGCGGGGTGGTTTATCCGCTGGCAATTTTTCTGAACGGAACGGAGTTGGTCACCTCTGGAATCGAAGCCGTCAGCAGCACCGGAAACACAACCAAGCATTTCGATCTCGCGCCCTTTATTCATTTATTGAAGACGGGAACTAACACCATCGCCGTCGTCCTGAACAATACGTGGCAATCGACGTGGGACAATGTTGCGTTCGATTTGTCGTTGAAAGGAATCGCGGCGCAGCCTCCCTCGACCGGGCGAATCAGCGCGATCCGTCGCATTGGCGGAATCGTTGAATTAGAAATTGCGGCAAGCATTGGCTCGTCGTGGCGGGTTGAGTTTTCAGAATCCATCGCCGGGCCGTGGCAATTGTTGCAGCCCGTGCTGAATGTCCCAACAAGTTTTATTTGGATTTCGGACACCAGCCAAAATGGCGTCGTGCAAATGCAGCAGACGCCATTTCGTTTCTATCGCTTGATTCCGCTTTAATCCTTCGCCGGCTTGCTCGCCGCTTTTGGGGTGCTGGTCTCTGTTTTAGCTGGCTTGCTTTCGCTCGAACTGGATTTCGTTTCGCCTCCGGCGGAATCTTTCTTCGCCGCCGCTTTGTATTTATCACTGCGATAATCGGTGATGTAGAAGCCGCTGCCTTTAAAAATCAAACCTGCGCCCGCGCCAATCTGCTTTTTGACTTTCCCTTTTCCCCATTTCTTTTGTCCGCAGAGTTCCTTTGGGCAAGCGGCCAAAGGTTCTTCGGACATCGACTGATGTTTTTCAAACTGATGACCGCATTTGGAGCAGAGATATTCGTAAGTTGGCATATTCTAATGTTTAAATTTCCGAGATTTTATTCAGTGGAGAAGAAATTTCAAATTCATCCGCCGATGCAGCTCATGCTTCGTTGCGGCGAAACAAATTCCGGTTCCCCGATGTGATGGCGTTCTTCTTTTTGCCAAACGGCTTCTCGCAATCGTTTGCGCACAGATTCGTCATCCGCTCCACTGCGAAGTAATGCCCGAAAATCATGTTCGGTCGCGCTGAAAAGGCACGTTCGAATCTTCCCATCTGCCATCAACCGGATTCGATTGCAGTGTCCGCAAAACGGTTCGCTCACCGGCGCGATAATTCCGATTTCCCCGCCACCCTCTGGAAAAGCCCATCTCTTGGCGGTCTCCGCTTTATTCTCGGATGCAACTTGGCGCAAAGAGAAACGCGCCTGAAGACGTTGTAAAATTTCTTTGGAAGGGACGACCAGTTCCTTTTGCCACCCGCGACCGGAATCGAGCGGCATGAACTCGATAAACCGGAAACTCAGCTCCTTTTCCTGCGCAAATGCAGCCAGCGATTCAAGTTCATGATCGTTGATGCCCCGGATGATCACCGCGTTCACTTTCACTGGATTCAAGCCCAGCTCACGGGCGAATTCGATTCCAGCCAGAACTTCATCCAAACCATCGCGGCCAGTGATTTTCTTGAAATTCTCGCGGTCGAGCGAATCCATGCTGAAGCTGATTCGTTTCAATCCCGCATCGCGCAGCGCCCTCCCTTTTTTCACAAAAAGAAACCCATTTGTGGTCATCGCCAAATCGGTAATCCCTGGAATGAGCGCTATCTTTTCGACGAGGATTTCGAGCTGTTGTCGAAGCAATGGTTCGCCGCCAGTGAGTCGAATCTTTTGAATCCCCAGATCCACCGCGATGCGGACCAGACGTTCGATTTCTTCAAACGTGAGGATTTTCTCCGCCGATTTCCATTGGCGAGCGATGGGAGTTGGGTTGGGAAGATTGGCCCAGCGACCTCGATAAAAATTGAGTGCCGCTTCCGTTTCCGGCAGGCAATAAAGACAGCGAAAGTTACAGCGATCCGTCACGCTCACCCGCAGGTCCCGCATGATGCGTCCGTGCGAATCAACGAGCAGATTGGATTGGCTCATTTTGGCGGAGTGGGTGCGACAGGCGGAGCCGGGGGCGCAACAGCCGGACTATTTGTGCCAGACTGTACTTTGACCCCGCCGCTTTGTTGCAATTCCACGTTGAGATTGACGTTAGTAGCAGGCGCACTCCTGGGTTGGAGCGGCTTGATCAAGGCTTCTGCACCTTTTTGGGTGGAGTTGCCATAAATGCCGCGGCGAATCCATTCAATCCGTCGCGCCAACGAAAGTTCATCCTTCAGCTTACTGACTTGTTCGCGAAGAACGGCGAGATCACTAAATTGCTTCTCCAATTCCGCCTTCTCCGTCTGCAATCGTTTTAGTTCGCGGAGCAGGAAATCCCGGTCACCTTCTGACGCAGCCAATTTTTTTTCCGTAGAAGCGATCTGTTTTTCCAGATTTCCGAGAGACGTGTTTAACTCGAGCATTCGCTTGGTCATGTCATCGTTCTGACCTTGGAGTTCGGCGATTTGCGTATCTCGTTTCGCCATTTCTGCGGCAGCGGCTTCGGCGGCGGCTTTCGCTTCCGATTGGGTCTTGGCCAGCGTGGCCGAAACAGTCACAAAATTGTTGGAGGCACTTTGTAACTCGTGCGTGCGCCCCGTCAGATTACTTTCCAAAGTCATGTTTACAGTCTTGAGTTCGTCCACTTTTCCCTGTGTCTGGACGACAACATTGGAAAGATTAATGATCCTTTCTTGAGCGCCCTGACTTTCGCGCGTTGCCTGGTTGTGGCGGACGAGTAAACCGATTCCGAGACCGATGGCGATCAAGACAAGAATGATGAGTGCAGCTCTACCTTTCATAAGTTCTAAGGATGCGCGGTCAAAGTTTTTTGGCAAGCTTACTTGAATGTGAAACGGGTTATCGCGAGCCTCTTTTGCCGAAATCAGCTGTCTCCATTTATTGATTCACTTCATCGACGGCTACCTTGAATTATAGACGGTTACGCTTACATTGTGGGCATGGAAATTCCACACGAGGTGGCTGTGATGACGTTACCCAAAGCCACTCTTTTTCCCCAAGCGCTGTTGCCGTTGCATATTTTCGAGCCGCGTTACCGAAGGATGCTGGCCGATACACTGTCGTCTCACCGCATGTTTATCGTCGCGATGCAGAAACCGAATTGCGTGCGCGAAAGCCCTTCTGTCGTCGCGGGACTCGGTTTAATCCGTGTCGCGGTGGACAATCCCGATGGCACTTCACATTTAATTTTACAGGGAATGATGCGAGTTGAGCTCGCCGAGACCGTGAAATACAAACCGTATCGAGTGCAACGCATTCGGCCATTGCAAGCAGCGCCCTCGGACAACGTGATGGTTGATGCATTGCTCGCCAAAGTCCGCGATTTAGTGACTGAACGAATTGAACTTGGCGTTCCATTTCCGTTCCCGCTGGCAGGAAAAAACAGCAAAAAAAAATCCAGCACCATGACCATCAAAGAGATCGTTAGTTACCTTGATAAACTGCATGACGCCGATCAGGTCGCCGATTTGGTTTCCTGTGCGTTGCTGCCGGGCGCGGTCGAGCGGCAAACGATTCTGGAGACGGTGGATGTCGAGCCGCGCTTGAAGCATCTCATTCATTTTTTGATGGCGGAAATCAAGCAGCACAGAAAAGATAACTCATAATGAACACCAATGATTCTGCTGATCCGATGGCGAACGCCAGCCGCGAAGAAATTGTTTCCGCACTGTTTGCTAACCTCGTCATTCAACAAACGAACATGGCGTTCATGTTTCTCGGACGTGTGCCACATCCCGAAACCGGCGAAGTCGTCCAGGATTTTGAGAGCGCCAAATTTTTTATCGATCAATTGGAAATGATCGAAGTGAAAACCAAAGGCAACCTCGACAAACGCGAAGAAGGACTTTTGAAACAGAGTCTCACCGGATTGCGCATGGCTTTTGTTGAAGCGATTGATGGCAAGAAAGACGGAACGCCTTTGGAACAGCCAACAGCGACTCCGCCGATTTCCGAAGCGCCAAAGCCAGCCGAAGCCGCTCCACCAACCGCGCCGGTTGCAGAAACCAAACCTCCGGCCGAAGACGAGTCGCGGAAGAAATTTACCAAGAAATACTGAAACAAGGCGAGGGAGATTCGGTTCAACACCGGCTGACGGGTGCGATCAAAAGCGGGTGAGATTTCGGTTAAATATTCGCGACTTCAGTCCGAAGCAGGGAATTTTGGGAAAGACGCGGAGGACGCCAAGGTTTATCTTCTCTTCGCTCCTCTGCGAAAACCTTTGCGCCCTCCGCGTTGAAAACCGGCTTTCAGGAAAAAAATCACCTACTTTCAATCACACCCCCGGCTGACATTGACGCTCCTCCAGGAAATGCGAGCGCAACCCAACGGGCAACGCTCGCCGCTTTTTTACCGCTGATGCCTTGCTCACGCGCCGTGTCAAAAAAGTGACACGACGTGGACGCACTGCTTTGCCTACGACCGCATTCTTTGCACGAAAACTGGAAGAAGAGACCGCCAAACAAGAGGAGCGACGCCCTGGGGCGAAGCCGTGGAGCGCGTTGGGGCAGGCTCGATGTGGCGAAAGTGATGACGCCGACGTGAAACCGGGTTGAGACGGGAACAAAGAAAACCGCAAAGGGCGGCCAAAGAGAGGGAAGACTTCAGGGTTTTGATCCGGGCC
>JBBQAX010000213.1:0-7773 GCA_038316905.1 Verrucomicrobiota bacterium | reverse complement strand
CCACACCGACTACGATTTGATTGCAGAGGAACTTTGACAGAATTAATCGAATCGACAGAATTGCCGCGTAAATTTTGTCGCAAAGAATTTTGTAAATTTTGTTAATTCTTTCTCAATGAACGTCCCAAACAAACTAACCGTCTCGCGATTTATTCTGACCCTCGCGTTTCTGGCGGTTTTTTTCTCCCGCATTCGTTATCACGAAACCATTTCGCTCGTGCTGTTTTGCGCCGCGAGCTTGACCGATTATTTTGACGGAAAGATTGCGCGTCGCGACAACTTAATTACCAACTTCGGCATTTTGATGGATCCGCTCGCCGACAAAATTTTGATCTGCTCGGCGTTCATCGCGTTCGTGGATCGCGCTCCGAACCGGCAGGCATTGGAATGGATGCCGGCGTGGATGGTCGTGGTGATTGTGGCGCGCGAATTGGCAATCACCGGATTGCGCCTTCTCGCTGCGTCGAAAAATGAGGTGCTCGCTGCCGAGCGCTACGGCAAACACAAAACTATTTCTCAAATCGTCTGCATTATTTCGATTCTCGTTTTGGCGAGTCACGTTGATTGGGGCATCGTTGGAAATTTTTTCAGCTACGAACTTTTCGGTTTCGGTCCGTGGGTGGTTTGGTTCACCGAGTTGTCGAAGTGGGTGGCGGTTGCGCTGACCGGATATTCTGGCGTCATGTATTTGTGGAGGAATCGCCGCTTGTACTTGGATGACATGTAGTCCATGAAAAACGGAATTATTCGCTGGCTCACGCAAGGTTTCGGCGTCGGACGAATTCCCTTCGCGCCGGGAACTTTCGGTTCGGTAGTTGGTTTGTTTTGGTTCTGGATTCTGCTTCTGCCGGAAAGCCCGCTGGTTTTTGTTCTGGGAATAATCGCGAGTATTTTTCTTTCTGTTTGGCTTTGCGGCGCGGGAGAAAAAATTCTGAACCAACGCGATCCCGGTTCCATCGTAATCGATGAAATCATCGCGATCCCCATTTGTTTTGGAAGCTGGCTCGCCGTTTTGTTTTTCCAAAAAGGTTTTTGGCCTGCGCCGGAGTATTTTTTCTCTGAGAAGAACGGGCTGATGACAATTGGGATTTTTCTTTTGTTCCGACTTTTCGATGTGTGGAAACCGTGGCCGGTGAAACAAAGCCAAGCTCTTCCCGGCGGTTGGGGTGTGACGATTGACGATGTTCTAGCAGCGGTTTACGTGAACATCGTTGTTATTCTCCTGCTCAAATTTCAGAGCTAATGAAACGTTGTAGGACGCGCAGGGACTGAGACCGTCTCAAAACATCGGCCTTCTTCCTCGCCCCATGAGAGGACCGAGGAGAGGGGAAATTGCAAATAAAAAGGAACCTCCTTTCCCCGGCGCTCTCCTCCATCCGATGGAAGAGAGGGAGAAAATATCACGACTCCGAGGTTTTGAGACAGTCTCGGAGTGACGCGCCCTACCAACCGACAACGGATGCGACCCTTTCTGGATTTCAACTTGGGATTGCCGGTTTTGCTTTTGTAAACGGCCGAATCGCACATGCCACGGCCAGAGTAATCGTTGTGCCAATGAGCGTGAACCACGGCCACGCGACTTTCGCCATAATCGGCTGGCCATCCAAACCAACTCCTGTTTGCCACGAAACAAAATTCGCGATGTAAACCGTCACGATGACGGCGGTAGCCATTCCAATAATCAGCGGCAGCGCGGAGCCGCGTCGCCACCACAAAACGAGAATCAAACCACCGAGCATCGCGCCATTCGTCCAACCGCTCAGACCGAGCGCTGCGTTCAGAGCGGAATCAACTTGCCTTGAGGCGATGATGGCAACACCAATCAAAACCACCGCCCAAATCACCATGGACGTGCGGCTGAATTTCATCAAAAACGTTTCGCTGTGCTGTTTTTTGGAAAAGCCTTTGAACAAATCCATCGTAGAAACGGACGACAATGCGGAGAGCGCGGCGGTCACCGAGGACATGGCGGCGGACAAAATTCCGACGATGAGGAGGCCCTTCAACACGGGAGGAATCGCCGTGATGATGAAGACCGGGAATACGTAATCGGTTTTGGCTTTCGGAAAATCAATGGGCATGGCGTGCGCCTGGTAATAAACCCAGAGCATCGCGCCGCAGAGGAGGAAAATGAGAAATAACGGGAGAATAATCACGCCGCTCAGGAGGAGCGCCTTACGTCCATCTCTGACGGATTTACAAGTCAAGACGCGCTGCACGATGAGTTGATCGACGCCGTGCGATGAAAGAACGACGAAAGTTCCGCCGATAATTCCCATCCAAAGATTAAATGGTTTTGAAATGCTGAAGGCGGGATTGAGCCAGTGAAGTTTTCCGCCTTCCTCCGCAATTTTCATGGCCGCGCTCCATCCGCCGTCGATCAAAGTGGGAACGTAAAACAACGTGAAAAGTCCGCCGCCGAGAAATAAAAGAAATTGAAACGCCTCGACCCAGATCGCGGATTTGACGCCGCCGACCAAAGTGTAAGTGAGCGAGAGGACGACGAAGAAAATGATGACCCACGGAATCTGAGCGATGGTAAAGCCGAGAATCAATTGCAGCGGAATGCAGGTGACATAAATGCGAACGCCTGCACCCAAAACCGCAGCCATCACGAAAATAATGCTGGCCGTGCGACGCGCGCTGGGACCAAAGGCGTTTTCAAAAAGTTGATATGCGGAATAAATTTCGCCTTTGAAATAATGCGGCACCATTACGATGGCCAAAATGATGCGGGCAATGACGTAGCCGATGATGATTTGGATGAAGGTCAACGAGTCCACGCCGTAGGCCATCGCGGGGACGCCAATGAAAGTCAGCGCGCTGGTTTCGGTGGCAACGATGGAGAAGCCGACGCCCCACCACGGCATGTTGCGGCTGCCGAGGAAATAATCTTTGGTGCTCTTTTGATTTCGGCCGAACCAGATTCCCAGCCCGATAATTCCGAACAAATAGACAGCGATGACCAACCAATCCGCAGTTTGAAAATAATTCATGGATTTGAAGGCCAATTAGTAAATAGCGAGGGTTGGATTGGCTAGGGAATTATTCCGCCCTGGAAAATTTCGGTGTGATTGAAGTGGAGATTTTGGACTGCGGAGACATGTCTCCGCCTGGCTACACTGTAGAAAATCCAGAGTCTTTTCTCTTTGCGACGATGCAGGAAAAGCGACGTCATGTCGTCGACTCCATCCATCAACTTTTTCTTACCTCACGAACTATCTGGAAATATCGGATTGTCTCAGCACCGTGAATTGATGGCGTTTGAGAATCTTTTCCGCGACATCGTGATCTTCCATGCTAAGGGCGAGAATGGATTTGCCGTGTGGATGGGGAATGAACGAATAGAGATAATTGATGTTAATTTCCGCCTCCAACAACGCAGACATCAATACGTTTAGCTGAGTAGCTGAATCCAGTTCCACCACAAGGAGGTTGCTCTCATTGAAGGCAAATTCGTTCTTGTGCAAAAGTTCACGTGTTCGATCGGGATCATCCGTCACCAAACGGATGATTGCGCTGTCGGTTGTGTCGAGGACGGTAAGCGCGAGAACATTTACATTTTTGGTGGCGAAAAGGCAGATCAGATCGCGGAGCTGTCCCAATCGATTCGCGGTGAAAACAGAGAATTGTTTGACGACGTCCGAACTTCTGGCCTGGGTGACGCTTGTGACCATTCATTAATAAGCCACATCTCGTGAAACGTGCATGGAATTTAATCGCGAGCGGGACGGTGTGGACCCCGATCAAGAAATTTGAATCCGGGGAACGAACTGGCAGTCACTCAACAAATTATCAATCAAAGGAGGAATGGCAGCGATGTTCTCGTCTAAGAGGCGGTGCGTCTCTGTTGGACAAAACCGGGAGAGGCTGCCCGAAGAACGGACGAAACCATTTAAAACCTGCCCGGCGTAGTTCATTAAGCCCTGGCGCAGCGGAAGGGAAAAACTTGCCAGCGTGATTCCGTAAACGACCGTATGCCACGCATGAGCTTCGCCTAAGTCCACAGCGGTAATGTAGCGTTGTAACCCGCGCTGATCACGAAGTGGACGGAGCCGCTTAAGTTGAATTTGTCCAATGCGTTTACTGGCCGATGAGAAAAGATCGAAGCGCGCTTCATTCGTGAGCTGGCGATCCAGAGAAAGCAATTCGGAGAATTCATTTCTGCTGGCGTGCGAATACGCGCGGCAGATTAACGGTAGTTCAACCGGGAGAAGCAGCTGCGTTCGATAGTTCTCCAGAAACGCTTCCAAACCAGCGAGGTCGGTCACGTGGTCCAGGCGGAGTGATGCATTCACGTCTCCAGCGAGAGCGAGATCATCAGCTGATCCGACTTGTTCAGCCAGCGCGTAAAAATCTCCGAGAAATGGTTCCGGCTGGTTCGACGCTAAATTGGTTTGCGGCGGTCTCACTTTAAAACAAATGGAAACAGAATCTGCCTCCAGTCTTGCAGACTTTACCGTCAAGTGCGCGCTGCTCAAAGTTAGAAATGATTTTCAGCAAAACTTTTTAAGTTGCATTCGAGCAGGTGTGCGGTGGTGTGTTTCGACGTTTACGGGTGAGCCGAACAGGCTTATTTTACCAACAAAGTTATGACGCGTCATTGTCACAAGTGCGGATGGGAGTGGACGATCAATGGTCAGCCTGGTCGAAGCGAATCGTGCCATCGCTGCGGAGCGGATTTGCGGGTGTGCTTGAACTGCGCCAGCTACGAACTTCGGTCAGCGCATCAGTGTCGGGATCGTCGCGCGGAGCCGGTGGAAGAAAAACACGCCGGAAACTTCTGCGAATACTTTGATTTTCATCGCCGCCAGTTTGTTGCGAAGAATGAAATTAATTCGCGGGAGGCTGCGGCGCGCGAGCAATTAAAGAAATTATTCGGCGATTAATTAGCAACGGCGGCCCGGGCGAAGCTCACCGATTCTTTCAAGCGTTTGTTGTCCGCCCGAATTCTAGCCGCCAATGTTTTACTCATTGATAGCAAAAATGGCGCGGCCAATTCTGGCGCCAGGTTCAAAAGCTTTTCGAATGACGCGGCAGAAATTTTTAAGAGCACACTGTCTTTATTGGCGACGACATCCGCAGAACGAGGACCTCGATCAAACAACGCCATTTCGCCGAAAAACTCGCCAGCACCCAGCGCAGTCAAAATTGTTTCTTTGCCGTTGATCATCAAGCGAACGCGCAATTCTCCTTCTAACACAAGATACATCGCGTCACCGATTTCACCCTGCTTTACCACTTCAGTCCACTGCCGGACGGATTGCGCTTCCATGAACTGGGCGAATCGTTCCAGTTGCGCGTCTTTCATTTCGGCAAGGATTTTAACTCGGCGGAGCGCACCCGGCTTTAAGATCGAAGCCGTTGAGGAAGCAGAAGAACCGGACGCGGATTTCTCGCGGAAAAACATTCCCAATTCCTGAACCTGTCCGGCCTTGTTCCAGGAATCATCATCGTCTTGATAGATCCAAGTGGTGGCGGCGACCCGTTCGTCTTTGATCCAATTGACCAGCGTCGGCAATTCGACCGGGCCATAAATCACGCCATCGACGCCCCAAATCTTAAAACCAGGAATTGTTTGATCAGAATCCATCGCAGCGTTTTTAAGGAAAGTTCCAGATTAATGGAAGGGAAAAGAAATCTGTGGCGAATCAAACGTAATTTAATCGTCAGTTCGTTCGCCGGAAAAATGTTGTCCTTTTTGCGCACCGCGCCGGAATGCGACCCAAAGTGGAACGAGGGTTTTTACGCCGTTGAATGCTTTTCGAAACCACGAAGATTTCGTTGTGTCGGAAGAATTTGTTTTATTGCTGCGCAGTGCAAAAAACCCTGTCGCCAGCAATCCTGCAATTGAAGCAACTGAACTGATTGAGCGCGCTTTGCTGGCCATGCTGCGAACTCCGCTGGCGATGGTTTCGCCGTCTTGCAGCAGATGAGTACGGTTTATTTCGCTCTCGGCGATCAAAAGCTGCTTACGCAGTTCCAATGGATTTACAGGAGATTGTTTTCCAGACATGCGCGGTCCTTTCTAAGTTGATCGACGGTCGCGGAGAGAGTTTTCCAATTCTGGAGGAGATGGCTGACACGCCGGTAGAGGCAAAAAGCGGTCACGCCGTAGATGCCGGTCAAAGTCAGGAGCACGGCGACAGGCGAGAATTTCCAGAGTAAAACAACGAGAGTTGCGGTGAGAGTAAGAATCGCGAGAAGACCAAAAACGGCCACACCTAGCGTCAACAGAATGGCGAGCAGAAGCCGTTCGCGCTCTTCCTGCATTTCAACGATCAACAACTCCAGCCGATTTTCTCCAATCGAAACGAGCCGCCGCACGAATCGTTTCGATGCGGCAGCTGTTTCCGCGAAGTCAACATTCCCGGTTTCCATAATAGAATCAGTCGTGATGCGAACCACGGCGACCGAGGAGAAATCCTACCAGAACGCCCACGCCTAACGCGACGCCGATCGCCTGATACGGATGCTCATGCACCACGCGGTCAGTAGCTTTGGCGCCTTCGATCGCTTTTTCACGCACGCGACCATAGATCTCCTTGCTGCTTTCCAAGGCTGCGGCGAGACGTCTGCGGGCGTCGGCCACTTTGTCTCCCGCCACATCCGCAGTGGCATTCATTAATCCGCGGGCATCTTCGGCGAGTGCGTTGAAGTTATCACTAATTGCCTGTGTTTTTTTATCCATGATGTTGTCCTTTCGTTTTGTTCATTTGTTTTTCAGAACGAACTGGCGGGAAGCAAACCACGAAAGCCATTGCCACTTTCGCCCGTCGTCCTTTCTTCCTTTGAAAGAATCGCAAAACAATGAAGGGAATTGCGATGGGGAGAGAATAACGATTCCGGCGAAGCTTTCGAGGACAAAATTAACAAGTTTACGTTCTAATTTTAAGGGCTGTGATGGGTTGTGCCGCAGTTAGAAAACTCGCGCCAGACGATGCAGAAACATCCCGGTGCCCTCGAACCACCAGCCGAAAACCGACAAGATGTCCACTTTCGCCGTAATCAAAGGAATCCCAACGAGCAACACGCCAATGTTGCCGAGAAAAATGACCACACTAGAAAAAACATACCCTTCCTCTGTGATGTCGGACTGTCGTGTTTTCAAAATGTGCCAGGTCAACGTCACGTGAAACGCGTAGGCCGCCCCAACCAGCAAATGGAACCAGACGGCGAATTGTCTCCAGTTCCAGATCAAATGGCCGACAACGAAAACGAGAACAATCAGGACGACGTAGATCGGAAAAAAATAGGGAGCGAGGGCGATCAGGAAATTCGTTTTCGTCACCACGACATGCCCGCCTTTGGAGGTTGCTTTGAACTTTTTAACTTTGCCGCCAAACAACCACGCCCAGAGCGCATGGGTGAACTCGTGGCCGAAAACGTAGATCCACATCGGTTTGGGTAGCAGGACAAAAACACAAACCCAGCAAGCCGCGCCCGCCAACATCGGCACGAGCGTTCGATCTGCTCCACCTAATCCTCGAAATACCAACCACAACGCGTGGAGCGCTCCGAAACAAACCGGCAACAGGACAATGGCGATGATGAATTTGGCCCATTTGGGCATGGCGACAGAATTCAGAAGCCGGAATTCAGAAGCCAGAAGAAATTCGATGCAAACGTTCCTTCCTCCGAGTGAGTCGGTCATCTGATGGAAGAAATGGCGGAGCGGGTGAAGCAGAACCGGGAGATCATTAAGTTTAGAAAAGCCTTGGCGGAACATCCCTTTGGTACGATCAAACGTGGGATGGGGGATGGGCTACTTTT
>JBBQAX010000212.1:0-7789 GCA_038316905.1 Verrucomicrobiota bacterium | reverse complement strand
CACGGACATCAGCGCATTGGTCTGGTAATCGCCAAATTTGGGATCGGGGCAGGGGCGGACGAGAATGTTGCCCGTGAACGCATCCGGAAGAATTACGTGGACGGCCTGTTGCAATCGTTGTTCGAGAATTTGATGAATCACGGATGGAAAAGGTAGCCCGCTCGCCAGAGCGTGGTTTTGATCGCGTCTAAGTCACCACGCTCTGGCGAGCGCGACCACGATTATTTCTGCGTCGCGTGTGTCTTGATGATTTTCACCATCGCGTCGGCATCGGGAGCGACTTCGAGCGCCTGCCGAAATTCTTTGTTGTGCAATAGTTTTGCGATGTTCGCGAGAGTATGGAGATGCTTTTGAAATTGTCCCTGCGGCACAAGGAAAAGCATGACGAGGTTAACCGGCTGATTATCGAGCGCGTCAAAGTTAACTCCTTTTTTGGAGCGGCCAAATGATCCGACTACTTCATAAATCAAATCAGTCGAGGCGTGCGGAATGCCAATGCCGAAACCGATCCCGGTGCTCATGGAAGTCTCGCGCTTTTTGACGACGGCAGAAATAGCTTCGCGATGTTCGGGTTTAATTTTTCCTGATTTGATCAGGTTATTGATGAGTTCATCAATAGCCTCCCAACGGTTGGTTGCCTGCAAATCGGGAAGGATTTGTTCGTGAGTGAGAATATCAGCCAGATTCATAGGAAAAACAGAGATGTCATTTCGCCTCAACTCGACATTCATTTCAAGAGCAATTCTGCAAATAAAAAACCCCTCCCGTTTTATCGAGAGGGGTTTGTGTTTTCTAAATCAGCTTAGAACACGTAGATCAAGTTGGCTGCCACCATGAATGCATCGTCTTTGCGGCCAGGTGAACCGCCAGGAGTGCCGCCGAATTGAATCGGAGCATCTTTGATGTGGTCCCAACGAAATTCCAAACGGCTGATCACGTTCTGCCAGAGATCATACTGGACAGTTCCGGTGAGGGCATAGCCATCGATGTCGGTTCCAGGCACCTTGACTTCCAAGTATTCTGCGCGGCCGTGGAGGCTGAGCTTTTCCGTAGCTTGGAACGAGGCATACAACGCGTATGCAGTGGCATCGACATTAGCTGCGCCGAAACCGCCCAAGAAGTCATTGGCATGGTCAAATGCAGCACCGAGGCGGAGGCCAGCCACAGGAGTTGCAACCGTCGCGCCAACATAATAGCTGGTTTGATCGTCTGTGCCGCCGTTGAACCCGTCAACAGCACCCAGGTAAAGCGCTGAACCTGCCAAGACGCCCATGCTTTCAGGAGCAGTCAATGTCACAGAACCCATGTAGGTTTTGTGCGATTCCGCGCGCGGTGAGCGAGCATTGATGCCGGCGCCCAACGTATTAGCAACGCCGAAGGATGCACCAACGATGTCGCTGAATTGATAGGACGCCAAAACACCAGTGTGCTGGGTCGGTTCAATCGTGTAGCCGTAAGAGCGGGTGTAGTTCGGATTGCGGTGGCTGGAGAAGGATTCGTAACCAATAATGGTGTCGAAGGTGCCGACCTTAAGATCGAGGCCGTTTCCAACTGGAGCGCGCAAGGCGACGTACGCTTGTTTGATCGCAAAGTCACTGGTCGCATCTCCGTTTGCGGATGGATTGTAAGCGACCGCATCAGGGCCGAAGAGCAGCTCGGCTTTGTAACCGGCGGACCATTCGCCTTCATCCAGCGGCTTTTCCAAAGTGAGGTTAACAACGTTCAAGTTAAATCCATCTTGTTTCCCGCCGTTAAAAGAAAACGGTGGAGAATTAACGTTGCCGGTCCCTGGATTCCAAACGGCAGAAACATCAACATAACCGCTGATGACTGTCGAAGAGAGCGCGGTCGTCAACGGGACCGTTTCTTCTGCTTGTGCGACCGATGCGAGACTGACCAATCCGACGGAAGCCAGACCGAGTGTCCATTTATTAATCTTCATTTATTTTTAGTTCCTCTTGCGATTTTGTTTTCGTTTTTATGCGTTGAATCCGGGTAAAAACAGTTTACCCGCGCACAAAAACGGTGCATTGCGCGGACAATAGGCCAAGTTGACTTTATTTGACAACTAGTTTTTTCGGGGTTTCTCGCAGGGAAAAAAACTGTTTTTGGATCTTTTATACGAACAACCAGTAACTCCCGACCAATACAGCAGTGCCTGAACACGCATACATCAGTGTCCGATAACCAACCACTGTCCGTAACGAAAACCGGACAGCCAGCGTGGCCATGGCCGAGGAAAATAGAGTCATCGCAGCAATGGACCCGATTCCAAATGCCACTAAGTACATAACGGCTTCACTAACATCCTTAAAAGCCATTGCTGGCAAAACACCGAGAAAATGAGAGCTGCCCGCCAATCCGTGAAGCGTGCCGATCCCGAACGCAGTGTGATTGTGATGATGAAGACGTTCAGGAGAGCCTTTGCCGTGGACGTGCAGGTGCATGTGCTGCTTGCCATCGTGATTGTGTTCATGCGCATGGATCTGCATGGCTTTACGGATTCCCCAGCAGCCGATCGCGATTAAAAGAACGCCAACCAATCGCTCACTCCAATGTGAAATGCTTTCAAGCGGAAGCAGGCCCCGCATCAATAACGAGAGGATTCCAACAAAAACAACCCCCGCCGCGTGACCGGTTCCCCAGCGTAAACCCGTGACCCAGGCGCGCCGACGAACATCCACCGCCAAGGGCGCGACAGCAGCCAAATGATCGGGTCCTGACAAAACATGGAGCGATCCAGCGAGCAAACCTGCGAGAGCGGAAATCATAATATGCGGAGGTGCATTGTTCGACCTGTTGTGCCGACAAGCATTGTGTGATGCAAGAAGGAACCGGATTTAAGGCCTGTTTTAGAAAATTTCTGGAATGCCTTCATCTAATATGCGCAAATGCTGGCTCAATTCGGCAGCGTGACAAAGTTCCGTCAGCCAGCGCGGTGGTTCGTCCATATCTTCGAAAGAAAGCCGAAACGCGCCGTAATGCATTGGCACCAGCCACTTCGATTTCAAATCTTTAAATGCTTTCACGGCTTCATCCGGCCCCATGTGGCCATGGCGAAAGGATTCTGGGTAATAGGCTCCAATTGGCAGGAGTGCGATGTCAGGCTTGGCTTTCCGCCCAATTTCTTTGAAGCCATGAAAATAAGCGCTGTCGCCAGCATGATAAATTTTGCGCCCCTGATGTTCTAAAATAAAGCCGCCGTAACCACGATGGATGTCGTGCAACGTCCGTGCGCCCCAATGTTTGCTCGGCGTCAGCGTCACCTTCCAATCGCCGTGCGTGAAACTTTCCCACCATTGCAATTCGATGATCCGCCCGAAGCCCATATCCTTCGCGAGGTCGCCGACGCCCCACGGCATGATCGCGATTTTTGGCGCAGGCAATTTACGCAGGGTCGGTTTGTGAAAATGATCGAAGTGCGCGTGCGTCAGCAAAAGTAAATCAATCGGCGGAAGATCCTCGATTTTTAATCCGGCACGCTTGACCCGCTTCAACATGAATAGCCAATTGGCAAAATTAGGATCAATCAAAACGTTCAGATCCGTGAATTGCGCGAGAAACGACGCGTGGCCAATCCAGGTCAAAGCCACCTGCCCTTTTTCCAAGGGTGGAAATTTTGGCAGGCTTTGCTTTCCGGCGCGTGGCGTCAGCAACGCTTTCCAAACCATTTCGTAGAAAAAAGTTCCAGGATTGAAATGTTTGCTGGGCGTCAGTTCTTTGAAAGAGGTGGGAATTTTCTTCCGTTTTCGAATGGGAGGCCTGCGTCCCTGCGCTGGTTTCATTGCACTATTAATACAACGCGTCGGTGCGGAATTCAAACAAGCGAAATAAATCCCACGCGCCAACATGCAAGCTCCAGAGAAATTCCAACATCCAAACTTCAATGCTCGCCGTGATTTGTTTGCCGCTTGGTGCTTCTCTGGCCCTTGGATGTTGGTGCTTGGAGCTTTTGAAATCCTGTTTTAAAACCAACTCGTGTCAAAACTCATTGAACAACTCGAAACTTTTCTCCGCAAAAAACCGACGCTCGGGAAAGACGTTTACATCGCCAAAGGCGCGGTGGTTTTGGGCGACGTGACTTTGGGAGATAACGCGAGCATCTGGTACAACGCCGTTCTGCGCGGAGACATCAATAAAATCGTCGTTGGCGAAGGCAGCAATATTCAGGACAACGCCGTCCTTCATCTCGCGGACGATTTCCCCTGCATCCTCGGAAAATTCGTGACGGTCGGCCATTCCGCGATTGTTCACGCCTGCACCATTGGCGACGAATGTTTGATCGGAATGGGCGCGATTATTTTGGACGGTGCGGAGATTGGCGACCAATGTTTGATCGGCGCAAAAGCTTTGGTGACGCAAGGAATGCAAATCCCGCCCGGCTCGCTCGTCCTCGGTTCGCCCGCGAAAATTATCAAAACGCTTACGCCAGAAGAACGCGCCGGTTTAAAATATTGGGCGACGAAATATGTCGAGAACGCGGCATATTGTTTGCAGCACAAAATTAATGTTTCCGAAAATTAACCACGGATGAACACAGATAGACACGGATGGAAATCAGGACGATTCAGATGAAGTTTTATCCATGTTAATCTGTGTCTATCTGTGGTTAAAAAAAATATGCAAAATCCCCTCATCGTCGCGCTGGATGTTCCGAAAGTTGAAACCGCATTGCAATTGGCCGAGCAACTCGCGCCCGTCGTCGGCGCCTTCAAGATCGGCAGTGAACTTTTCACCAGCGCCGGGCCGGACATCGTGAAACGGATTCGCGCCACCGGTGCTTCCGTTTTTCTCGATCTGAAATTTCACGACATCCCAAACACTGTGGCAAAAGCAGTCGCCGCTGCCGTGCGTCTCGATGTTCAAATGCTCACCATTCACACTGGAGGCGGAAGCGAAATGATGATCGCCGCCGAAAAATCGGCACAAGAAACTGCGCGCGAACTCGGTCGCAAACCACCTCTTGTGCTGGGTGTCACGATTTTGACAAGTCTCGACAGCAACGAACTCGCAGAGGTCGGCGTGGAAGCCAACGTGGGGAAACAAGTGGAACGTCTGGCCAATCTGGCCGTACGTTCCGGCCTGCGTGGATTGGTTTGTTCGCCTTTGGAAATCGCCGATCTTCGCCAGTTTTTGCCACGTGAAATTCAATTGGTCACGCCCGGCATCCGCACCACCAACGATCGTTCCGATGATCAAAAAAGAACGTTGTCGCCGAAAGAAGCGATGACCGCCGGGGCAAGTTGGTTGGTGATCGGGCGTCCGATTTATGGAGCGGAAAATCCGCGAGCGGCGGCGGAAAAAATTCTTGAATCGTTGCGTTGAGCGCAATCGTAGCCGCGCTCGCTAGAGGGTGGCATGAGCCTTCTTTTACCGAACATCACGCTCTGGCGAGCGCGGCTACCGCACTTTCGCTGACCCGTCATTTTCCTCGTCCCATCCAGTCATCGACCGCCTGCGCCAGATCGAACAAATAGTCGTCACCTTTCGGATGCTTGGTTAGTGCGACCACAACGTAACGGCGATTCGGTCCGGTGATTTCGGCTGAATCGTGCAACCAGTTTTGCCACGAACCCCACTTCCGAATCATCTTCACATCACGTCCAGCGAGAGCTTTAACAAATTTTATATTGTCGTGCGGAATCTCAGTTGATTTCGAAAAATTTCCCGTATCGTTTTGGATGCGGCAAGCGAGACAAGTTTCCCTTGTTCCAACAACAAATAGAACCGCAGCAATTGTCGCACAGTCGCCGCGTGAGAGTTATCGCCCACTGGATCGCCATTTCGTTCACTCACAACGCCAACGGGGTTGCATCGATGTTCCGATGCACCAGGAGATTCGCCCCCGGAACTCTCAGTGACATTAACCAATCCCACTCGCGAACTTCTTTGTGATTTTAATCATCGCACCCGCCACTTTGCCGGCGTTCTGCACCAACTTTGATTTGCGCTCATTTTCGTCAGCGGTGCCGTGGACGATTTTTAGGAGTTCCAATAGCTCTTCCTGATCCGCTTTTGTCGGGAAAAGATCCAGCGCTTCCTGAGCGTTCAACGAGGTGAACTTTGCCAATTCCCCAGCGAACTCCTTTTTGGTGTCTGCGTGCGCCAGCCGTCCGATGTCGCTCAATTTTGCCATAAAGTGTCTGGTTCTGATTATTGGATTTTTGCGGCCAGGGCGTTCTTCATTTCCGCCACTTTTGCGTCCACTTTATCGAGGGAAAGGGTGGGATTGATGCTTTTCAGCATCGTGTTCAAAGCGTCGCGTTGCGCCCTCTTCAGCTTCTCAGCAGATTTAAGCCACGCGGCGACTGCTTCGTGAGATTCCGTGATTTGCTGATGCGCGGCGTCGATTTCGCGCCGAAGATCCAGGCGCATTTGGTTCAAGGGCTGAATCTCATTCTGATATTCCGCCACGAGGTCATTGTAGATCTGCGGAAAGTCTTTATCAGAATCGTAAGCGCGACCGGTTTTCTGTTGGAAATGTTTTTCCCAGTTTTTGCGGAAGGCGAGGCCGTAAGTGTTGAAATAGAATTGTTCAAAGCTCTCCACCTTTTGATCAATGTAGGAATCGACCATCGCCAGATGCGTCCGGCGCAACTCCCTCAAGAGGTCGGCCTCTTTCTCGTGCAGCAGAACAACTTCGTGCGGTGTAGAAATACAACCGGATTGCAAAAAACATCCAACCAGAACGCAGAGCCAAAAGAGTTTTCCCATAACCTTTATGATTTCGCTCGACGCTACCGCAAATGCTCAACTTGTCACGTTCAGAAAGGGAGTGATATTCACCGCACTCCGTCCGTTGACATCTATGGTTTGGGATTCGGGGAACGGCTTCGAAATCGCGGTAACTTGAAACTGCTTGCCGGCGAACTTAGCCGGACGATAATGATCCCGCAACTTTCGGTGATTGCCTCCTTAGCTCAAATGGATAGAGCAGCGGTTTCCTAAACCGTTGATCCCGGTTCAATTCCGGGAGGGGGTACCATCTTGGTGCGGGTTCCTTCGAATAAATCCCTGGATTAACAAGGTTTGAATCTTCCACTGGATTTTGTCAGTGTCCGCCCATGCTCAACTCCTATTCCCGCCGTGAAGTCATAAAAGGCAGTGTCGCGGCCGCAGCGCTTGCGTTGTCTCAATTTCCGCTCTCAGCATTTGGATATAAAGATTCTGAATCTGCCGGAACGCTCGTTCCGTTTTTGGATCGACTGCCAAAGACACCCAATCGGCCGATGATCGAATGGGAACAGATGACGGAATGGATCACGCCAAAGGAGGATTTTTTTTCCGTCAGCCATTACGGCGCGGGAAAAGTGGATATGGCGACGTGGCAACTTGAAATCAGCGGCCTTGTGGGAAAACCAAAATCGTTTTCGCTCGAGGAAATTAAATCGCGTCGGCGGAAGGAAATAATCGCCACGTTGGAATGTTCGGGCAACGGCTCGTCCCCCACGTTCATGGGCGCGGTTGGCAATGCCCGTTGGACTGGCACACCGCTCGCCCCGCTCTTGCGCGAATGCGGTTTGAAAAAGGAGGGAACGGAAGTCGTTTTCTTTGGTGCTGACGAGAAAACTGAGAAAATCAAAGAGCGTGATTATTTACAAAATTTCGCGCGGAGCATGTCAGTGCCCGAGGCATTGGAGGACAAAATTTTGCTCGCCTATGAAATGAACGGCGAACCGTTGGAGCCGGGACACGGGTTTCCGTTGCGCCTCATTGTTCCGAGTTGGTATGGCGTTGCGTGGGTCAAATGGCTTAAACGCATTGAAGTTCACGACAAACGATTTATGGG
>JBBQAX010000211.1:0-7790 GCA_038316905.1 Verrucomicrobiota bacterium | reverse complement strand
GGTGCGAGTTTTCCTGACTCCCTTGCCTCTCGACGCCGCTCGCCTTGGTGCTTACAGTCGCGCGCATGTCCAAAAGCGCTTTGATTCTCAAAGGTGTTCCGCGCACTTACGCGGAGTTGCGGAGTGGCGTGCAGGAAACTCTGCTCACCGGACAGCAGCGCACCGAGGAAGCCAAAGTCCGCACGTATTGGGAAACCGGGCGGCTCATTCAGGAGCATCTGCTCATTCACAAGGAGCGCGCCAAATACGGCGGACAGGTGGTTCCAAAACTCGCGGAGGATTTGGGGATCAGCGACCGTGTGCTTTATCACTGCGTCCAGTTCGCCCGCACCTTCCCGATTCTGACCGCGCGGTCAGAATTCACCTGGGCGCATTATCGCGCCTTGCTTCAAATCGAGGACAAAACGCAGCGCAAAAAGATTGAAGCCGAAGCGGCCAAAAACGGCTGGACTTCGCGCCAGTTGGAAGAGCGCATCCGTCCCATTAATTTGCTCAAAGCGAATAATAATGAGGACGCGGTGGAACGCGTCCCTACCGCAAAACCACTGGTGTCGAAGCGCGGGACGGTGGGCGTTTATCGAGTTATCGCGGGCGAGGAAATATTATCGGTAGATTTGGGATTCACTTCATATCTCGATCTGACGGAGGAACAGGCGGTGGGATTGCAAGGCGGCAGGCTGATTCGGCTTGATGCGAAGGGAAAATTTCTCCCGGCGGAGGACGCGAAAACTTCCGAACTTTTCACCTATCGCGCCGAAGTCATTCGCGTTGTCGATGGCGACACGCTTTGGATGAAAATTTATCTGCGTCCGCGTCATTGGCTGAAAGAGAAGTTGCGTCTGCGCGCTCTCGATTGCCCGGAGATGGACACGCCGGAAGGCAAAGCCGCGAAACGTTTTGTGGAAACGTTGGTGGCGCAAGCGGTGTCGGTCACGATTACCACGACCAAGCCGGATAAATACGATCGTTATCTTTCGGACATTTTTCTGGAGAGCGAATCTGGCGAAGAAATTTTCCTGAACAACGCGCTGCTTCAAAATGGTCACGCGATTCGCAAGGAGAGTTATTCGTTAAGCGATTGGGAGGAGCCGGCTTGAGTTCGCGAGAGAGACGAATAAACTGTTCAAAATCTTTTGCGGAAATCCGCGCGCCTAGATGCAAGTCAAACGACCGAATGAAAAATTTAATTTGTCTCGTCTCAATTATTCTCCTGAGCGGTTTCTCAACTCGGTTTGCCAACGCGAAATCGCCGAACATCATCATCATCATGGCCGACGATCTCGGCTACGGAGACCTTGGTTGTTACGGGCATCCAAGTATCAACACGCCGAATCTCGATAGCATGGCGGCGGAAGGGTTGCGCTTCACTGATTTTTATGCGGGCCAAAGTTTATGCACGCCGAGCCGGGCCGCGCTGTTGACCGGACGATTTGCGATTCGCAGCGGCATGGCGGGCGGGCCGGGTCGTCACGTTTTGTATCCGAAGCATCCCGGAGGTTTGCCAGCGGAGGAAATCACGATTGCTGAAGGCATGAAAACCAAAGGCTACGTCACCGGCGCGATTGGCAAATGGCATCTCGGCGACATGCCGGGTTATCTGCCGACCGATAATGGTTTTGATTCGTTTTTCGGTCTGCCGTATTCCAACGACAGCGATTGGATTGATCCCAAATATCGCAAAACAGAAAACTTGAGCCGCGATCCCGTTCACGGTCGCTTCAACGTTCCGCTGATGCGCAACACGAACATCATCGAGCGTCCGGCAACGCAGAGCACGTTAACGCAGCGTTACACCGAAGAAGCGATTCGTTTCATGGAACAGAATAAAAAGAAGCCATTCTTCCTTTATTTCGCGCACACCTTTCCGCACGTCCCGTTGTTCGCTTCCGAAAAATTCAAAGGCAAAAGTCTGCGCGGTCGTTACGGCGACACCGTCGAGGAACTTGATTGGAGCGTGGGCGAAGTTTTGAATTGGTTGCGCAAAGAAAAACTGGAAAAGAACACGCTCGTCATTTTCACGAGCGACAACGGTCCGTGGCTCGACAAAAAATGGAATGGTGGTGCGGCAGGTTTGCTGCGCGACGGCAAAGCGGGCACGTGGGAAGGCGGTTATCGGGTTCCGGCGATTGCGCATTGGCCCGGAAAAATTGAACCGGGCGTTACGCATGCGATCACGAGCAGCATGGATTTATTCAGCACTTCATTAAAACTCGCAGGCGCCGAACTTCCGAAAGATCGGGCGATCGACGGCATCGACATGACGGCGCTTCTCTTCAAAGGAAAACCACATCGTGACACCCAATTTTATTATTACGGCGACCAGCTTTACGCGGTGCGCAAAGGAAAATACAAAGCGCACTTCACCACTCATGATGGCTACGGCAAAGAGGCTCCAGTGAAGCACAGTCCGCCGGTGCTCTTTGATCTCGGTGAAGATCCGTCCGAACGATTCGACGTTGCCAGCGACCACCCAGTCGTGATCTCTGAAATCCTTAAAATCGCCGAAGCCCACAATTCGCAAATCACGGTTGGCAAACAGCAATTCTAAAACGGCTCCATTCCATGGAGTCGAACGATTGCTCCGCGCATGAAAAACTTTTCATCAGCGCGGAGCAAATCGGGTGTGATTTGAAGTGGCGGTCGTAGCCGCGCTCGCCAGAGCGTGGCGTGGGCATTTAATCGACACCACGCTCTGGCGAGCGTGGCTACACGGTTCGCTGACCGCCACTTCAAATCACACCCGAGCAAATCCACTGCGCTAATCAATGGAATGGAATGAACTGCTCAATTGTGCCAGCAGCGCCGGATCGACCAACCGACAAACGGCATCCCCTGCCCAGCTTTCGCTCGTGCCTGGTTGTTGCGTGAATGACAACTCCGAGAAGGTGTGGGTTGAAGGTTCGTCTCTGCGATGTATTCTGAAAAGCGTGATTCGCCATCTTGTTTTTGTTAGCTCTCTCATCGCCATCACCACTCACGCAGCCAGTCTTGGCGAGTCGCGCATCTTCATGGAAACGTGCGATGCCTCCGCGGTCGTTGCAGTGAGCGATGACCTGTTTGCGGTCGCGAACGACGAAGACAACGTGGTGCGTTTCTATCGTTGGAGCCAGCCCGGAAAACCGGTTCACACCAGCAACTTGAACCCGCTTTTTTTCGGTAAAAAAAAATCTCCAGAGTTGGACATCGAAGCCGCTGCCCGCCTTGGGAATCGGGTGTTCTGGATCACATCACATGGCCGTAATGCCAAAGGCGAACTGGCTCCCGGACGCTCCAGATTGTTCGCTTTGGAAATTACAAATTCCAACGCCGCCATCACTGTTTCACCAGTGACAGGGTTCTATACAAATCTGCTGTCCGACCTCGCGCG
The DNA here is from genome assembly GCA_038316905.1 of Verrucomicrobiota bacterium. Lineage (GTDB taxonomy): Bacteria > Verrucomicrobiota > Verrucomicrobiia > Limisphaerales > CANJXF01 > CANJXF01. The sequence goes on along the minus strand of JBBQAX010000211.1, from coordinate 4,423 downwards.
GGAACCGAAACTGGCCGGTTTCAATTTAACCGACGCCGCAAAGTCAGCGCCGAAAACAAGTGGTGCTTTGAACATCGAGGCGCTGACTTCGACACCACAAGGATCGTTGTTGATTGGCTTTCGCAATCCCATTCCCAAAGGTCGTGCGTTGATCGTGCCGCTGTTCAATCCGAATGGCGTATTGTCAGGCGAGCCTCCCAGGTTTGGCGAGGCAATCCTGCTGGATTTGGGCGGTTTGGGTTTGCGCGGAATGGAAAGCACTCACGACGGATATTACTTACTCGCGGGACCGGCCGATGGTGGAGTCGCAAGCCGTCTCTTCTTTTGGGCTGGCGGTAACGCGGTCCCGAAACCGGTCGCTGGCGTCAATTTTACCGGCATCAATCCCGAAGGAATTTGTCTGGTGAACGCGAAAAAAAATTCTGATTTACTGTTCCTGAGCGATGACGGATCTCGCGAACTGCACGGTAAAGAATGCAAGGACCTGCCGGAATCTCAGCGGCAGTTTCGGGCCTATCGCATGGCTCCTTAAACCGAAGCGACGCGGGGAAGAACTATTTTTTTGGACGCCGCCCCACGCCCCAGATCAACCAAATAGCCAGGACGACCAGCAATACGAGCCACCAGAGCCGGACCACGCTGCGCGCCGCGCCTTCTGCAAAACGGAACGCTGCCGGAAACAGCAGGAACAGAAATAGCAGCACTATTAATAGCGCGCAGATTTGCAGAAAGGCGCGGAGACGCGGGTTCATTCTATTTTCGTTCCAGCTCTGACAACGGCATCATGACTTTGGCTGCGTCGCCGTTGCCACCGACCACCACCGGAGAAAGGCCATCCCATTTTTCCACGATTTCCAATTGGATAAACGCGGGATTCTCGCGCAGCGCTTTGCCGCGAATCGAAATCGCTTCACCATCACCACGCGCTTTGATGATCACCGTTTGCGCTTCGATTTCCGCCTGGCGTTGAACAAATTTCGCGCGTTCAGCTTCTTCCCGTTGCGTCATCTTTTGTTCGATGGCGGTGTTTAATTCCGGCGACAACGCCAGGTCAGAAATCGTGAGATCTTCAATGATGACGATGGGACCGGATTGTGGGTTCTCTCCAATTTTGCGGCGCGTGGCTTCGAGCGCCTCGAGTTTTATCGTCTCGCGGTTTTGCACGATCATTTCCGCGCTCTGAGTCGAAGCCACTTCCTTCAACGCTTCCACAACGCGCGGCGCAATCAACGTCTGGAACGGGTCTCCATCAAAATGTTGGAACAGACTCACAACGGAACCTTCAGGCACCCGATAAAGAATCCGTACCCGCGCATTCACTTGTTGCAGATCCGACGAATAAAGTTCGCAACCCAGTTCTTCAGTTTGTTGACGGATGCTGACTTGATGGATGTGTGTGACAAACGGCGGTTTCACGACCAATCCTTCCTGTTCGAAGACGGGAGAAACCTTTCCGAGAGTGACACGAACACCGCGATGACCGGGTTCCACCACCTGGGTTGCCTGGGATGCGGCGATGATGACCACAAAAATCAGGATCGCTCCGGCCACCAGCCCCACGAGTTTTCCGGTTGGAATATTAATTTCACGGCGCGGACTATTTGGGTAACTCATCGTTTTGCCTCCGTTTGGCTGATTGCATTGGTTGAAATTGGTTTGGGTAGAGTGTCCTCGCGGTTCAACGGCAGAATCATTTTTGCGCCGCCCGCATCCCCGCCAACCACGCGAGGGGCGCGGCCATTCCATTTGCGGACAATTTCCAGATCAATCAGCTCCGGGTTTTGCGCGAGAGCTTCGCCGCGAATGCTGATGGATTCCGCTTCGCCTTTGGCACGAACGACCGCGATCTGCGCATCGATCTGCGCTTTTTGTTGTTCAAAGACCGCTTTGTTTGCTTCCTGTTCCTGCACCATTTTGCGTTCGATGGCGGCTTCGAGATTGGCGGAAAGCGCGATGTCTTCCACCACCACGTCAACCAGCGTGAGCAGGTTTCCGACTTTCTTCTGCGCACTTTCGAGCGTGCGTTTCTTGACCGAGGCGCGTTCCTGCACAATTTGTTGCGCGGTATGTTCCTTGGTCACTTCTTTGATCGCTTCGTCCACGCGCGGCTGGATCAAACTGGTGAACGGATCACCTTTAAATTGCTGATAAATCTGCACCGTCGATTCTTCGGGAATTCGGTAAAGCACTTTCAATTTCGTTCGCACCTCCTGCAAATCCTTGGAGATAACGGAGGAATTCATCTCAGCCGTTCGTTGCCGAATGCTGATGGGAATGACGGTCGTGATGAAAGGGGATTTAAATCCGAATCCCTCCGGTTTAAATCCGGGGGTAACTTTCCCTAACGTGACCAGCACGCCGCGATGGCCGGCGGGCACAATATACGTGCCCGAAGCCGCACCGATCACCACTGCAAGCAGCAGGATCGCGACGCCCACTAACCGGGCAATTCCTTGATTTGACATAGTGTGAAGATTAAACAGGACCAGACGAAATCGGACGACACAAAAGAGCCGCTAATTTAGAGGAACGACCAAATCAGTCGTGAATCGTCGAGGCATTGATCTACTCATTGAACCCGAAATCCGAATCCCGAAGGTCCAACCCGACTTCCGGCTTAGGCCCGAAACAGTGCTTTGTGACTCACTGCCGTTCCGCAGCCAATCTGGCCTTCCGCCTTCGGATTTCGAACTTCGGAGTTCGGGTTGAAAGCAACTTGGCAATGGAATGGTGGAATTGAGTCTTCGCTGCGACTTCGTGAGAATTACGCCAACAACCCTTTCACAACTTCCCCATGCACATCGGTTAGGCGGAATTCGCGCCCTTGATATTTGTAAGTCAACCGTTCGTGATTGATGCCGAGCAAATGTAAAACCGTCGCGTTGAGATCGTGAACGTGAACGGGATTCTCCACGATGTTGTAACCAAAATCATCCGTCTTTCCGTAAGTGATTCCAGGTTTTGTCCCGCCACCCGCCATCCACATCGTGAACGCGTCCTTGTGATGATCGCGTCCCGGTTTCGTCACCGCACCTTCGCCGCTTTGGACTTGTTGCATCGGCGTGCGGCCAAATTCGCCGCCCCAGATCACCAGCGTTTCCTCGAGCAAACCGCGTTGTTTCAAATCCTGAATCAGCGCCGCCATCGGCTGATCAACGTCCTTGCATTTTTTGGGCAAACGATTCGCGAGATCGCTGTGATGATCCCAATCCGAATCATAAAGTTGCACCAGCCGCACGCCGCGTTCGACCATCCGACGCGCGAGCAAACAATTATTGGCGAACGAAGTTTTTCCTGGTTCCGCGCCATACATCGCCAGCGTCTCCGGCGTTTCGCGCGAAAGATCGGACAACTCCGGCACCGCCGTTTGCATCCGAAACGCCATTTCATATTGGCCAATGCGCGTGGCGATTTCTGGATCGCCCACCGTGGAAAGTGATTCCTGGTTCAATGACGAAACCGCATCCAGCAATCGCCGCCGGTCTGAACGCGAATGTCCGTCTGGATTCGACAAAAATAAAACTGGATCGCCCGTCGAGCGAAATTGGACGCCTTGATGAATGCTCGGCAAAAAACCGTTCGACCAAAGACTTGTCCCCGCGCCCGCCAACGGTCCCGAAAGCAAAACCACATACGCGGGCAGGTTCTCGTTTTCCGAACCCAATCCATACGTCACCCACGAACCAAAGCTCGGCCGTCCCGGTCGTCCAAAACCGGTGTGCAGAAAAAGCTGCGCCGGGCCGTGATTGAATTCGTCCGTGCGCAAACTTTTCACGATGGCGATGTCATCCGCCATCGTCGCAAGATGCGGCAACAACTCAGAAATTTGCTGCCCGCTCTGGCCGTGTTGCGCGAACTGATATTTCGACGCCTCAATTTTCGGATGCCCGCGCAAGAACGCGAACCGTTTCCCTTCGATAAATTCCTGCGGACAAAGCTGATTATGATATTTCTCCAGCAACGGCTTGTGCTCGAACATATCGAGCTGCGACGGCGCGCCAACCATGTGCAAATAAATCACCTGCTTCGCACGCGCAGGAATTTGCGGCGACCGCGCTGCGAGAAGATTCTCCGTCGCCACCGGCGCACCCTTGGCAAACGTCTCCGCGAGCAACGACCCCAGCGCAATGGAACCCAGACTCAACCCGCCGCGTTTGAAAAATTGTCGCCGACTGATTTGCAAAAGATGTTCGTGAATTGGATTCATCATCAGTTTGTTTCTCCTACCGATTAACAGTGACGCTCCATGCGGCAATAATGTTTCAAGAAACAGGTGTGATTGGGGTGTGATTAAAAGTGGGTGAGATTTTTCCTTTTTTTCTGAAAGCCGGTTTTCAACGCCGAGGACGCAAAGGTTTTCGCAGAGGAGCGCGGAGAAGATAAACGTTGGCGTCCTTTGCGAAAACCTCCACGTCCTCTGCGG
>JBBQAX010000210.1:0-7821 GCA_038316905.1 Verrucomicrobiota bacterium | reverse complement strand
CGAGTTCGACGAGACGTTGAACGCCGAGGAGACTCGCATTGCGCGCAAGATCGGTGCTGCGAAACAACCGCAAGTTCACGACGCCTTCCGCAAATTCCAATCCCGGCCAAGCGTAGAGCGGCAATCCCGGGTTTTCACTGACGGTGATGCGTTCGGGAAGATCGCCGAAGTTCCAATCCGTGACGCCGAAACGTTCCCATTTCTGCGCAGCGCGCGTCCAATCGGCGGAATCGGATTTCGGCGACGGTTCAGTTTTAGTTTGCTGAAGGCGTTGTTGAAGTCGCGCGAGGTCTCGACCGCTGCCGAGGGACTTGCGATTGTGATCGAGAATTTCGATGCGCGGTCGCAGGTGTGCGGGTAACGCATTCGCAGGCCACGCGGCAACCGGAATTTCCATGCCGTAACGCCGATGAATAAAACTGGCGAGATCTTGCAGGAAAAAATTTCCCGACGGCTGCAACTCGCTAACAATTTCAGCGACCTTCGGCGGAAACGGCATCAACTCTTTGCGAATCGCTTTCGGCAACGCGCGCAAAAGTTCGCCGATCATTTCTTCGCGCAAACCGGGAACCGCCCATTCGATCAGCGACGCCGACGCGGATTGCGCCAGCGCAAAAGGAAGTTCAATCGTGACGCCGTCATGTTCTTCGCCGGGCGCGTAGGCGTAGGCGAGCGGCACCGGTTGTCCGCCAATGGGAACGGCGTCAGGAAAAGCGTTCGCGTCGAAGTGCAACGACTTGCCGCTGGCCAGATCGGTTTCAGAAATGCAGAGGCGTTCTTGCGCGCCGGGTTCGCGTAAAAATCGATTCAACTCGTGGAGCGAAGAAATAGTTTCAATTTTCGTTGCGTAGAAATCACTCAACACTTGATCGAGATCACCGAGATCGTAGTTGCGGACGCGCGTGCGCCAGGTCTCGATCTTCTCGCGAATGCTGCGGTTATGCGCGAGGAAATGATATTGCGTCGGCAACTCCGGTTTCGTTTCCACCGTTGAAGTGAGAACGCGGATTTCATCGCGATCCGCATCTCGCTCGTCACTTTGGCGAGCGCGCGACGGCATCAAGTTTTCTTCCACTAACGCGGAGCGAATGAAAATCGCAGTCGCATCTTTCGCGTTAATATTTCCGTAAGCGACTTTGCGACGCTGCACTTCCAATCCGTGCAACGTGATAATTTCCTCGACGAGAACATTTCCCGCGCTGGCGTTCCAATGCGGATTCTGGTGCGTGACTTTGCAGCAATGCGGCGCGAGTTGAAAAATCCATTGCGGATCAATGCCCGCCAACGTTCGCGCAAAAAGTTGGGACGTTTCGACGATCTCTCCAGCGACAATCCATTGCGGCTGATTCGTTTTTGGTTTCGGCGGCGGTTTGTTTCCCTTAATGAACTGTTTTTTCTGCGGTTCGCCTCGTGAGAAAAGATTTGATCCGGGAAAAACCGAAACCATCCGATTGCCCGCCGCTTTGTAAAGATTGCGCTCTTCAAAACGCGCGATGTGGCCGATGAGTCCGGCAAGAATCGAGCGATGGATCGCGTCGTAGGCAACGTTGTGCGTATCTGGCCCCCGCAACGGACCGCGGCTGTGTCGTCCTCGACCAGCCGCAGCGTGTGTCAACTGGGAGCCGCTTGAATCATTCGATAGTCCACTCTCTCGCGAAGCGCTGCGGCTGGTCGGGGACGACACAGCCGCGGTCCAATCCGTAGCGAGATCGCCGAGCGCGTCGTGCAGTTGCGAGTAAACATCCTGCCATTCGCGCATTCGCAAATAGGAAAGGAAATGTTGCCGACAAAATTTGCGGCGCTGGCCTTGCGTGCGCAACCGGTCCCACTGGTCGTGAACGGCGTTCCAAATATTCAGGAGCGAAAGAAAATCGGACTGCGGATCGGTGAACTTTCGATGCGCGGCGGCGGCGGCTTCTTTTTGATCAAGCGGACGTTCGCGCGGATCTTGAATGCTCAAACCGGCGGCAATAATTAAAAGTTCCTGCGTCGCGTGTTCGTGTTGCGATTGGAGCAACATGCGGCCAAGTGTCGGATCAATCGGCAGTCGCGCGAGGTCTTCGCCGAGCCGCGTGAGTGCACGATGTTCATCGAGTGCGCCGAGTTCTTGCAAGAGCGCGTAGCCATTTGAAATCGCGGCGGGCGCGGGCGGTTGCACGAACGGAAACGTTTCGATGTCGCCGAGGTGAAACGCTTTCATGCGCAGAATAACTTCCGCGAGATTCGCGCGCTGAATTTCCGGCTGCGTGAACGGCGGGCGCGAATTGAAATCCTCCTCTGAATAAAGCCGGATGCAAACGCCTGCCTCCACGCGTCCCGCGCGACCTTTCCGTTGGTTGGCGCTGCTCTGCGAAACAGGTTCGACTGGCAATCGTTTGGTGCGTGTGCGCGGATTATAACGGCTCATGCGGGCGAGACCGGCGTCGATCACGTAACGGATTCCCGGAATGGTCAGCGACGTTTCCGCGATATTCGTGGCGATGACAATTTTGCGTCGCGATGAAGAAGCGAAAACGCGTTGTTGATCGCCCGCGCTGAGTCGTCCGAACAACGGAATTATTTCCGCCTCACCCGAGAAACGACCTTCGAGTTGGTCGCCGGTTTCGCGGATGTCGCGTTCGCCCGGCATGAAAATCAACACGTCGCCAAAATTGGTTTCGTAAAGAATACGTTCCGCCGATTGCACCGCAGCATCGACGTAACTCACATCGCCGCGCTCCTCGGATTCTGAGTCGAGCGGTTGATATTGAACTTCGACAGGATAGAGCCTCCCTGAAACTTCGATGATCGGCGCGTTATCGAAATGGCGCGAAAACATTTCCGTATCAATCGTCGCGGACGTGATGATCAGTTTCAGATCGTGACGTCGCGCCAGCAGACCTTTCAAATGACCGAGCAGAAAATCGATGTTCAAACTGCGCTCGTGCGCTTCGTCGATGATGATCGCGTTGTATTCCGAGAGATCAGGATCGCCCTGCGTTTCCGCGAGCAGAATTCCATCGGTCATCAACTTGATATAGGTCTGCGCGCTCGACCGATCATCGAACCGGATTTTGCAACCAACCTCGCGACCCCAATTGACATTCAACTCCTCCGCGATGCGGCGTGAAATGGAAAGCGCGGCCACGCGACGCGGTTGCGTGCAACCAATTTTCGCTTCGATACCCAAACCTGCTTCGAGACACATCTTGGGAATCTGGGTCGTTTTTCCCGAACCCGTTTCGCCCGCGATGACGACGACTTGATGATTGCGAATCGCGGCAACGATTTCATCTTTGCGCGGCGTGATCGGTAAGTCGGTCGGATACGAGACGCGCGGAACATTCTTCCGGCGTTCTTCGCGCAAAGCAATGGAAGCGTGAACTTGTTGCAGCAACCGATCCAACAACGCATCGCGTTGCTCGGGATGATGTCGATCGCGCAAGAGCCGTCCCACGCGACGCCCGAGCCGAACCCAATCGGGCAGGAGGCATTGGGGCAACATCTGTTTTAATTCTTCAATTCGCGCGTCAACCATACTAAAGGCACAAGCCTAGCGTGACGCAATCGCCGTGGAAAGCGCGGGAAGTTCATTTGGCGGGACTTCCGTTAAAGGTTTTAATTTCTCGTGCCTGTTCGCTTGTTTGCACTCGCTATCACTGCTTCAGCCGCTCCCGTCACCGAATGGTCGGTGGGACTAGGAAGTCCAACTCTTTCAGGAGCTGGGACGAGCTCACCTGCGCTCGGCAATAATACCGCAGACAATGCCGACAACACTGCGATGCACGGCGCTTTTCCGGCCATCACGCTGGCGCTGGGAGATCGGCTGACTTTGTCGGGGTCCATGCAACTCTTCACTGGTCTCGGAGCAACTCCGACAGCGCTGGCGGCGGAGTTTCGTTTTGGACTGTTCAATCAGAATGCAAGTCCCGCCCTCACGAATTGGCTTGGCTACTATGCAACCGCACCTTCCGGCGCGACGGCCGCCGGAGCTCGTCGAAAAAATTCTTCAACGGCAGCGTATTATTCTTCAGGTGGAGCATCGCTGCTTTATGCCAACAGCCTGACCGACACCAGTAAAACATTTGAAGATACGACGTATGATTTCACGCTTTCATTGGAACGGACGGTTGGAGGGATCCGCGTGAGTGCGACGATCGATAATGCCTTGGGTTATGCCCTTACGGCGCAGAGTTTTGAAGATCTGTCAGCCAACACATTCACATTTGATCGCGTGGGATTTCTATCCGGCGGTAATATGAACGCAGATCAACTTAATTTCACCGATCTCGAGGTCAACCTCACTCCAGTTCCTGAGCCATCATCGATTGCGCTGCTCGCGCTCGGAGCGTTGGCCCTCGTGAGAATTCGTTCGAAGCGATAACCGCCGCGTGCTCTCAATGGACAACGGAGCGCCGCCTGCAAGTCGGCGCTCCGTTCCTCAGTGATCAATTATTCCCCGATTTATTCTTGTTCAATGCGGCGGTAAACCAATCGACGGGTTGCGGTTTGGCGGGCGGCATCGGCGGCCTCGGACGATTTGGAGTGGGCGATGTTTTCCCGGACGGAGCAGCGCCAATCGTCGGCGCAGCCTTCATCGAGAGTGCAATTCGTTTTCTCGGCAGATCAATTTCCGTCACCGTCACCATTACTTTCTGCTGAACCTTCAATACTTCCGACGGGTCTTTGATGAAGCGGTCGCAAATCTGGCTGACATGAACAAGTCCGTCCTGATGCACACCAATGTCCACGAACGCGCCGAATGCGGTAACGTTCGTCACGATGCCGGGTAATTTCATTCCCGGTTTCAGGTCTTCCATTTTTTCCACACCCGCCTGGAACGTGAACACTTCAAATTGCTGGCGCGGATCACGTCCCGGTTTCGCCAACTCAGTCATGATGTCGTTGAGCGTAGGCAAACCGACCGATTCGGTGACGTATTTTTCCAGTTGGATTTTTTGACGGCGCGCGGCGTCGCGCATCAAGTCGTTCACCGAACAGTTCAGATCTTTCGTCATTTGATCGATGATCGGATAACTTTCAGGATGGACCGCGCTGGAATCGAGCGGTTGTTCGCCGTCGCGAATACGCAAAAACCCCGCCGCTTGTTCGAACGCTTTTGGGCCGAGGCGCGCCACGCTTTTTAATTCAGCGCGCGATTTGAATGGGCCTTTTTCATTGCGATGAGCCACAATGTTTTCAGCGAGCGCAGGGCCGAGTCCGGAAACATAGGCGAGCAATTGTTTGCTCGCGGTGTTGAGTTCCACGCCGACGCCGTTGACGCAACTCATCACCACGTCGTCGAGACTTCGCTTCAATGCAAATTGATCCACGTCATGTTGATATTGCCCGACGCCGATGGATTTCGGATCGAGCTTCACCAATTCCGCGAGTGGGTCCATGAGACGTCGGCCAATGGAAACAGCGCCACGCACCGTGAGATCATGATTCGGAAATTCTTCGCGCGCCACATCGGATGCCGAGTAAATCGACGCGCCACTTTCGTTCACCATTACCACGGGAATCGTGGACGGCAGCTTGAGCATTTTGACAAACGTTTCCGTTTCGCGACTTGCCGTTCCATTGCCGATCGCGATGGCTTCGATCTGGAATTTTTTAACCATTCCGAGCAACGCTTCCGCTGCTTCACGAATTTCGCCTGCTGAAGAAGCCGTTGGATAAAGGACCTCGTTGTGCAGCAGTTTTCCTTGTCGATCCAGGCAGACAATTTTGCAACCGCTGCGGAAACCGGGATCAATGGCCAAAACATTTTTGCGACCGAGCGGCGATGACAAAAGTAACTCACGCAAATTATCGGCGAACACGCGGATGCCTTCGATGTCGGCGCGCTTCTTCGATTCGATTCGCATTTCCACTTCAATCGCCGTCCCGAGCAAACGTTTGTAACTGTCCTGCACGGCAAGACGCACCTGTTCGGCGGCGGGACCTTTTCCGGTGACGAAAAGAGGTTCAATCAAGCCGAGCGCTTCTTCCTCCGGCGGTTGAATGCGCATCATCAACAGGTTCTCACTTTCGCCCCGACGAATGGCCAACATGCGATGACTCGGGATTTTCGCGAGCGGTTCATTCCAGTCGAAATAATCTTTGAACTTCACGGCGGCTTCCTCTTTCTCGAATGCGACTTTCGATTTCACCAACGCCTGGCTCCAGAACAATTCACGCAACTTGGTTCGCGCCAATGCGTCGTCACTGATGCGTTCCGCTAAAATATCGCGCGCACCGGCTAACGCGGCGGCAACATCTGCGACGCCTTTTTCGGAATTCACATACCCTTGCGCTTCCGCAGTCGGGTCGGGGGTGGATTGTTGATTGAAAAGAAGATCGGCCAACGGTTCCAACCCCAGCTCTTTGGCAATCGTGGCGCGGGTGCGACGTTTCGGGCGGTAGGGTTGATAAATATCTTCCAGCGCGGTGATTGTCTCTGCCTCGGTGACGGCGGCTTTCAATTCGTCGGTCAACAGATTGCGCTCGGCGAGAGATTTGAGAATCGCTTCACGGCGCTGATCGAGTTCCGCGAGGCCCAGGAGCCGCTCGCGAATGCTGGTGATGGCCACTTCATCAAGCGATCCGGTGGCTTCTTTGCGGTAGCGCGCGATGAAAGGAACGGTGGCTCCTTCCGCAAAAAGTTTGGCGGTTGAAAGAACCTGGCGAGGCTGAACTTTGAGTTCGCCCGCGATTTTAAAAATATGTGCTTCGTTCATTTGAAAACAGGCCGGTCAGTGAATCGCAGCGCCGGTTTAGTGTAAAACCAAATTGCGTTGAACATGGTTAACTTGCTTTCAAGTTATCACTCAGCTTCGCTCCCATGCTGACGTGTTTTGATTATTGCGGGTATTCGGGCGGCACCGCCGCAGCAGCGTCGTCTCCAATCAATTCATCCGGCAGAATTGTGATGGCGATGCGACGGTTCCTGGCTCGGCCTTCTGCGGTCAAATTGTCAGCAATGGGACGAAATTCACCGTAACCCACCGCGCCAATTCGATGCGGGTCAACGCCCGCTTTTTCCGCGAGAAAATGCAAGGCAGCCAAAGCGCGGGACGTGGAGAGTTCCCAATTGCTCGCGAATCGACTGTGAGCCTCCGGTCGAATTGGAATATTGTCCGTGTGTCCGATAACATGAATTTTAAGTTCGGGATGTTCGCTCAGAAATGTCGCAATTTTTTTCATGACGGCTTCACCTCCCGGTTTCAACACAGCTTCACCCGAATCAAACATGATCCGGTCCAGAATGCTGACCGTGAGTTTGCCTTGCAGTTTAGAAATGGTGACATCTTTGGATTCCAGATCCGCACGCATTTGATCTTCCAGTGTTCCGGCTTTTTGAGTCACTAACTCTCTTTCCTTTTCCAAATCAGCTAATTGCGATTTGAGGGTTAAAATTTCATTCTGATTTGTCTGATTTTCCGCGCGGGCTTGGGAAAGGCTGGCAGCCGTTTCCTTCAATTGAGCGCGAACGGATTCGAGATCCTGCCGATTCGTCTTGGACGACGACCACAGCAATGCCGACACCGCCACCAACAGCACCACGGTTGCGGCTAGAACCCAACCCAACTTTGTGTTGGAAATACGATTTGTTTTTGTCACATGGTCGGTGAATGGCTGTCTGGTTTCGTTCATTTGTTACAGGTTTAGTCCTTGAATCAGTAAAAATTAAGTGAAACCAATTTACACTTCTTTTTATTGGTGCCGATTGCTTTTCACACGGAGTTGAAATAGCGGTTGGTGAAATGTTTTAACATTCTTCCCGTCTCGGGTGTGATTTGAAGTGGCGGTCAGCGAACCGTGTAGCCGCGCTCGCCAGAGAGTGGTGTCGATTAAAAG
>JBBQAX010000209.1:0-7853 GCA_038316905.1 Verrucomicrobiota bacterium | reverse complement strand
CGGTTTCAAAAATATTACACCGAATTTCCGAGCATCGAACTCGCGCTCGATCTTTCGCGGATGAATTTTGCCGACGATTTTTTTGCAAAAATGGAAACGCGAATCCAAAAGGCGTTCGCCGCGATGGATGAATTGGAACGTGGCGCGATTGCTAATCCGGATGAGAAACGAATGGTCGGCCATTATTGGTTGCGCAATTCCGCGCTCGCACCCGCGCCGGAAATCAAAAACGACATCGACCAGGCCATTGCGCAGATTCATTCATTTGTCGAAAAAGTTCACGGCGGCAAAATTGTCGGTGAAAACGGCGTTTTTACGGATTTGCTCGTTATCGGCATCGGAGGTTCCGCGCTCGGCCCGCAATTCGTGGCCGATGCGCTCGGTCATCCCAAAACCGACAAAATGACGATTCATTTCTTCGACAACACCGACCCGGACGGAATGGAAAAAGTGCTTTCCGGCATTGATGATCTCGGAAAAACGCTTTGTCTGGTGATTTCCAAATCGGGCGGAACCAAGGAAACGCGGAACGGAATGTTGGAAGCCAAAGCTGCCTTTGAAAAAGCTGGATTGAAATTCGAGCACCATGTTGTCGCAGTTACAGGTGCGAGCAGCGAACTAGACAAGGTGGCGCAAAAGAATAATTGGATTGCACGATTTCCCATGTGGGATTGGGTTGGCGGGCGCACCAGCGAATTGTCGGCGGTTGGTTTGCTGCCCGCTGCGTTGCAAGGATTGGATATTTCCGAAATGCTGCGAGGCGCGGCGCTCTGCGACGAAGTTTCACGCAGCAAAAACGTTAAAGCCAATCCATCCGCACAATTGGCGTTGATGTGGTTTTTCGCCGGTAACGGTAAAGGCGAGAAAGATATGGTTATTTTGCCATACAAAGACCGCTTGGAGCTGTTTTCTCGCTATTTACAACAACTCATCATGGAATCGCTTGGCAAAGAAAAAGACTTGGATGGAAACGTTGTAAACCAAGGAATTGCCGTTTATGGAAACAAAGGTTCAACCGACCAACATGCTTACATCCAACAACTTAGAGACGGTTTAAATAACTTTTTCGCTACATTTATTGAAGTTTTAGAAGATCAAAAATCAAATCCGCTGGAAGTTGAGCCAAATGTGACTTCAGGCGATTTTTTACAGGGTTTTTTTCTGGGAACACGCCAGGCATTGTCTGAAAATAATCGCGATTCCATGACGCTGGTGATTCAAAAAGTCTCGCCGTTTTCTGTTGGTGTCTTGATCGCATTATTCGAGAGAGCGGTGGGATTTTATGCGTCGCTGATCAACGTCAATGCTTATCACCAACCCGGAGTCGAAGCGGGCAAAAAAGCGGCGGCGACAATCCTGGAATTGCAATTAAAAATTCTTCGCTATTTGGAAACTAAACGCACTTCCGCCAAATCAGTTTCCGAAATTGCTTTAGGAATTGCTAATGCCGAGGCGATGGAGCCTGTTTTTAAAATCTGCGAACATCTTGCGGCCAACCCAAGTCGCGGACTAAAAAAGGTTGCCGGAAAATCGCCCTTTGAATCGACTTATTCTTTGGCATAGTAAGACCTCATGTTTGTTTTTCCGAAAAAATACGACGTCATTGTCATTGGCGCGGGTCACGCCGGTGTCGAAGCAGCGTTGGCGTCGGCGCGAATGGGTTGCCAGACGCTTTTGCTCACGATCAATGCCGATACCATTGGGCAGATGTCGTGCAATCCGGCGATTGGTGGATTGGCAAAGGGACATTTGGCGCGGGAAATTGACGCGCTCGGCGGCGAAATGGGAAAAGCGACGGACATGTCTGGATTGCAATTTCGGATGTTGAACACAACGAAAGGGCCTTCTGTGTGGGCTCCGCGTGCTCAATGCGACAAAAAAGCATATCAATTTTATTTGAAATGGGTTTGTGAGCGTCAAGAGAACCTCGATATTAAACAAGGGCAATCCGCCAAACTGCTTCACCGCGACGGCCAAGTTTTCGGTGTTGAAACCACTTTGGAAGTCCAATTTCACGGACAAACGGTGGTTGTCACGACGGGAACCTTTCTGCGTGGTCTGATGCATATCGGCTCAAACCAACAACCCGGCGGACGGTCTGGCGAATCAGCGGCGATGGGATTGTCCGGTTCATTGAAGGAGCTCGGATTGGAACTCGGCCGATTGAAAACCGGCACCCCACCCCGCCTGCTCAAGCGCTCCATCGACTTTTCCAAGATGGATATCCAGCCCGGCGACGATCCGGTTCCTTATTTTACGTTTTGGAAAGGCGATTTGTTCCACGTGGAACATGGCAATGGGAAAAGCTCCAAATATCCCAAAAACTCAATTCTGGAACAATTGAACGGTCAATTGCCGTGCTATTTAACTTATACATCAGAAAAAACTGCTGAACTGGTCAGGGCTAATTTGCATAAATCACCGATGTATTCGGGTGTTATTGAGGGAATTGGGCCGCGTTATTGTCCATCTATTGAAGATAAAATCGTGCGGTTTGCTGAAAAAGAGCGCCATCAGGTGTTTCTTGAACCCGAAGGCATCGCCACCGACGAAATTTACGTCAACGGATTTTCCACTTGTTTGCCCTTCGAGGTCCAAATTCAACTAGTTCGAACTATTCTAGGCTGTGAAAATGCCGACATCCTGCGTCCGGCTTATGCCGTGGAATACGACTTCGCTTTTCCAACTCAGTTAAATCTCTCTTTGGAAACCAAGGTTTGTCAGAATCTTTATCTCGCAGGGCAGATTAACGGAACGTCTGGTTACGAAGAGGCCGGGGCGCAAGGGTTAATTGCCGGGATCAATGCCGCCCGACGCGTGAAAAATCAGGAACCGATCATTTTGCGCCGCGACCAGGCTTACATTGGTGTTTTGATTGACGATCTCGTGACGAAGGGAACCGCCGAGCCGTATCGCATGTTTACTTCGCGCGCTGAATACCGATTGCTGCTCCGCCAGGACAATGCGGATTTGCGTTTGAGCGAGATTGGTTTTGAAGCCGGATTATTGCCTGCACGAAATTTTGCAAAATTCACCGAGAAGAAAAACGCGATTGACTACGAATTGGTCCGTTTAGCCAATACGCGTCATGGAGCGGATGCGTTAATCCAGATATTGCGTCGGCCTGAAACGACTTACGGTGATTTACCTTCGCAAAACGAGCAATTGCCGCAAGATGTCCAGCAACAGGTGGAAATCACGGTGAAATATGCGGGGTATATCAGCCGACAGGAAACCGAGGTCGCCAAATTCAAAAATCTCGAGGAAAAACAAATCCCGGCGACGTTCGATTACGCCAAAGTGCAAAGCCTCCGAACGGAGGCGCGACAGAAGCTTATCGCGATTCGTCCGGCGACGGTTGGACAGGCGTCACGTATTTCCGGCGTTTCGCCATCAGACGTCAGTTTGATTTTAGTTTGGCTCAAGCGCGGCGAATCTGCGCTTCCAATTCCTACCGCTGAAACTGTTAGTGAGACAGAAGTGTGACATTTTGCCCTTTTATTTCTAAAAGTGCGCCATAGCGGCTCTTTTCAGTCACGCTAAAATTCCCCAAAAATACGTGTAACAGTCTGAGGTTTAATAGCTTATGAAAGAGTTATCGCGGTGGCACCATCATTGCTAAATGGCCTCGGTATTTTTGATTTTTAAAACAAAATTATAACAACAAATTTTATGGCAAAAGTAATTGGAATTGATCTTGGAACAACGAACTCCTGCATGGCGGTTATGGAAGGTGGCGAACCAATGGTTTTGGAAAACTCAGAGGGCAAGCGAACCACTCCTTCAGTCGTGGCTTTTACGAAAACTGGCGAACGCATTGTTGGCGATGCTGCTAAGCGTCAAGCGGTGACGAATCCGCGCAACACGGTTTATTCTGTGAAACGTTTCATGGGTCGCAAATTTGATGAAGTTCAGGAAGAATTGAAGCGCGTTCCCTACAAAGTCGTTCGCGCCAGCAATGGAGATGCGGCTGTGGAAGTCGAAATTGACGGCAAGCCGAAGCAATTCACGCCGCCGGAAATCTCCGCGATGATTTTGGGCAAGTTGAAAGCCGACGCTGAAACGCGTTTGGGCGAAAAAATCACCCAAGCCGTCATTACGGTTCCTGCATATTTTAACGATTCTCAACGCCAGGCCACCAAAGACGCCGGCAAAATTGCTGGCCTCGAAGTGCTCCGCATTATTAATGAGCCGACGGCAGCTTCGCTCGCTTACGGCCTCGACAAAAAGAAAGACGAGAAAATCGCGGTGTACGATTTGGGCGGCGGCACATTTGATATTTCCGTTCTCGAAATTGGCGACGGCGTTTTTGAAGTCAAAGCCACGAACGGCGACACGCATTTGGGCGGCGACGATTGGGACAACGCGTTGATGGATTGGATTCTCGACGAATTCAAAAAGGAACAAGGCATGGATTTGCGCAAGCAACCCGACGCTTTGCAACGCATCAAAGAAGAAGCCGAAAAAGCGAAAATCGCGCTCTCCAGTTCGCAGCAATTCGACATCAATCTTCCGTTCATCACGGCTGACGCGAGCGGGCCGAAGCATATTGCGTTGAAACTCACTCGCGCGAAAATGGAGCAACTCACCGACAGCCTTTTCGAGCGCACCATCGCGCCGGTGAAAGCTTGTTTGAAAGATGCGGAAATTTCTGCGGACAAAATCGACGAACTTGTTCTCGTCGGTGGCATGACCCGTATGCCGCGTGTTGTGGAAACGGCGCACAAGCTCGTCAATAAACAACCGCATCAAGGTGTGAATCCTGATGAAGTCGTCGCGATTGGCGCGGGCATTCAAGGCGGCGTTCTCAAAGGCGACGTCAAAGATGTTCTTTTGCTCGACGTGACGCCGTTGTCGCTCGGCATTGAAACGCTCGGTGGCGTTTTCACGAAACTCATCGAACGCAACACTACGATTCCGTCGCGCAAATCGGAAATTTTTTCAACCGCTTCGGAT
The DNA here is from genome assembly GCA_038316905.1 of Verrucomicrobiota bacterium. Classification (GTDB taxonomy): domain Bacteria; phylum Verrucomicrobiota; class Verrucomicrobiia; order Limisphaerales; family CANJXF01; genus CANJXF01. Next base: position 2,897 of record JBBQAX010000209.1, on the reverse strand, counting down.
AATCAGCCGGGCGTCGAGATTCACGTTCTCCAAGGCGAACGCCAGTTCTCCAAGGACAACAAAACGATTGGCAAATTTAATTTGAGCGACATTCCGCCGGCGCCACGCGGTGTTCCGCAGATTGAAGTCACATTCGACATTGATGCGAACGGCATTTTGCACGTCAGCGCGAAAGATCTCGGCACGGGCAAGGAACAGAAAATCACGATCACGGCGAGCAGCGGTCTTTCCAAAGATGAAATTGAAAAGATGAAGAAAGACGCGGAGTTGCACGCTGACGAGGACAAGCAGAAGAAGGAAGAACTCGAAACGCGCAATGATGCGGACAGCGCGGTTTATCGTTCGGAAAAAATGTTGAAGGACAACGCGGATAAAATTTCCAGCGACGACAAAACTAAAATTGAAACTGCGGCCAACGAAGTCAAAGAAGCGCTCAAGGGCAACGACACAGCGGCGATCAAAGCGGCGAGCGACAAAATGAACGAAGCCTGGCAGGCGGTTTCGGCGGAGCTTTACAAAGCGGCGGCGGAAAAAGCGAAGGCTGGACAAGCGGGCGGTGAACCCGGCGCGCAAGCTGACGCGGGTCCGCAACCCGGCGCGGAAGCGAAATCGGATGAAGGTCCGATCATCGACGCGGAAGTTGTCGACGAAAAGAAATAAGTCTCCAAACCGACTGCGCGTGAAGAATCTTGAAACAAAAACATATTGCGTGTTGCGTATTACAGGTGCAATTGAACGCATAGAAGCGACTGAGATGCGAAAAGTTTCAGATTCTCTTCAGTTTTTCAAAGGGAAGGAATTGATTCTTATTTTTCCTTTTGCGGAAATTCGAAAGGCGGGCGAATCAGAATATTTTCCTGAACAAAATATAGATTCCGATGCGCTTAGTGTTGAAAACCTAAATGGATGGTTGGATCGATTACCCAAGACCGCCATTTCTATTTCTAAATAAATTTTTCCCACAGCGAGTGCTGCGGGAGTTGATCCAGAATCAGGTTTGCATGGAAACAAACGAACAAATAACGCAAATCGCTCGACGACTCGTCTGGTGGAAATCGCCGGACGAAGTTTTGCAAAATGTCCCGCGCTTTCTCATGCAGGCAATGACATTGGGTTCGTGGAAAGAAGTGGAAACGGTGCGTGAAACATTCGGTATTACGGCATTGCGCGACGCATTTTTAAATGCCGAGCCAGGTATTTTCGACGCAAAATCATGGAGTTATTGGCATGTCGTATTTGGACTGCCGGAACGTCCTTTGGCGGGTGGTTCTTTGAAATGAATTTCGTTCCCAGGATGGAAATTTTGCCAGCGGCGCAACGCGCGCTCTGGCCGGAATTGAAGCAGGTTCCAAGTCAGTTCGTGCTTTATGGCGGAACTGCTTTAGCGTTGCGACTCGGCCATCGGCAGTCCGTCGATTTTGATTTTTTCAGTTCCGCGCCGGTGAACGCGGAACGATTGCTCGACACACTGCCGCTTTTGCGCGGTTGTCAGGTGCGGCAAGCGGCTGAAAACACGCTGACGGTTCTGGTCAAACGCGCGGGCGGAGAAGTTTTTTTGACATTCATCGGCGGGTTGCCGTGGCAACGAGTCGGAGAGCCGCAATCAACCGATGATGGAATTTTGCGCGCGGCTTCCATGCTCGATTTGGCGGCGACGAAGATGCGCGTCATCTGGGCGCGCAACGAGGCAAAAGATTTTTTGGATATTTACGCGCTGCTGAAAAAAGGCATGACATTGGACGATGCTCTAGGCGCAGCGATGGCGGTGTATGGCGAACAATTTGAACCGATGGTGAGTTTGAAATCATTAACACATTTTGTCGGTGGCGATCTCGGATCGCTCCCGGATGAAGTGAAAAAAACTTTGCGCAATGCGGCGGCAGCATTTAAAGGCAAGACAACTTTTTTCGTGCCGAAAAGTGGATTGAGCGGCACGGAATAAAAAATTTTCCCACAGCGAGTGCTGCGGGAGTTGATTCAGAATCAAATAAACAAAACAAAAACAAAAAACGTATGGCACTAAATGTAAAACCTCTCGGCGATCGCATCCTCGTGGAAGCAGCCGAAGAGAAGGAACAAAAAAAGGGCGGCATCATTATTCCTGATACCGCGAAAGAAAAACCGACCGAAAGCATCGTCATCGCTCTCGGCACTGGTAAAACCGACGACAATGGAAAGAAAGTTCCGTTTGAAGTCAAAAAAGGCGATCGCGTCCTCGTCAGCAAATACGGCGGCACGGAAATCAAACTCAATGGCAAAGAATACAAAATCCTAAACTCGGATGATGTCCTCGCCGTCATCGAATAACTCACAACTCAACTAAAAATTTAATACTGAAAAATTATGGCAGCTAAACAATTAATTTTTGACGAACAGGCTCGGCAGTCTCTCCTCAAAGGTGTGGAAAAATTGGCCCGCGCGGTCAAAGCGACTCTCGGACCGAAAGGCCGCAACGTCGTTCTCGACAAAAAATTCGGTTCTCCGACGGTCACCAAAGACGGTGTGACGGTTGCGAAAGAAATCGAACTCGAATGCCCTTACGAAAACATGGGCGCGCAAATGGTTCGCGAAGTCGCGAGCAAAACCAGCGACACCGCTGGCGACGGCACCACGACTGCGACCGTTCTCGCCGAAGCGATTTATCGCGAAGGTTTGAAGAACGTCACTGCGGGCGCGAGTCCGATCAGTTTGCAACGCGGCATCAACAAAGCAGTGGAAGCTGCCGTTGAACAACTCGCGAAAATTGCGAAGAAGGTCAAAGACAAAGAAGAAATCAAACAGGTCGCCACGGTTTCCGCTAACTGGGACACGACGATTGGCGAAATTATCGCCGACGCGATGGACAAAGTTGGCAAAGACGGAACGATCACGGTTGAAGAAGCCAAGTCGATTGAAAC
>JBBQAX010000208.1:0-7949 GCA_038316905.1 Verrucomicrobiota bacterium | reverse complement strand
GTACCTCTACCGGTATTTGAACTCGCGCGAGACGATTAATTTCTTTGGAAATCTTTTTGATTTGCCTGCGGCGGATCGAAAAGAGCGTTCCGAACAATTGCTAGAAATGGTTGGGTTAAACCAGGTGCGGACGCGTGTGGTGGGTGAATTTTCAAAGGGCATGCAACGCCGGATCGGGCTCGCGCAAGCGCTGATCAATGATCCTGATCTCATCATTCTCGACGAACCAACCGCTGGCCTTGATCCGATTGGCTGTCGCGAAGTGAAGGACCTGATCCTTGCCCTGGCGCGTCGTGGCAAAACTGTGATTCTCAGCAGTCATTTGCTGGCGGATGTCGAAGACGTTTGTGACCGCGTCGTGATCTATTACGGTGGAAAAATTCAAGCGATGGGCACGCTCAAGGAATTGTTGGCCAAGCCTGACGCCGTTCGCATCACCACCCCCCCGCTCCCGCGCGAAACGATGGAACGCGTTCTGGAAATCATCCGCAAAGACGTCGCCACTGATAAAGTGCAGGTCGATAATCCAACGCAAAATCTGGAGAGTTATTTCCTCGGTGTTGTGGAGAAGGCGAAGCAAAACTCAGCCGAAACGTCAGGTGCAACTTCCGGCGCGCGCGTTGCCGAATACCTGCGCGGGGAAGGTGACGTCAAACCATCCACAGAGAAAATTCTCGAACGCTTCACTGCTCCAACTGAAACCGCAGAGTCTTCCAAAGTGCGGGTCGTCACGCCTGCTCCGGTCGAAACGGCTGGCGCAAAAAAATTGGACGCTCTCACGAGACCAACTGAGCCAGCTCAAGAAAAAGCTGTCCCAACGCCTGAACCGGCCAAAGCGGCTGACCTTACCAAAGCGAACGAAAAACTTTCTTCGCTCCTCGGAAAACCTAAATCCGATTCATAATTTTTTGGTTCTGAAAACATGCAACGCATTTTCGCCATCGCCGGATTGACCTGGAAAGCCGCTTTTCGTTATCGGCTTTTCTGGGTTTTAGCTGCGCTCCTGATTGGAGCCGTGGTTGGTTTGCCGCTGCTTATCAAAGATGACGGAACCGCGCGCGGCTTCACTCAGATTTTAATGACCTACACGTTAAGCGCGATCACCGGTTTGCTCGGTCTGGCCACACTTTGGCTGGCGTGCGGCACGTTGGCGCGCGACATCGAGGAAGCGCAGATCCAAATGGTCGCGGTGAAACCGATTGCGCGCTGGCAAATCTGGATTGGAAAATGGCTCGGCATTCTTTCATTAAACGCGCTCTTGCTGGCCATCGCGGGCAGCAGCGTGTTCTTTCTTTTGCAATGGCGCGCCAATCGGTTGTCGCCCGATCAACAGCACGTTTTGCGCAATGAAGTTTTGGTGGCCCGCGCGGGAGTTAAAGAGGTATTGCCCGATCTGAACGCGGCCATTGACGCGGAATTGCAACGTCGCCTCCAAACCACGTCCGTGAATCCCACGAATATTCACGCGATGCGCGAGCAGATTGAACAGCAAGCCAAAGCAGGAATTCAATCGGTTCGTGCGGGAGGTTATCGTCCGTGGCGAATTGAACTAGGGCAGGCGCACAAAGCGTTGAAGGATCAACCGCTCTATCTTCGCGTGAAGTTTTTTGCGGCGGAAAATAATCCGTTAGGCACTTTCACGGCGCTCTGGCAAATCGGGAATCCGGAAACGAAACGCTTTTGGCGCTCCGAACCCATGAGCCTGGCGGCCGAAACATTTCACGAATTTGAGATCCCGCCCAATCTCTTCGATGAGAATGGAACGTTGGAAATCGTATTCGGGAATGCCAATGACATGACGTTGCTCTTCCCGCTTGAAGATGGCCTCGAAGTTTTATATCGCGAAGGCACTTTCGGACTCAATTTTGCGCGCGGCCTTGGGATTATTTTCTTCTGGCTGGCGTTGCTCGCTGCGCTGGGACTCGCGGCAGCAAGTTTCCTTTCGTTCCCTGTGGCCGCGTTTGTTTCACTGGCGGTTTTAATCATGGGACTTTCCAGCGGCACGCTCACCAGCGTCGTGGAAGAAGGAACTATTTTAGGCGTCGATCACGAAACCGGAATTGCCGACGGCACCTCGGTCCTCGACCTTGTCATGGTTCCATTCTTTCGTGTGTTTCTGAAAGTCATCAATTTGGTTCAAGGGTTTTCGCCGATTGATTCCTTGAGCACGGGACGCAGCATCACTTGGGGAACACTTGGGTTAGCTGGCGTGCAAATCGTTTTGCTGCTCGGCGGAATTCTAGCGGCGATTGGAATAATCACTTTTACGCGGCGCGAGTTGGCCACTGCCCAAGGAAATTCGTGATGCACTTCTCACACACGAAATTTTATAAACCCACGTTACTCCTGCTGGCCGCGACGCTGTTTTTCGGCGTATCTCATGTTCAACGCGCCATGAACCAGGATCGCGCTTCCCTCGGATTAACTCGCGTCACGCCGCTTGAAAATGCGCCGCCGGTTCTCGCTTTTACGACGGTGGCGCTCGGTGGATTTCGCGGTTTGATCGCTAACGCGCTTTGGATTCGCGCCAACGATCTTCAGGAGAACGATAAATTTTTCGAAATGGTGCAACTCGCCGATTGGATTACAAAACTTGAACCGCACTTTGTCCAGGTCTGGCTCGTGCAGGCGTGGAACATGGCCTACAACATTTCCGTCAAGTTTAGCGAACCCTCCGATCGCTGGCGCTGGGTGCAACGCGGAATTTCTCTCCTGCGCGACGACGGCATTCGTTACAACCCCGACGAGACGTTGCTCTATCGCGAGCTTTCGTGGTTTTTCCAACACAAGATGGGCAACAACCTCGACGACGCGCATCAATATTACAAAGTGGCTTGGGCAACTGAAATGCAGGAACTGTTCGGGGGGAAGCCGAATTTCGACACGCTGGTTTCTCCTCAAACCGCTGAGGAAAAAGAGCGCGTCAAAGTGCTGCGCGAAAAATACAAAATGGATCCGCAGTTGATGAAGGAAACCGACGAGCTTTATGGCCCGCTCGAATGGCGCTTGCCGGATGCGCACGCGATTTATTGGGCGGAAGCCGGACGTCGCAAAGCAAAAGACGAAGAACAACAAACGTTACGTCGGTCCATTTATCAAACCATGCAGATGGCTTTTTCGCGCGGCGGCTTGACTGAAAACAAAGTGGATAAGAGCTTCACGCTTGGACCCAATCTCGATCTCGCCGAAAAAGTGAATGGCACTTACGAAAAGATGATGGAGGAAGATCCGACCCAAAAAGATCACATCAAAACCGGGCACAAGAACTTCCTGTTGCTCGCCGCCTATTCTCTCTACGTGGGCAATCGCCACAAGGATGCGGCACGTTGGTACGCCTATTTGCAGGAAAAATATCCTCAAGCCGTTCTGAAAAACGGAAAGAAACTTTCGTTGGACGAATTCGCCATCGCATTGGTCACTGAAGACGTTGGCGAAACGGACGTGAACAAAACGACCGCTCTAATCCAGGGGTTGTTGCAAAGTTCCTTTATCGAGTTGGCCCAAGATGAAGATGATCGCGCGCTTAACTACGAGCGTATGGCGCAAAAAATCTGGGACCGGTTCCAGAGCGAAATCAAAGGCTCAGAAGACCGAGTCGGCTTGGATCCGATGCCGGAATTGAAACGCGTGGTGCGTGATCGCCTGCTGAATCCTGAGGCTGGATTATCGCCGGAAATGGCCGCGCGCATTCAAACGAAGCTCGGAATTTCTGCTCCAACCAACGCGCCGCCTGCTCAAGTTGCTCCGAATAATCCGTAGCGATAAAAAGAAGTGCGGCGGTTTCGGTGCCGCTTTCGCATGGACCGCGGCTGTGTTCGAGGAACCAGCCGGAGCGTGTCGCTAAAGAGGTGCTGTCGGAAAAGCTCGATCGTTCTCTCACTTGTGAAGCGCTGCGGCTGGTCGAGGACGACACAGCCGCGGTCCTCACGCACTTTTTAATCACCGCCGCCCTAGCCAACCCGGAAAGAGATTCGCGTAATCAAATCTTTCCCAAAGCTGGTTTGCAAACGTTGCAAAATATCGCGGCGACGATACCGCACAATTTCGTCCAGCCAGACGCTGCTATCCACAGTGACAAACAAAGTTCCTTTGTTGATTCCCGTCGGTTTAGCGTGCGCCACAATGTTCGGATCAATCAGGTGATTCCACACTTTGAGGATTTCACTTTCGGATTGGCGTCGATCAATGCGCAACTCTTTCAGAATGCGCGGCATCACGTCGCCCGCATGCTGAGCAGTATGAGCACGAGCAACATTGATTGGTGCCAGATCGATTCCGCGCCATTGCGTGAGCACCCGTTCCTGCGCAGTCGATTTGCGGGGCCCGCGTTTGTAGTTACTGAAGTTTGGTTGCACGGGATTTCAAAAATGAAATTACGGCTTCGGGACGGCGCGAACAGTGAAAAATTGAGCCGTCGAACTTGAATTTGGATAAGGCGTGAACCATTCCATTTCGGGAAATTTCCCAGCGAGAGTTGTAGCCACCGTTAAATTCACGACGCTCGTTCCCGTCAGAACTTCATAATTAAAATTCGTGCTGCCGGGCCAACTGAGCCGCGCCAGGGCTTGGTTCCAGCGAGAGAAATCGACCTGCAATAAATGGTTCGGCACGTTGGGATTCGTTCCCATGATGTGTTCACGCGCATGGCTGTAACCGTCCTTATCCGGGTCGTCTTTCGGGCCAAATGCCAGCGATTCGAATTGATCCAATTCCCAATCATCGTCCAATCCGTCGTGATCAGAATCCGTGATCGCCACACCGTTGATGATCAATTCCACTGATTGAACTGTGCCGATGCTACCGGGAAATTCATCGCTCACCGAAACCGTCCACGTTCCCGCGCTGCTCTCATAAAAATGGTGCGTGGACCAATAAGTCCAATCGGTGGGCGCGGCATTGGTGTCGCCGTTGACTCGTTGGAAAACACTCCGGGTTCCTTGGGGAGAAATCAGCGTGATCCGCAAATCCGCTCTAAAATCATGCGCCAACGAAACCCGCACCCCCACATGTTCGCAGGTTAAGGTTTCCGCGACGTTGAAGGAATAATCCGCCGCGCTCAGGTAGATCTGCGCCGAGCCCGTGGAATTGGTCTGCAAATAATTGCGCAACGCCATACCTTTCGTTTGTCCGATGATGACCGCTGGGATTGCCGCGAAATCCGTGCCGAGCATCGCCGATGGAACATCGCTGTCCGTGTAATGAAAAAGAACAGCGAACTCGGCGCCGGCTTGAGCTGCCCTGTTAATTTCAAGAGCGTAATCCGCATTGGTTCCATGTTGGATCAACGCGCCTTTGTTGGTGAGGTTCAACGTCAGGGTGTTGGTAATCAGGCCGACATCGACGAGTGGTAGAACCGGCGTAGGCGAGTCCGCATGCACTCCCAAGCTCGGAGCGGCGGCAGTGGAAAACAAGTTGGTCGGGACATTTTCTCCGGTAACAAGCACCCGCAAAGCACCATCTGGAATCGGCGTTTGATTGCTGAGAACAAAAGATACGTTCGTTTTGGCCGGACGATTTGGCCAGGTTTGCGCAAGACGGAGCGCTTCACCCGCATGTGGAATTCCGTATCCAACATTGTGGCTAACGAGAAAATCTGCGCCGTTGGTAGTCACATCAGGATCAGCCAAATCCCAGTGCCGCGCGGATTGCATTAAAATCTGTTGAACATCGCGATAACCCAAATTGGGGTTCGCCTCCAAAATCAGGGCGGATAATCCAGCGATTTGTGGCGCGGAAGCGGAGGTTCCCTGGAACGGTGGAAAATAGGTGTAGTTCCAGAATTCATGATCGTTGAGCAACCGGAACGCACTGTATCCAAGTTCGCGTTGTCGATCGGTGGTCACGAAGGGAAAGGCGGCTTCTCCACCAATCGCTGACACGAGCAAACAAGCGCCTGGACTGCTGTAGTCGGCCACCCGCCCACTGTAACGCGTCGCTCCCACGGAGATTACGCGGGGATCAGATCCAAACTCTTTATCATTGGCATCGCCGCCGTCGGAACGCGCATTCCCTCCCGCGCGAACGATGACGACGCCCAAACCATTTCGCCCCGACGTCACGGCGTTTGAAATACCGATCGAAGGCAATAAACCCATCGGACTCAGTTGTCGCCCGAAATGTCCCCAACTGTGGTTCTGCACCTGAACCGAGTTGGATTGATATTGGAACATGTCCATCAATCGCTCGTCATCCACGAGAAACCCGCGCGAACTCAAACTCGAATTCGTTCCAAAGACAACCCAACTCGCGAGCTTCGCTTTCGGTGCTGCGCCAACGATTCCAACGCCGTCCATTGCCGCCGCTGCCAGTCCGGCGACCGGGGTTCCGTGAATCGCACTGTTGTTCGGCGGATTTCCGTTCGCCACGCCCGTTTCAAAATTAAAATGCGGTGCGCCCGATGCATTCACCGCTAAATCAGGATGGTTCGTTTCAAACCCACTATCCGCGATGGCAATGGTGATCCCGTTCCCGAGCGCATACGGCCAGGCCGCGCGGACATTCAAATCGGCGGCGAACTGGGTTCCGTTCGGATTGCGATTCTCGAAGTAGGATTGGAAATTTGTGTAATGAGGATCGGTGGGCAGAGGCGCATAAGCCCAATCAAGTTCGGCCTCGCGGCGCATCACCGGATGGCTCGTTAAAACCTCCGGCAATTGAGCCAAGGTTTCCGCATCGCGCACCGCCGTCCAAACATCGGGCGCTTGCAGAATAAAAACGTTCGGCGCGACGGTGCGGGATAATTTCGAGACTCGGCCGCCAATTACCTTTTTCAAATCAGCACCCGACTTGAGTTGAACGACGATCCGGCTGCCCAATTCCATTTCATTCGTGCTGTTGCCGACGAAAACTTTGAGCCATTCCGATTGCGAGGCGCGCGCCGCGCTATTTTCTTCAACACGACAAACCAATGGCTGGGGCGTGCGAAAGTGGAAGAAGTTGGTTTGTGCCTGCGCCAAAGAAAAACCTCCTAAAAGAATGGCGCTGCCCAACAAAGATAGCGGTTTGATTTGCAAGGCGGCAGAGTATCAGTCCGAACCACCAGTAAAACTCAAAAGTTGCGCAGGACATCGTGCCCCGATGCTTTGACGCTGTTTCGAATAGCTTGAGTGATGAATTTTTTCGCCAGCTTGACGGAGTCGGGAAGTTTGTGACCGTTCGCCAAGTAACCGGCAATCGCGGCAGAATAGGTGCAGCCGGTTCCGTGCGTGGAAATTCCGGTAATAAATTTTGCGCGCAGAAGCAACTCGTTCTTCCCGTCGTAAAAACAATCGAAGGCGTGCGTCGAGCCGCGAAGATGCCCGCCTTTGACTAAAGTCGCGCAACCAAAGCGGAGATGGATTTCTTTCGCGGCAGAACGTAATTCGTCAACGTTGGAGATTTTTTGCCCGATCAAAACGGCGGCTTCGTCCAGGTTTGGAGTTATTAACGTTGCGAGCGGGAGAAGCTTCTTATCGAGCGCTTGCACCGCGGAATTTTTCAGCAAAGAAGCACCACTCGTGGCGATCATCACCGGATCCACGATCAGCGGCACGCGGCGTTTTTGGAAAAAGTCCGCCACGACGCAAATAATTTCTTCTGAAAACAACATTCCTGTTTTGACAGCGCGTGGTTGGAACTCAGCGAAGATCGCTTCCAATTGCTTTTTCACCATGTCCGCGCTGATCGCCTGGATGCCCAAAACGCTTTTTGGATTTTGCGCGGTAATGCAGGTGATCGCGCTCGTCCCGTGAACGCCCAGCGACGCGAAGGTTTTCAAGTCTGCTTGAATGCCCGCGCCGCCGCCGCTGTCGGAGCCAGCAATCGTGAGCGCCACGGGAATTTTCTTAATCCTACTCATAATCCTAATCTTAATCTCAGACCGAGAGAGTAAGATTACGATTAGGATTATGAGTAAGAGAGCGAGACGCCAGTTTCAATATCGCGCCGACTCCTGAGAATTTTCCCGCTGT
>JBBQAX010000207.1:0-8054 GCA_038316905.1 Verrucomicrobiota bacterium | reverse complement strand
AACGCACGGCGATTGTGCTGAATCAAATCAAAGCAAAAGGACTTTACCCGAATGTGGTCGCGCCGTCGTTCAGTCAACATGGCGGAAATGTCACGAATGGTTTTGCGGCCAACATCACCGCGTCGGCCGGGACGATTTATTTTACGCTGGATGGAAGCGACCCGCGTTTGCCGGGCGGCGCCATTTCTCCCACGGCCCAAATTTACAGCGGGCCGGTTGTTTTGGCGGAAAGCGCTACGTTGAAATCGCGTGTCCTCGACGGCGGAATTTGGAGCGCGCTCAATGAAGCGCCATTTGTCATCATCCAAACGTTCACCGAACTTTTAATTACTGAAATCATGTATCACCCGCCCAATGTTGGCGCGGTGGACGGTGATGAATTTGAATTTATCGAGCTGAAAAATGTAGCGGTCACCAATCTCGATCTAAGCGGAGTGCGTTTTACCAACGGAATCAATTTCACGTTTCCCAATGGAACCATTCTTGAGGCGGGGAAATTTGTCGTGCTGGTGAGCAACCCGACGCAATTCGTCAGTAAATATCCCGGCGTCCAAATCGGCGGCGTTTATTCAGGCAAACTTTCCAATAGCGGCGAAGCGCTTGCATTGGTTCACGCGGCAGGCGCCCCGATTGTTTTGATGACGTACGCCGACGCCGCACCGTGGCCGACCACTCCCGATGGGAGCGGATTTTCACTCGTGCCGAAAAATCCCAATCTCAATACAGACCCCAACAACGCCGCGAATTGGCGCGCCAGCGCGAGCATTGGCGGCTCGCCCGGTGCCGATGATCCAACGCCGAATATCGCCCCAATCTTGGTGAACGAAATTATGACGCACACCGATTTGCCGTTGGTCGATGCGGTGGAACTTTTTAATCCAACCACCAACGCAATGGACATCGGCAATTGGTTTCTCACCGACGAACGAACCAATCCGTTCAAATTTCGCATTCCCACTGGAACGATCATTTCCGCGAATGGCTACGTTGTTTTTGACGAAAATAATTTCAACACGATACCCGGCAGCCCGACGAATTTTTCGTTCAGTTCACACGGCGATGCGGTTTATCTCTACTCAGCGGACGCTGGCGGAAATCTCACTGGCTATAGCCACGGATTCAGTTTCGGCGCTGCGGAAAATGGCGTTTCATTTGGCCGTTACACCACGAGCACGGGCGAAAATAAATTTCCCGCCCAGATTTCGAGAACGTTCGGCAGCACAAATTCTGGTCCAAGTATTGGGACCATTGTGATCAACGAAATTCGCTATCTCCCGCAGACCGGCGAGGCGGAGTTTGTTGAACTGAAGAATATTTCAGACAGTGCGGTCAAATTATATGACCCGCTTTACCCGACGAACACATGGCAAGTCAGCGGAATTGGTTTCAGTTTTCCAACGAACACCGAACTGCCCGCCGGTGCTTTGTGCATCGTGACCGCCAGCGATCCAGCAGCTTTTCGCGCGCAACATAATGTCCCCGTGAACGTCCCCATCTTCGGACCATATTCCGGCAATTTGCAGGACAACGGCGAACTGCTGCAATTGCAACGACCAGATAAACCTGACGCCGGTGTTGTTCCTTACATCACGGTGGATGACGTGCGCTACAGTAGCCAAGCTCCATGGCCGATCAGCGCAGCCACCGCTGGAGCGTCGCTGGAGAGAATCAATCCAGCCGCCTACGGTAATGATCCAATCAATTGGCGCGCCCGTTTCCATGGCGCGACGCCCGGTATGGAAAATAATCAGAACCTCCCGCCTGTCGTTGATGTCGGTGGAAACTTGAATCTTTCCTTAACGAATTTGCCGCTCGTTTTCATGGTGAATGCGACCGCGCTGGACGACGGTTATCCAACCTCACCGGGAACGCTCACGCTTTTTTGGACGCAAATCAGCGGTCCAGCTTCGGTGTTTTTCTCCTCAACAAATCAGTCGGAAACGTCTGTTACGTTCCCGGAAAGCGGCAACTACGTTCTTCGCCTGACGGCTAACGATGGACAATTCGAAGCGAGTGACGACTTCTCCATCGTGATCGCACACCCGACCTTCCCCATGACGTTCATTCCGCAGGGCGCGACCTGGAAATACCTCGATAACGGCAGCAACCAAAGCAATGCGTGGCGCGTTTTGTCCTACAACGATTCCTCATGGAGTTCCGGCACCGCTCAATTCGGCTACGGCGATGGCGATGAAACCACTATTATCAATTTCGGCGTGAGTACGAATAAATTTGTCACAACCTATTTTCGGAAGACGATTGTTATCGCCGACGTGGCGAAGGTGACCGCACTGAATCTGGGAATTTTGCGCGACGACGGCGCGGTGGTTTATTTGAACGGCACCGAAGTTTTTCGCAGCAACATGCCACAAGGTACGGTGAATTATCTCACGCTTGCTTCCGGCGTAATCGACGATAACAGCTTTCATCCCACCAACGTTTCTCCCGCACTTCTCGTCAACGGAACGAACATTCTGGCCGTGGAAATTCATCAGGCGAACCGCACGGGTGGGGACATGAGTTTTGATTTTCAATTGAACGGGCAGACTTACGGAACCAACCAGCCGCCCACCATAAATGCAGGGGCCAATTTTACCGTGCGATTGCCGGAAGCGGCGGCGTTGAACCCTGTTGCCACCGACGATGGTTTGCCGTTGTCACCGGGATCGTTGCTGATCAATTGGAGCAAATTAAATGGTCCAGGCGAAGTCGTTTTCGGAAATTCAACCATTCCGAATACCACTGCGGCATTTTCCGCCGAAGGTGTTTACACGTTGCGACTGATTGGCAGCGATGGCGTCTTCAGCAATTTTTCGAGCATCACGATTTACGTCTTGCCGGAGAATTACGCCTCATGGGCCAATCTTGCTTTTACCTCGAATCAACTCGCCAATCCTGCGATCAGCGGAGCAGGGGTTGATCCAGATGGAGATGGATTCACCAATGAAGAGGAATTCACGGCGGGAACAAATCCGCTCGATCCAGAAAGTTTTCTTCAGATTGAAGGTTTCCGTTATCAGTCTTTTGAGAATGGGGTCTCGATGAGTTTTGAAGCCGGGTCGCGACGAACTTATTCGGTCCAGTTCCGGGATGCTCTCGGCAGCGGAACGTGGCAAACCTTGACCAATATTTCCTCAGAAATTAATCCGCGAACGATTGAGGTTTTTAATCCTTTGGCCACAACGGCGAGGTATTACCGAATCACGGCTCCGGCGCAACCGTGATTGGACCGCGGCTTTATGCGAAGCATCAGCCGCAACGCGATTGCATCTTTTAAAACTCAAATTTCACGTCACCCAACCGTTTACTGATCTCGGTCAGCACTCGTTTTTCGTCCGCCTCATTCTTCGCGGCAAAGGTGACACTGAAACGGAGGTAAGCGCCGACATCATCCCACGGAACGGTCGAAATAAATTTTTCTGACAACAGCCACTGCGTTGCCTCCTCAGCATTCTTCAGTTCGATGCGCTGGCCATTTTTTACGACCGCTTTCGGTGCTTTGACATAGAGAAAGAACGATCCTTTTGGCTTCCTGGCGTTGAACCCGGCGCTCCGCAAAACATCCACCAAACCATCCATGCGACGCGAATATTTAGCCGCGATTTTCTCCGTGATTTCAGGATGATCGAAGCAATAGGCAGCGGCGTGTTGGATCGCGAGGAATTGTCCGGAATCCGTGTTGTCTTTCACGTCACCGTACGCTTTCACGAGCAGAGCGTTGCCCGCAACAAAGCCGCAACGCCAACCCGTCATGTTGAAGGTCTTGCTCGTGGAATGAAGTTCGATCCCCACCTCTTTCGCACCCGGAGTGGCGAGAAAACTCAGCGGTTTCCCATCGAAAACCAGCGCGGCATACGCGGCATCGGACACGACGACGATCGCGTTCTTCTTCGCAAACGAAACCACCTTGGCGTAGAACTCCGGCGTCGCACTCGCCCCCGTCGGATTGTTCGGATAATTGATGACCAGGACCTTGGCCTTTTTCAAAATCTCCTCTGGAATAGTGTCGAGGTCGGGCAAAAAATGGTTCGCTTCGGTCAGCGGTAAATTATGCACCATTCCGCCGTAATATTTCGTGTGTGTGCCGAGAACCGGGTACCCGGGAGTGGTCATCAAAACGTAATCGCCGGGATTGATGAAGGCAGCGGGTAAGATGGAGAGAGCTGCTTTGCTGCCGATGGAATGCAGAATTTCCGTGGCTGGATCAATTCCCGTGACGCCACAGACTTTCTCGAGGTACCGCGCCGCGGCTTGTTTCAAAACATCATCACGATTGTCGGCATAAACGCGGTTCTCAGGTTTGCTCGCTTCCTCGTGCAATTTCGCCACGACTTCTGGAAACGCCATTTCGTCCGGCTCGCCAATGCCCATGTCGATGATCTCGGCATTCGGGTTCGCCTTCAGTGTGGCGATGCGCGTCTGTTTAATTTTTTCGAATTTATAAATCGCCGTCGATTTGCCGTAGTTTTTTCCACCGATACGCTCGGCAAACAGATTTTGAATATAAGAATCAGACATAATTCGGGGATCAGGAATGAGCCAGGGCTGTTGGCAACTTCAAAGAGTTAAAAATAACGAAAGCATTCGTTGTGATTCTGTTACTTCTTCGGACGAAAGCCCGGTGGTAGATTTGAAGGCGGTTCCAATTCAACTTTGATTGGCTTGGATGTCGGCTTTGGCGGCAGGCTTTCGATGGAATCCGGCAGATCGGCATCAAGAGCATCTTCGCCCACAGTTTCAAACATCGCCAATCGCTTGCGCGCTTTATCAGCCGCAGGCGTTTCGCCGTATTCATCTACAACCCGCCGAAGAAGAGCAACCGACTCATCCGTTTTGTGCAGTTTGGAGTAAAGATTGCAAAGATGAATCGCCGCCCATCCCCAACGTTGCGGCGGCAGTTTGTGTTTAAGGATTTCTTCGTATTCAAGCGCAGCAGCCAGATTATTTTTTAGATCCTTTTCGTAAATTTCAGCAATGCGCAGGGCGACGTATTGTTCGCGGGGATTTCGTTGCAGGTAATCGCGCATCATCCGGATCGCGTCGAGATGATGGCCGTTGGCCCATTCCTGTTCAGCCTGTTCGTATTCGGGGTTTTTCGTGCCAATGCCCTCATCGTTGAACAGGAATTCAACACTGCGATTGCCGAAGTATTCCGAAATGTCGCGGGCGACCAGAAGGCCGAGAAAAACGGCAACACCGAGAAACGCGGCGAAATATCCAATCATCCTGCTGCGACCTTTCGCGGCAGGACGGGCGATTTGCAGGGAGTCAGCACTGTCTCTTGCCTGGGTGACGACATTGGGTTCGATTACCGCATTAGTGGTGGGAACGTTCGTGCCAGTTTCCGGCGGGGGTGGATTTGTGAGCGCCGTCACATTGGTTTGAAGCTGCGCATTTGTTGATGGCGCTTGGGCTGGATCGATTTCGTTCGCGAGAGCAGCAGGCGAAATATTGGGAGTCTCGGATTCCCGGTTGGAAGACTTATAACTGGAATAGAACAATCCCGCAAAAACCGCTGCGGCGATCATCAAAATTGCATATAAGCCTAATTTAACTTTTGGATTCATGCGAAAAACGCGGCGTTATCAAACCAAAGTTCCGCCAGAACAAAAGACATTTCAAATAATGGATTCAGGAAGGGTGAGGCTTGGGACAGATATAGAAATTCAAAGCAGTATTCCCGCCACCGTTGCCGTGAGATAACTGGCGAGCACCCCGCCAATCATCGCGCGCACCCCGAATTTTGCCAGGTCAGCCCGGCGAGTAGGAGCCAGTGAACTAATCCCTCCCACTTGAATCGCAATGCTGCTAAAATTCGCAAACCCGCACAGCGCATAAGTGGCCAGCGTATAACTTCGCGGATCAAGCACGTGTTGTGATTTGCTGAGAGAGAGATACCCGATGAATTCATTGAGAACGATGCGTTCGCCCAGCACCTCGCCGATCAATAAACAGTCTTTGGCCGGAACACCCATCAGCCAGGCGAAGGGCGAATTGGCCCAACCAAAAATCGTTTGAAACGTGATTGGTTTTGCGACTCCGAAATACGTTTGGGGCAAAGCGAAAAGGTAATTTGCTAAAGCAACAATTGCGACGAACGCAATCAACATGGCCATAACATTGATCGCGAGTTTCACCCCGTCACTGGCACCCGTGCAAAGGGCGTCGATGCCATTGGAAGTTTCTCGGGGAATTTTGGCAGTCGCTCCCGCCGCCGTCTCGCTCAATTCTGTTTCGGGCATCATAACTTTAGCAACCAACAGAGCGGCCGGTGCGCTCATCACAGAGGCCGTCAACAAATGCCCCGCAGAAATTCCAAATGAAACATACGCCGCTAAAACGCCACCAGCGATCGTCGCCATTCCTCCAATCATCAGGGCAAGAATTTCACTTTGGGTCATCTTCGACAGATACGGTTTGACGACTAATGGCGCCTCCGTTTGGCCCATGAAAATGTTTGCGGCAGCAGCAAGGCTCTCACTCCCGCTGGTGCGCATGACGCGTTGCATGATCCAGGCAGCGCCGCGCACCACATGTTGCAAGATGCCGTAGTGGTAAAGAAACGAGGAGATCGCGGACACCAGGATGATTGTCGCGGTGACGGTGACAACAAAGATGAACGAATTTCCCGGCCCAAGTTTTTCTGCCAGCAGGTTCCCGTTAGCGAGCGGACCGAAAACCATTTTCGCGCCTTCATCTGCGAACCCGATTAATCTCGTGACAGCGCGCTGGGCGAAGTCGAAAAGCGCCGCCCCACCGCTGGTTTTCAAAATGAGCCAGCCCAAAATAAATTGAAGACCGATACCGCAGAACACGGTTCGCCACGGAAATTTTTTCCGATTCAGTGAGCAAAGCCAGGCGAAGGCAACCATGACAATCAGCCCAAGAATGCTGATGAACTTAAGTTCCATGGACGCCGACGTTACGAACGGGGCAGGGGACGGGCAAGGAAAGAGTGTTCCCGAGGTGAATGGAGCGGATCTTTGATGCTACTAAAAACAAGCGACACGGGTTTCCGTTTGGAGTTCCGCCTTCAGGCCGTCCGGTTGATACAAACTTCCCCCGAGCGGCCTGAAGGCGGAACTCCGAACTCGGTGAAATGAGCAGACTCCGCCAACTCACTCTCCGCGCATTTGGATGGCGCGATGCACCAGTTCGGTCGCGTTTTTAAGATTGAGTTTTTCTTTGATGTGAGCGCGATGCGATTCGATCGTTTTGACACTCAGGTGCAGTTGTTCGGCGATCTGGCGCGTACCTCGGCCCTGGCCGATCAATCCAAAGACTTCGAGTTCGCGGTCGCTGAGGCGTTCCATCAATGAACCGGTTGACGTGGAGCGGCCCCCCACCAATTGATGCATGAGCTTGGTGCTCATTTTTTCGCTGAGGTAAATTTCACCGGCCAAAACTTTGCGAATGGCTTCCAGGACGCGTTCGGTCGCTTCCTGTTTCATAATGTAACCGGCGGCTCCGGCCCGGAGAACGCGTTCGGCGTAAAGCGATTCATCGTGCATCGACAGGACGAGGACGAGGAGCTTGGGATAGTTTGCCTTAATATTTTTTAGGAGCTCGATTCCGCTGCTGTTTTTTAATGAAATATCAACCAGGGCAAGGTCGGGCTTCAACGTGCTGATCGCATCGAAGGCTTTGGCGGCATCTTCAAACTGGCCGCAGATGGAAAGATCTTTCTGTTGATCGATGAGCTGCGCGAGTCCTTCCCGAAGAATGGGATGGTCATCAACGATTAGAACTTTATGAGCGGGGCTCGAGGTGGCCGTGATTTTTTTTGGCGTTTTGTTTTTCATCAAGTCTCCGCACCTTTTCAGAACTTTTATGGACGTTATACCGGATATTTCAGGGAGAGCCGAATTTTGAAAAGGAAAATCGTGAGCGGAGCCGCACGATGGGGAGAAAAGCGAACGAATCGGTGTTCGCTTTTCTATTCTCGCAATGAACCAACCAAGGCGTCTTTAGCGCCACACGCCGACTGGCCGGAGGCCCGCATGGCCCCGGTCAGTCGTCGAATTGTTCATCCCGAATCAAATGGAGCGATTGCC
>JBBQAX010000206.1:0-8096 GCA_038316905.1 Verrucomicrobiota bacterium | reverse complement strand
TTTATCGTCGAGCAACAACACGGTGCTTCTGCATTTGGCGAACTCCTGTTTCAAAGTCAGAAGCTGGCGGCGATAGCGCAATGGGGTTTCCGCCATCAAACGGAATTCCGAAAGGGAATCGAAGACGAGGCGGGCCGGCTGGACCTTGCGCACTTCGTCCAGCAGCAACGCGGTGACTTTGTTCAACTCGATTTCGGACGGATGAAACACCGTCGTCTGCGCCTCGGGCCGCAGCAGCGTTTCGATGGCGGACAACTCCAGCAGGGGTATCTCGTCGAGTGACCAGCCGTGGGAGTGCGCGACCTTGAGCAATTCCTGTTTCGTTTCCGACAGCGTGATGTAGAAAACCTTTTCCCCGCGACGCACGCCCTCGAGAAGAAATTGCAGTGCCAGCGTGGTTTTACCGGAGCCGGGATCGCCCTGGACCAAATAGAAGCATCCGCGCGGGAGTCCACCAGCGAGGATGTCGTCCAATCCGTCGATACCGGTCGGGCAACGTTCGTCCGTCAGCTCGGCCGGGACGGTCGCGCCCGGTGCCGGGGTTGATTTAGCATTCATAGTTTTCAGGTCAGAAAAGGACGCGGTTGATGCGTCGGGTCCACCGCGAGATGTCCGCCTTGTTTCGCTGGCAAGGTCGGCAAACAAACAAATTCCTGCAGCGTGATCAGCCCTTGAATGAAACGGATCAAATCATGCACGCTCGCCGGTTTGACGACGTAGCTGTTGACCCACCGATCATAAGCCTGCGCCACATCCTCGCTGCGGAGGGACGAGGTGAGAACATGGACCATCAAATGTTTGTAAGTGGCATCGTGGCGAATCCATTCCAGGACCTCGATCCCATTCATGCGCGGCATATTTATATCCAGCAAAACCAGATCAGGAACCGGGTGAGCCGTGCGGTCGTGGTATTTTCCTTCGCCTTTCAAGTAGGCAACGGCCTCCGTCCCGTCCCACACGCTTTGTAATTTAACGGCGGGCAGATCGGCCTTTTTCAGAGCCGTGCGGAAAAGAACCACGTCATTTTGATTATCTTCGACGAGTAAAAGATTGATGACGGATTTGATCATAAGTGCAGCGCGAAGCTCATGCCTGAGCGGGTTTGCGGCGAGCGCGAGCGCGAAGTTGGCTAAAATGTTCCGCTTTGAGAGGACGGTGTTTGTCGCGCACGGCAGTCAGAAGCATTTCCGCCAATTCTTGTGAATCATTTTCCGCAAAATTATCTTTGGAACGAAAATCTCGCAACGCATCCCGCACCACTTCGCTTGGGTTGGTGTAACCACCGGCGCGAATTTTTTGATCAACAAATTTTTCGAGGTCTTTGGTGAGCGTCACTTGCATAGCCGCATTTTTCAACCAGAGAACGGCAATGTCAACGGGACGTTCGCGGTGGGTGTGATTTGAAGTGGCGGTCGTAGCCGCGCTCGCCAGAGCGTGGCGTGAGCATTCAATCGACACCACGCTCTGGCGAGCGCGGCTACGACGGTTCGCTGACCGTCACTTGAAATCACACCCCACAGATTGTGAAACGAATTATTAAGCGCATGTAGAAATCAAGGTAACGACTTGCGCCAGGCCAATGCCGCCTCGCTCAAACGTTTTGTGACTTGAGAATTTTCTACCGCGACATTGCGGCTTTCATTTGGATCTTTTTCCAAATTATAAAGCTCAGTTCGCGACCCGTCGTCATTGACCAATAGTTTCCAGTTCCCGTCGCGCATGGCGACATTTGGACTGCTTTCCTTCGATTTTGGTTTGTGAAAGTTGCGACCGAATTCCCAGAATATCGGCGCTTTGCGCGAAGCAGGTTTGCCGCGAAAAACGGCGCTGAGATTTTCGCCATCGAGTTTAGCGTTTACGGGCAACGAAGCGTTCGCCAACGCACAGAAGCTCGGAAATAAATCGACCGCATGGAAAATCGTCTTCTCATTCACGCGCCCCTCCGGAGTGTGGCCGGGCCAGCGGACAATGAACGGCATGCGAACGCCACCTTCGTAAAGCGTTCCTTTGCCGCCGCGAAAGCCACCCGAACGCGCTCCGTCCAACGTGGGATTCGCTCCGTTGTCGCTGGTAAAAATCACCAGTGTTTTCTCATCAAGGCCAAGCTCCTTTAGCCCAGCGAACAATCGCCCGATCTGGTGATCCAATTCCGCGAGCACAGGAATGAAGTTTTTTTCGTTGCTGGCATTCTGTCTGGAATTGGTGGTGCCTTCAGGAACCCAGGGCGTATGCACGTCGTCCGGCCAAAGATTGACGAAACAGGGTTGGCCTGTGTTTCGTTTTAAAAAATCGAGCGTTTTATCGACAAAAAAGGCGGTGCGATTCCAGCGTTTTACTTTGTCCTCGTCCGACCAGATCCAATCGGTTGCGGTGAGGTCGGGATGTGGTTCTGGACTTTCGTAAGTGCTGGCGTGCTCATCGAACCCGTAGGCGCTGAACGGCGGAGCGTTCGTGACATCGCGACCTCCGCCCATGTGCCATTTGCCAAATTGCGCGGTGACGTAGCCGGAGGATTTTAAAGTGCGCGCAATCGAGGGTGCCTTCGGATCGAGAAAATCGACTTGTTCACAACGTTGGTTCCCGGCGCGCGTGTGGAGAAAAGTCGTGATACGCGATCGCGCCGGATACATGCCCGTCAAACAGCCGGTGCGCGACGGCGAGCAAATGGGCGACGCAGAATAGTATTGCGTGAGGCGCGTTCCTTCGCGCGCCATGCGGTCGATATTCGGCGTCGGCGCAAACTTTCCTCCGTAACAACCAAGGTCCCCGTAGCCCATGTCATCAACGAGAATGAAAATGATGTTGGGCTTTTCGGCGGCTGCATTGAAGCAGGTGCAGGCGAACGCGAGTAGAATCCAGCGGCGGATGACGGATGAAAGTTTGTTCATGAATCTGAATTGATATTGGCGATTGATCTATTTCTTCCAGCCGCCGAGTGGCAAAACATCAGCGCGCGCCGCCCATGCATCCCATTTCGCAGCGAGTTCTTTTACTTTCTTCGGATCCGACGTGGCGAGATTGTTCATCTCTGTGCGGTCCTTTTCCATGTCGTAAAGTTCCCAGGGCGCGTCCGCTTTCGCGACCAGTTTCCATTTGCCATCGCGAATCGCGCGATTACTTTCGTGCTCCCAGAAAAGCGGCTCTTTCCGTTGGAGCGATTTACCATTCAACGCTGGTTTCAGCGACACACCTTCCAGCGGTTTGATTTTTCCGCCGTTCAATTCCTTCGGATATTTCGAGTCAGAGAGAGCGACGCACGTCGCCATGATGTCGATGAGATGTCCGGGTTGCGGTTCCAATTTTCCGTTTCGCTTTTTAGGAATTCCCGCTGGCCAATGTACGATTAGCGGCGTGCTGATGCCGCCTTCATGAACCCAATGTTTGTATTCGCGAAACGGCGTGTTGGAAACGTTCGCCCAATTTTCACCGTAGGCGACAAACGTGTCATCGCCGCCGGGTAAGGCTTTTGGCCCTTGTAGCACGGGACGTCCATCGCGGGTTTGTTTTGGTCTGGCGAACGTTTGCAATTCATCCGGTTTCATTGGCTTGAATTTTTTCGGCGGAGCTTCTTTCGGCGCGCGACGTCCATTGTCTTCCGCGCAGCCACCGTTGTCCTGAAGATAAAAAATCACGGTGTTGTCGAGTTGGCCCGATTGCTCGAGTTGTTCGACGATACGTCCAATCCCTTGATCCATGTTGTCCATCATCGCTGCGAAAACTTCCATGCAACGCGCTTCCCATTCCTTGTTCTTTACTTCATCCCATTTCCCAACCGTCGGTGCGGGTTGCCACTTGGCATCGAGCAAACCCAATTCCTTCATTCGTTTCAGGCGCTCTTGACGAATCGGTTCGTAGCCGCCGTCGTATTTGCCTTTGTATTTTTCGATGTCTTTTGCGAGTGCGTGCATCGGCCAATGCGCAGCAGTGTAGGCGACATACATGAAGAACGGTTTTTCCGCCGATTCCTTTTCGTGCAGTTGCAGATACTGGATCGCATTTTCGCTAATGGCGTCGGTGTAATAATATTCTTTCGGCTTGTACTCAGGGTCATTTTCCGGCGTGATGAAGGTGTTCTGGCGGCACAGAGAAATAGGATCGAAGAAACTGCCGGAGCCTTTGATCGTGCCGTAATATTTCTCAAACCCGCGTTGAATCGGCCACTGCGATTTATCCGCGTCTGCTGTCTCTTCACTGGTAATGTGCCACTTGCCCGCCATGTAAGTGCGATAACCATCCGCTTTCAAAACCTCCGCAATCGTCGCGCAACGGTTATTCAAATTCGCGCGATAGCCTTCGTGTCCCATATCCGCCCATGTCATGTGACCGATGCCGGTCTGGTGTGGATAAAGTCCGGTGAGCAACGAAGCGCGCGTCGGGCAACACCGTGCCGTGTTATAAAATTGTGTGAAACGGACGCCGTTTTTCGCGAGCGCATCAATGTTCGGTGTTTGGATTTCTCCTCCGTAAGGACTCGTGTCTGAGTAGCCAACATCATCAGCCATGATGACAAGGATGTTCGGGCGTTGGCTGGAATAAGCAGTCGAACCGATGAAAACTACAGCGGCAATGACGCAGGCCAAATTCCCAAATAATTTCTGTAAAACTCGCATCATGAAATTCTCTCAGTTTTTGTTTTCAACGTCCAACAGTTAGCCGTTCAACCAGCATGTACGGAACTACACGCCCCCATTGTTTGGAAATTATTCCACCCGATATTTTCCGATGAGCGGGAATTCCGAAATCCGCAAGGTCGTGCAGCCATACGGGATGAGCGTGACCTCCTCGTCTGCGGCGGGCGGGTCGGTCATCCATTGAACGCTGTAGGGCAGGGGGCCTGCGCTTTCGTTGTAGAGTTTCCAATGCGGCAGGCGACGCGCTTTGGCTTTGATCTCGACCGGCGCGTTCGTGGTGTTCCACGGAAAATCACTGGTGACTTCGTTGCAAGTCACTCGATACGCGTCGGCTAGTTTGTCGCTCGGCGTCTCGATCAATCCGTAATTCCACGGCGTGGTGGGGCGCACCTCATAGAAAAATTCTCCCGACTTCCTTACATCATCTCCCGTTGTCGAAACCTTTTTCCATTCCTCGCCCATCTTGAGCGCGTAGGTCAGCGGCCCGCGTTCGACCGCGACGGAATTTTCATGCCAGCGCGTCAATTCAACATTCATCGGCAACGTGAGTTCGACGACATCGCCATCGTTCCACGCGCGATTGATTTTTAGGATTTCTCCAGCGTCAGCGGTGTGCGATTCGCCAGCGATTTGCGCGCTCGCATTTTTGCACCAGGCGGGAATGCGAAGGTGCAGCGGAAAATTAACCGCCTTTTTATCGCCAAGCTTCACTGTGAAACGAATTTTCTCTTCAAACGGATATTTCGTTTCTTCGATGATCTTGACCTCGATGCCGCCCGCCACTTTGGCCGTCACTTCGCAGGGCGAATAAACGAGTGCGGCCAATCCGCCATCGGGTGTGGCGTGCCAAAGATTGCGGGTGAATTTCGGCCAGCCTTGATGAAAATTCGCGGTGCAACACGGGTAGCCGGTGAGCAATCCAAAGCAAATATCGACGCCATAATGGTTGACGCTGAAGTTGCGATAATGCCGCGTCGCCATGACTTGATTCGCCTGTTGAAAATATTGGCGCGTCATGAAGTCATCGCTGATCTGCGTCGGCAACGCGTTGAAAGCGATTTTCTCCAGATGATCGGCGAACGGGACTTCGCCGGTGATCGTTAAAATGTTTTCCAGTGTGAACATCATTTCCACCGCGCTGCAAAGTTCGGAGCCGTTGTTGGGATTGCTGTCGCGCAACGATTCGTCGCCGCCGAACATGCCATTGGGCTGGCCCATGAAAGTGCGAATGTCGGCGAACCCTTTTTTCACCGCGTCGAGATAGCGCGGCTCGGGATGTTGCTGAAAATAAAGCGCGGGCTCCTTCATTCCCTGCGCGAGATTGACGCAATGAATATTCGCCTGCGTGGAAATCGTGTCCGTTTCCAAAAACATTCGGGTGAAATCGGTCGTTTGTTTGTGCAGCAAATCGGCCAGCTCCAATAAAAATTTGTCGCCGGTAATATTGTAGAGCCAATAAACCGCGAGCAAATTATCGCCGCCGCGATACCGTCCCCAAAACGTCCAGTGATCGAGCGGCGTTTCGGGAAGCTGCTTCAATTGATGTTTGAAATAGCGCGTCATCAACTCAATCACGCGCGCGTCACTGGTCGCGGAGTGATGTTGCATCAACACTTTGAGCATCACCATTTTTGGCCACCAATCGGCGCAATTATCGCGCTGCAAACCAGGCTCGGGCGGATAATTTTTCTCTGGACCGAAGTAGCCATTGGGTTTCTGACTGGCGAGTGTCCACTCGATCCACGGGCGCACTTTTGCTTTCAGCGCGTCGTCGTCGAGCATGTAAGCGAGCGGAAGCAAACCATCGATCCAATACGGCCCGCGTTCCCATTGATCGCCATCTCCGCCGAGCCAGCCGTTGCGCGGGCCCATCACTTGTGGATAAAGCGTGTCGAGATTTCCGCTCATGCCGTTCTTCTGGCGGACGAGCGTTTCGCGCAGCCAGCCAGCCGGTTTGACCGCGCCTAACGGAAGTTCGATGTAAGGATTCGGACGCAGCGGCGCGCGATTATTTTGATAGAGCGGTTCTGCGCTGGACGCCATTGCTCCGCTCAAAATCGTAATCATAACCAGCTTTCCGCAGTGCGCCTTGAACATGCGCCGGAGATTACTTCGGACGAATTAATTTGTCGTTCATTTCCTTCAGTTTCTCAGGGGAGATTTTGATGCTTTTGCGATCGTAAGTCATGAAGCCGTTGACTTCGCCTTCGACATCGGTGGTCTGCGTGTAAACGGCGGCGGACAAACCGAGGTCGCGCACCATCGGAATGAGGGCTTCGATTTTTTTTGTGAGCGCTTTCTCGTAATCTTCCTGGGTCTGATAAGTTTGATAACCCCAGTTCCGTTTCTCCGCGTCCCACAAATGTCCGGTCACAGGCCAGCCGACGCCGCCGTATTCGCCAATCACAATTGCGCGATCCATTTTGTTCATCGGTGTGAGGGGAACTTCCTGATACGTGTGAATGTCGTAAACGTGGCTGTTGTTTTGATCGAGCCAACCGGAAACGGCGTTCACCCAGCGGCTCGGATCAATCGCTTCCACCCACGCCGAGAGCGCAGGACTTTCGTATTGCCCCCAGCCTTCGTTGTGAATCACCCACATGACGATGCTCGGATGGTTGTAGAGGCGGCCGATCATGCGGCGCAATTCCAGTTCGTGTTGTTCGCGACTCGTGGAAAGCCGAACCGGTTCGCCGTGATCTTCGCGATAATTGCGCAATGCTTTATTGAAACCACTCGGCATGTCCTGCCAAACCAAAATGCCGAGGCGATCGCAGTGATAATAATAGCGCGCGGGTTCAATCTTGATGTGTTTGCGCAGCATGTTGAAGCCAGCGTCCTTGAGCCATTGGATTTCCCAAATCATCGCTTCGTCGGAAGGCGGCGTGAGCAATCCGCCGGGCCACCAACCTTGATCAAGGGGGCCGTGTTGGAAAATCGGTTTGTCGTTCAGGCGCAAATGCGGTTGCTGCGATTTCGGTCCCGCGCCGAGCGAAACTTTTCTCATACCGAAATACGATTCCACTTTGTCGAGCGGTTTGCCGATGGGTTCGAGCTTCGCGTAAGTGGCGCGTTCCTGTTCGCCGAACGACGGCAGCTTCGAACGATTTTTTCCTTCCGTGCGATTTTCAAACGGCGCTTTCACACGCACTAATTCTGTGGTGAGGTCGTAAAGGAATGGCGATTCTGGCGACCAAAGCTGAACGTCTTTTAGATTCAAAATGCCCTCGCGATTGATGCGAACGACCGTTGTGCCGACAACTTTTCCCTTCGCGCGCGCGGTGAATTTGACGGCGAGGTCCTCTTGTTCAATCGCGGTGTTGCCCAGCGGCGTGACGAGCAAACGATTGTTATCGACATCAGGCGTCAGGCGAAGTTCCGCGATGTAATGTTCCTTCGGCACCGGCTCGAGCCAGACGGTTTGCCAGATGCCGGAAACGGGTGTGTACCAAATGCCGCGTTGAT
>JBBQAX010000205.1:0-8108 GCA_038316905.1 Verrucomicrobiota bacterium | reverse complement strand
AGTTATCCGCGAATGGCGCGAATCTCCGCGAATCAAAGAATTTATTAGCGCAGATTCGCGGGATTCGCGGACGTCTCGTTTTTCCTTTTGGCCAACCCGGCGGGTTGCGGGAGATTAGCCGGGGATAACATCCCCGGTTTATTGCAACGAAAGACATTCGCCCCGGAGGGGCGAGGGAGCGAGAATCCAATTTGAATCATCCAGCCAATTTCCCGCGGCCCTTTCAGGGCGCATGGTTTTTGCGTCTGTTCACCGGGGATGTTATCCCCGGCTAATTTCCTGAAGCCCTCCGGGCTATGAAACTATTCGCGGAACTTTCTCTCATTTCCGACCAGCTTTTTCCTTTCTCCCAATTCAGAAATGGTCTCGCGACGGGCGCGAAGGGGGGCGAAGGTGAACGGATAAGTTCAGACAGGATGGACAAGATTTTGCAGGATTTCGGAAAGGGCGACTTCTCGTTTTTATCCTGTTCATCCTGTTAATCCTGTCAAAGTCCTCCCTTTTTCGCTTGTTCGTTTTTCTTCACGGTCATCGCGGGACATTTTCCGTCTTCCCTGCGCGACTCTTTCCAGTTATTTCGCTTTCGTGCATTGCGTTGTCACCGCTGGGCCGACCTACGAACCGCTTGATGAAGTGCGGCGGTTGACGAATTTTTCTTCCGGCAAACTCGGTTCGAAACTGGCCAACTTCCTGGTGGAGCAGGGGCATCAAGTCACGTTGCTCTACGGCCATTACTCCACGCATAGCGAGAAACAAACCGCGCAACGTGTCGTGCCGTTCGATACGACGCGCGATTTGTCGGACAAATTAAAATCGTTGGTGAAAGAAAAGGTGGACGCGGTTTTCCACGCGGCGGCCGTCAGCGATTTCGGTTTTGGCAAAGTGTTTGAACGCGGGGCGAACGGAGAATTGCGCGAAGTGACATCGGGAAAGATTTCGACTCGCGAAGGAACATTGCTCGCTGAGCTTGTGCCCACGCCGAAAATCATTTCCAGTTTGCGCAGATCCTTTCCCAGCAGCCGGATCGTGGGTTGGAAATACGAAGTGGAAGGAGATCGCGCTTCGACGATCGCTAAAGCAGCGCAACAAATTCGCGAGAATAAAACCGACGCGTGTGTGGCGAATGGGAAGGCTTACGGATTTGGGTTCGGATTGATTTCCGCAAACGGTGAGCAAAAACATTTTTCGGACACGACCGAGTTGTATCAAGCGTTGGAGAAGTTGTCCCGAAGGGATTGTTGAACCGCGAAATACACGAAAAGAATTTCTGAAAATAGCCCCCAACCGTTTTCCCGTTCGCATATTTCGCGTCTTTGGCGGTTAAACTTTCCAGTCACAATTCGAACTTCACCACGCGGCGGAGTGCCATTTGAAATGGGATTCGCCCGATCAACCACGAAAACAAAATGAACCCGCACCACGTCCCGACCGAAAGTAGGGCTGAGGTAGTTCCGCGCCATCCCCAAGGCGAACCGACACCAAGCATCGTGACTGATCCCACGATATAAATAAAACTCAGCACCAGACAAAACGTGCCGCCAAATCCGCTGACGATTTTGCTGGGGTTATCTTCCTTAAAGTTGGGATAAAGCGCGCCAAGACCGATGGCAAGCCCGGTGAGCGTAAACGTCATCACAGTGATTGCGCCCGTCAAATAAAGTGTGTGATGCCACGGCAACGCCAACATATGACACGAAAGAAACATCAGTGCGACCGTCACGATCAGCGCAGCTAAACTCGCCAGCCAAAATTTTGCGCGCACGATTTTCACCAGGCCGAGTGGCGCCATGCCGACAATCCAGAGACGTTTTCCTTCCAGAGAAAACTGCGGATAAACGAAACGCGTGGTCAGCGTCGCAAGATTCAGAGCGCACGCGCCTAGGTTCAGGTAGGAAACGAGATGAATCCAAAATGGATTGGTGAGTTGCTGGGAAAAATGCCGGAGATTGATGATGTAAACACCGAGCAAACCGAACAACACGAGCGTTTGCCCCCATTGCGTAGTATCGCGCCAGAAGATGCGCGCGTCTTTGACCAGTAAGGCGCGAATGTCAGGCGAAATTTTGCCAAACACAGAAAAGATTTTTTCGGCCGCGCCTTCACCATAGGCAAAGATATTGTTGCGGTTGCGCCTCTTTCGCATCCATTCCCATTGGCCAAAAACGGTCGCGCGACTTTGGACCGTGGCAAACGCTTCGTAGAAAACCCGCCCGCTGCGCGTCACCGACAAGTAGCCGAAAAACAGAACGTGGCTTAAGAGGACGAGTATGAAAAACCCGGCCGCCGCCAGCGCCCCTTCCGACCATTGCAAAACGCTGTTCGATAGCCAGTAACTCGGTAGCAACGGGTGCTGCGAGAATTGGGTTCGCAGGAGCAAACGGTCCATCAGAGCGAGGACTCGGGTTTCGGCAGATTCGTCAGTCAAAACTTCGGGCTTGAACCAAAAACCGACCGAGATCAACAGCGCTGCGGCTGCAAAGAATGCGATGATTTGGAAGGAGCGACGGTCCAGAAAGCGGGCGAGATTAATCGCCGCCCACGCCCCGCCTACGCCCGGCAGCATGATGAACAGCGCGATCAAGACGATGGTAATGACATAAAAATGCCACGCCGCGTGGTGCGCCAATCCGTAAGCCGCCAGCAAGGGCGCGATCAAGAAAACGAACGCCCAGGAGGCAAGCAGAACAGATTCGATGAATTTCCAACGAAAAATAGTGATGGCCTGAATCGGCAGCGAGATCAGGAAATTTGTTTCGCGATTGCGAAAAAAATTGGTGTAGCTGATGACCAGATTACTGAAGAGTAACAACACAAACAGAAACGCGAACAGCAGGAAAAGGAGGCGCTCGATCAGCAACGTTCCAAGGCCTGGAAAAGCGCCCAGGAAATTGAGTCCAATTCGAAAGAGCCAGAACGCCAATGCCAAATATCCGAAGATGAAAAATCCGATGAGCGAGGAAAGCAGCCGTGATTGCTCGCGCACGGATTTTAATTTTCGCCAGGATTGGAGGAGATTGACTCGCAGGAGTAGCACGAGCGGTGGCGTAACTTTTCCGATTTCGGCGGACACGGAGATAGTTTTAAACAGACTTGACGCTTCGCAAGTGGAAACTCCGTTTTCCCGTGTAATCCGTGCTGTAGCTGAATTTGCAGGCTTGAGTCGCATCGCGCTCACCGCAAAATAGCGCCGATGGCACAACACGTTCTAGTCACCGGTGGCGCAGGATTCATCGGTTCACATTTAGTTGAAAGACTTTTGGCGGATGGAAAATCGGTCGCCGTGATCGACGATTGTTCGACCGGAAGTTGGGAGAATCTTTCGGCAGTGCGTGCCCATGCTGGTTTGCGAACATTCGAAAGCAAGGTCTCCGAATGCGCCGAGCTTCGTGAATTGGTGAAAAATTCCGAATCGATTTATCATCTGGCGGCAGCGGTGGGGGTTGATCTTGTTTTGAAATCTGGAATCCAAACGATCAGGACCAATCTCGATGAAACCGAGTCGATTCTTGATGCTGCCAGTGAATTTAATGTTCCGCTCCTCCTCGCCTCGACTTCAGAGGTTTATGGCAAAAGCACGAAGCCGGCATTTTCTGAGGAAGACGATCTGCTGATTGGCCCCCCGCATTTGAGCCGATGGAGTTACGCCTGCTCGAAGCTGATGGATGAGTTTTTGGCCCTGGCGTATGCGAAAGAAAAGAAGCTGCCCGTCATCATTGCGCGCTTGTTCAACACGGTTGGCCCACGCCAAACCGGCCGTTATGGAATGGTGCTGCCCCGTTTCATCGCCGCGGCCAAACGTGGCGAACCGATCCGCGTTTTCGGCGACGGAAAACAAAGCCGCTGCTTTTGTTATGTGCAAGACACCGTGGAAGCTCTGGTGCGTTTGCAAAATTGTGCCGATGCCCAAGGCGAAGTTTTCAACGTCGGAAGTTCGGAAGAGATCTCGATCGGTGAATTGGCCAGATTGATCGTGCAAACTGTAGGTTCTTCGTCGTCCATCGAGTTCGTTGATTACGATCAAGCTTACGCTCCCGGCTTTGAAGATATGATCCGTCGTAAGCCAATTGTGAAAAAGCTTTCATTGCGCACCGGGTTCTCCCCGACCACATCCTTACAGCGCATCATTGATTTGACCGCTGCCTCCATAAAATAAAAAAGGCGTCCTTGCGGACGCCTTTGTGAAAAACTGACTAAAAGACTACGGGAACAAAATACGGATACCTTGACCGCCCGCAGTCTGTGTGAAATACGAGCCGGCATCTACGTTGCGCAGCAGTTCACTTTGGAAACGTGCAGAGCTGACTTGTTGAACACTGCCGTCGCCCAGCGCGATGTTGCCTTGTTTGAGATGAATCTTGTCGGTGAATCCAACCAAAGTGTTGTTGGTTTTGACTTCAACGTCAGCTCCACCAGTACCTGTCGCGGGAGAATAGCCAACAAGATCGGTGTTTCTGTTAGCAGTCATGTTCCGATCCCCAGAAAGGATGGATTGAGGCATGTTTTCATCTGCACCAACGCCCACGAAATAAGAGGTGTTTAAGTTATTCGTGTACGTGGCACCCGCTGCCGTTCCGGTAATGAAGTTTGCGGCAGCCGGACGGTCATCGCTTGGACAAACAGTGACTTTTGGAGTGCCTAATTCGTTCTGCAAAACAACATTATTTGTCCAAGCCCATGCTCCAGAACTGCCAATTGCAGCTCCAATTCTGTCTGACCAACCGCCATTAGCAGCGGTAACCTTCATCGGATACGTATCTCCATTGTCACCCGCCCAGAGACGGTAGGACAAGCCGACTTGTTTAAGATTGTTCACGCAAGTGATGCGTTGTGCTTTTTGTTTCGCTTTGGCGAGAGCAGGCAGGAGCAGCCCAGCCAGAATAGCGATGATGGCGATAACGACCAACAGCTCAATGAGCGTGAAGGCGGAGGATGTTTTTGTACGAGTGTTTTTCATAACTTTTTGGTTAATTTGATGAATGAGGTGCGCACTGTATTTGAACAATATTTAGTGTCAACTTCATTTCAATTCATTACTTAGCAGAGCGGGTGCCACTACAAAAAACCCAATGAATACAGGGTTTTTATGAGAGATGCTCCGGTTTGCGTGATCAGTTTCACGCATTCTGCGTGACGTTCGCGCAAACCAGGTAACGCGCGACTTTACGCCCCTTAGCTGTGTCCCTGCAGAAGAAACTTAACGCGAAGACGCAAAGGTGCGAAGGCGCAAAGGTTTTGAAGGTCTCTGCTGGTGGATTCGACCCTTACCAATTGGTGCGCGCAATCCGTCCTCCGGTTCGGTTAGAACTCTCGTGTCGTCCACCCAGCGTCTTTGCTTCTTTGCGCCTTTGCGTTGAATTCCGACTGCATGGTTACGGCTTAGCTTCCGGCTCCACGTCTTCAACCTTCGCATTCTGCACCAGGAGATCGATCACTTTTTCGCTCTGGAGTTGCTCGTAGATTTCAGGAATTCCATTCCGCTTTTGCAGTTCTTTGATGAATTTGTCAGGCGACATCTGGTAATTCGCCGCCAACTGCTGAATGCGTTGCAGAACCTCATTTTGCTCCACCTTGATTTCTTCCTTTTCAGCAATCTTTTGGAACAGAAACGACGCTTTCACCCGATCTTTCGCCGTGGCATTCGCTGAGTTAAAAATTTCGTTCTTCTGCTGATCGATCAGTTCCTTGGAAATTCCGCGCTTCTGGTTCTCGCTTACAATGTTGTAAACGATATTGCGTGTTTCCTGGGTGACGGATGATTCGGGAAGTTCGCACTTAACGTTGTCCAACAAACCTCTCACGATTTGTTCGCGAACCGTCCGCTCCTGTTTGTATTTGAGTTCGTTAGTCAGATCGTTCCGAACGCCTTCCCGTAGTTTTTCCAGACTTTCCGCCCCATAGGATTTTGCCAATTCGTCATTGAGTTCCGGCAAAGTTTTTTCCTTCACTTCGACCACTTCAACTTCATAGACCCCTTTTTTGCCCTGCAATTGTGGCGTGACGAAATCAGTGGGGAAATCAACAGTCACCGTTTTTTTGTCATCAGCCTTCGCGCCAATGAGTTGCTCCGCGAAGCCGAGGATGAACGAGTTCTTGTCGATATTGACCCAGAAATTCTTTTGCTCCGTCAAACCTTTGGCGGTCGGCGCCATTTCGGTGATCGGCTTGCCATCCGTTGTTCCGGTAAAGTTGACCACCGCGACATCGCCCTCTTTCAATTCACGCGTGACCGTTTGGTAATTCACCTGTCGCTCACGCAGCATGTCGATCGCTTTTTGCACATCCGCATCGGTGACCTCACCTTTTTCGCGCTTGGCGGAAAGTCCTTTGTATTCCGGCATCTCAAAATCTGGAGCGGTCTCAATCGTGGCGGCGAACTGGAGTGATTGACCTTTGGCAAATTGAATCTCCTCAATGTCCGGATAGCCGACCACGTCGATCTTTTGTTCTTTGATCGCCTCGCGATACGCGTCAGGAATCAATTTCTTCTTAACTTCCTCTTGAATGTCGGCCTCGTACCGTTTGGCGACCATTTCTTTGGGCGCTTTGCCGGGACGAAAACCAGGCAAGGCCGCCTGACGCTGGTAATTTTTCAACATCTCATCAAAAGCGTCATCCACTTTTTGCGCATCCACTTCCACCCGCACCAATTTTTTGCACGGGGCCAAATTTTCAACAGTTACATTCACAGCAAACCTTTCCTAATCGTGTTTTGAGCGCAAAAAACTCCGTTGTTTGCGCCATTTTTGAATTTCGCCAAAAAGCGAGTGGGAGAACCTATTTAAGGGCGCTAACTCCGTCAAACAAAGACTTTGGCGGAACAGCGAAATGGCAGAACTTTCCAGCTTAAATACAGTTCGTCGCCGTATCGCTTCATCGATTTTATTTCCAATTGAATAGCATCCCCCAGGCGTTCGATTCCGTGCCCATCGGCCAGCGTCGGTGCATCGCGACCGCCAAAAATCACCGGGCAAAGCGTTTGGTAAATTTCATTTACCAAACCGGCGCGAAAAAGTGCGGCGTTGATTTCTCCGCCGCCTTCGCACAAAAGCCGTGTCACGTTCCATTTTTTCCGAAGCCAGCGCAGCGCTTTGGGGAAATCTAAATCCGTTTTGCCGAAAATGGCCACTTCCGCGCCGAGCTTTTCCAGTTGTTCAATTCGTTTCCGGCTCGCACGTTCCGTCGCCAAAATAATGATCGGCGAAAATTTATGTTTAAAAATTTCCGCGTTCGGATCGATGGACGCGGAACCGCTGACAATCACGCGCAAATTGTATTCGGACAAACCGAGTTTGTGTCGCATGGCGCGATATTTTTTCCCACCCGGGCCGAGATGCACAGGCACAGAATCCACGGTGCGCGCACCGGACATCACCGCATCGGCGCGAGTGCGTAGCTTCAACAAGAGGTCGTGATCACGTTTGCTGCTGAACGGCTCGAATTTGCGATTTGCGGGAGCAATTTTTCCGTCGGCGGTGGTGGCAAGGTTCAGATAAACAAAAGGCAGATCAGATTTGATTTTGGACTGTGCCTTGGCGCGCATCGGAAATCACGTTTGCTGCAAACGCCGAGGCTCGCAACTTGAAAATCCCATTTGGTTTTTTCCACAATGTGAGGAATTTTATTTGATGGAACAAGCATTCTGGTTCGCCACGGGCATCGAGAACAGTGATCCCACCATCCATAACGGGAAGCTGCGCGTCGATGAAATGGAGCGGTGCGGTCACTACAAACGGTGGCGCGAGGATTTCGATCTCGTCCAGGAAATGGGAATTCATTTTTTGCGCTACGGAATTCCTCTGCACAAAAGTTTTTTGGGGCCGGGCAAATACGACTGGAGTTTTGCGGACGAAGTCTTTTGCGATCTGAAACGCCGCGACATTATTCCAATCACTGACCTCTGCCATTTCGGCGTGCCGGATTGGATCGGCAATTTTCAGAACCCGGATTTTCCAGAACTGTTCGCCGAATACGCCGAGGCATTTGCCAAGCGGTTCCCGTGGATTCAGCTCTACACACCGATTAACGAAATGTTTATTTGCGCCACGTTCTCGGCGCGTTACGGCTGGTGGAATGAACAATTGAAAAGCGATTGCGCGTTCGTCACCGCG
>JBBQAX010000204.1:0-8142 GCA_038316905.1 Verrucomicrobiota bacterium | reverse complement strand
CGGTTGAGATTCTCCAACTGAGTTAACTGAATTGCGGGAGCGGAATTGTTTGTGCGGAAACGATCCTGAACGTCTTGCTGAATTTGCTTCGCTCTCGTTTGCAAATTTGCCCCGCTGATTTTTAGACCTGCATCAGTTGTCGCGTGAAATTTGCAAAGCTCGATTAAACCGCTCCAAATTACGAAACGACAAAACCGCAAAGCCTCTTCGAGTTGCTTGCCCTCACGAACATGACCGTCCAGCCACGAAAGCTGGTTCATGGTTTCAGAATAAATTTTATAAACGTTTACTGCTGATGAATAGTCAGATTGCACCTTTGCTTTCTGACTTCTGGAAGCCGTGGAAGTCTTGTTCCCGATTGACTTTGTTACTTCCAGGCTCTTGGAAGATGAATCTTTCCGGTAATCAGGAGATACCGTGGCATCAGTATTACAATAACCCCCTGCCATGTCAACTATCTTTTTTTTCGTTAATTTTGCTGTCGAATTTGGCGGAGTTATTAACAGACTTATTGGTAAGCTTTTCTCTACGATGTTTGTTATGTTTAAAGCATTTGTGTGCTTTTCTGAAGAAGTTCTTGCCTTAGGCCTGTAACAATTTTCTCGTTTGTGGCACTTTGCGCCAATGGCTTTGGTTCGAATACTCGTGGACGGTTACAGCTTGTTGCATAGCTGGCCTGAGCTCGCCCCGGGCAAACCGCGACATTCTGCGGCGGCGCGCGATGAGTTGATTTACCAACTCACGCGTTATCGCGACGCCATTCACACACCGATCACGATTGTTTTCGACGGTGCCGGTGCCCCGACTGGAACCCCAAAAACGCACTCCACACCTGAGCTTGAAATTCTGTTTTCACGCGCCGGACAGACCGCCGACGACATCATCGAACGGGTCACGCATCGAATGCGTTCGTTTGGCGAGGTGCTTGCTGTTACAGACGATAACGCCGAAAGAGACACGGTTATTGCCTTGGGCGGCATGGCATCAAGTTGCCTCAGTTTCATTCAAACCATTGAAAGTGTCCTGAAAGAGCAGGCGCACGACATTAAAGATTACAACCGCCGTGAGCGGAACAAGTTTAAGAATTTATCCTGATGAAAAAGTTTTTAGTATTATCGATGTTGATCAGCTACTTCGCTATATCGCGAGCAAGCGAGCTATCTGCACTCCCGGTAGAAAATCGATTTTTATTTGTCATTGAAAATTCGCTGGCAATGGGCCGATCGGCTAAAGCGGTGGAAAAAACGCTTCGTGAGCTGATCGAATCCGGCGTCCAAGGCCAGATGGTTCCGGGCGATTCGTTCGGCTTGTGGACTTTTCACGAACAACTGGATACGAGTTTCGAACTACAGCGCTGGGTTCCATCCGAAAGAGGGAAACTCGCCGACACCGCCATTGATTTCCTGAAGAAGCGTCGTTACGCAAAAACGACAGCGATGCAGTCGGTGTTGCCTCCGCTTTTTTCCGTGGTGAAGGAGTCGCGGGCAATCACTGTCATTTTCATTTCGGCAGGCAACGAACCAATTTCAGGCACGCCATTCGACGGGGAGATCAATCGTGTTTATGCGAATTATTCCCGCCAACTTCACAATGCCAAACTTCCATTCGTTACCGTTCTGGTGGGGCGAAATGGACAATTGGTGACGCACGCTGTCAATTCTGCGTTGGGCCCTTTTCAGATTCCAAAGCGACCGATTGAACCGGAGCCAATCGTCGTCAAAGTAAAAACAAACGCTCTGGTCGCGATGGTCAAACCGATTTCGGTAACGAATCAGCCTCCTCCAAAACGGTATGCGAAGGAGAACATCATCATAACGGGATCAGCCCCTAAAAATCAGCCGGTGCCAACAGTAGCGATAGCGACAACCAACGTTCCGATCGTGACGAATGAATCAGTCGTTATTCCTGTTGAAAAAATAGTTGCTCCACCGTCAAAGGTTCTGGAAATCCCACCGCTAACGAACCCGGTTCCCAACCCCGTAATTCTTCCGTCGATCGTGGAGTCAACTCAAGCGCTCGCAGTGACGGAAACCGAAAAGGCGGCTGTTCGATTTGAGAACCCTGCGACCTTCAAACCGAATGCGGAAATGGAGATCCAGGTTGGCGAAAATATACCTAAACCCCGATTCAAACGCAGAGAAGATGGCAGCATCAATACCGCACCAATGGCACCAGCAAAGATTCCAGCAGTTGTTGCCACTCAACCGATCGGAAATCGTAAGAATTTTACGCTAATCGGACTCGCGCTCTTGGTCATTGCAGGAATTCTGATTGCGTTTTTCATTCGAAGCGCTCGCGGCAAATCCCAGCCGAGCTTCATTTCTCGCTCGATGAACGAACGGAAATAACGTCTCAATCGATCCTCAGCCAAACCGTTTTCAAATACGCCGGTTCTTCCCGGGAAACGGGAAAGTCTGGCGGTTGCGGCGCGTAATGTTGCTTTGAGATCTTACGTTGCGCAGAGAGAACCGCCGCACCAATCAGCTCCAGAAATTTTTCCGGTTTCAGCATTGCCGCATTGGTGGACGCGAGCAGAACTCCAGAGCTTCTTAGTAAAGGCAACGCGGCGGACACCAGTTTTCCATAATCTTTTTCCGCCTGAAAAGTCCCCTGCTCTTTCGACTGCGAAAACGTGGGCGGGTCCAGCACAATGAAATCGAATTGCCGATTCTTTTTCCCCAAACGCTTCATCCAATCAAAGGCATCGCCATAAATAAAATCGTGCTGTAACGGATCAATTCCACTCAGGACAAAATTGCGTTTGCCCCACTCCAAATACTTTTTTGACAGATCTAAGCTGGTCACGGTCGCGCCGGCTTTCGCTGCGCAGACAGAAAAGCCGCAGGTGTAGGCGAAGGCGTTTAAAATCGAGTAGTCAGGTGTCGCAATGCGCAATGAAAAATCAGGCGCAACGTAGTTCGTCAAAATGCGCCGGCGATTCTCTCGTTGATCAAGGAACAAGCCGACCGAATATCCTTCGTTAAAACTAAGCGCGAATTGAACTCCGTTTTCGAGAATCACAAATTCCTCAGGAGCCTTCTCCCCGAAAATCAATTGTGGCGACGCTTGTGCGCTGGAGATTTGTCGCACACGGCGGTTTAGGAGTTTGTGATACGCGCCCCGTGATGAAAATCTTTTGCGGAATCCTTCGATTACTTCCAACTGCGACGGCTCCAAAGCATTTTCAGATTG
This sequence comes from Verrucomicrobiota bacterium, assembly GCA_038316905.1. Taxonomy (GTDB): domain Bacteria; phylum Verrucomicrobiota; class Verrucomicrobiia; order Limisphaerales; family CANJXF01; genus CANJXF01. The sequence continues at coordinate 4,950 of JBBQAX010000204.1, read as the reverse complement.
CGACAACAGAAAATCGCCAAGCCGTTCCACATACCAGCCCGGCCAACCGTCTGCGGCACCGTGGAGCAAGCGATACGCATCCGTTGAATTCGAATCAATTACCGCGGTTCGCAAGGCCAGGCGCAGATCATCAGAAAAATTATCCGGCGCGGTAAATACCATTGGTGTCCCAGTCTCAGGATGCGCAAAAGAAATTTCCGCAGCATGTAGAAATACCCGCGCCGCTGGAGTTCCACCGTAAAGCACGTCGCCGAGAATTGGAAATCCATGTGCCGCAGCGTGAACGCGAATCTGATGTGTTTTGCCAGTGACCGGCTCAGCCTCGACCAAATGAAACTTCGGCGAATCAGAATTCAACTTCCGAAAATGCGTCTCCGCCCGCTCGCCGCTCGGATGGACAGGACGATTCAAATACTTCTCCCCTGCCCTCACCAAAACCGATTCCGCTTTCAATTTTTGAAACGAGATTTTTTTATCCGTCAGCAGAAGATACTTTTTACCCACCGTGCGCTCGGTGAATTGCGCCGTCAGCGACCGATTGGCCAAAGTCGTTTTCCCGAACACGAGTATTCCGGACGTTTCTTTGTCGAGACGATGGATGATTGCGAGGTTTGCCCAACGGGGTTCCCGGTTTTTCAACCACTCGTAAACACCTTCGCCCGCGAATGGACTCGGCGAATGCGTGTTCATTCCCGCTGGCTTGTTGATCACCAGCACATGTTCGTCTTCAAAGATAATCACGAGACGCGCACCGCTTACTTGGAAATATAATCGAGTAAGTCAGCGAGATCTTGCGGCTTCAATCCAGCCTCCAAACCCTCGGGCATGAGCGATTGCTCCTGGCTTTTCAGCTTCTTGATTTGCGACCGCAGAATCACGCTCTCTTTTCCAAACGCCTGGTGAAGCGTGATGCTCGTCGCCGTCTCACCGGTGACAAGTCCGATCAAACTTTCTTCATCGCTTGTCTCAACCTCGAACGCTTTGTAGTTCGGCGCGACCTCCTGGTTCGGATCGAGAATGTTCATCAACAACTTTTCTTTCCCCGTGTTTTTCACCGTGACCAAATCCGGGCCGAGCGCGAAGCCCAGGCCATCGAACCGATGACACGATGCGCAGCGCTCCTCGTAAATCGCTTTGCCGTTCGCGAGATTCCCGTTCATCGACAGCGCGGGTTGAAACGCCTTTACCACATCGTCACGCCGCGCAATTCCAGCGCTCGCAAACAACTTCGCCGACCGCGCTTTGATTCCTGCATCGCGATGGTTCTTGAGAAGATTGATCTGCGGCAATGACAAATCGCTTTGCTGAAATTCACCTTGCTCAATTGCGTTCAACAAAACCGAAACGCGTTCCGGTCGTGCGAGCAAAATTGTAAGAACTTCGCTGCGGACACGCGGGGTCATGGTGGCGAATCGTTGAATCAATTGCGGCGCGATCGCCGCCTCAGAAAAGCGGCCGAGCGCAGTGACAGCCGCAAGTTGCACCGCCTGCGATTGATTCTGGTCGAGCAACGACGTCAACGTTTTCCCCGCATCCGCGAAGCTCGCGAGGCCGAGCAATTGGATCGCTTCCAACCGCGTCGTTTCTGCGGCTTTTGGGTTCGAGGCAACCACGCCCGCCTGTTTGAACACCGCCTGAAAATCTCCAGGCAAATTGGCGACCGAACTTCCGGCGCGTTGCAACCCTTCGGCAAACGCTCGGGTCAACGGGAACTGGAGTTGAGGGTTTTCCGTGCTGCCAAGAAATTCAACCACCCGCGCGACTTCATTCGACTGGTTCTTCGCTCCGATAATCTCCGCGAGTTCCGCGAGAAATTCCCGACCCGGTTTGCTGGCGGCGAAGTTCCGCTCGCTCGACAACATCCCAAACATTTCCCCTGCTCCATTCGCCAGCGAGCTCAACGCCGCCGCGCGCATCCACGAATTCGTTCCATCGCGCTTCACAATTTCCGCCAGGACTTTCGTGCGGTCAGCCTGTTTCGTTTCGCCCAAGGTGAAGGCCAGTTGATAGCGAACCTGGATTGATGGATCAGCCGCGAGTGTCCGTAAAACATCCCAGAGTTGCGACGACGGCGACGCGCGCAAAAACTTTTCGGAAAGTCTCACCGCGTGTTGCCGCACCGTTTCGTCACCATCCCGCAATGCTTTCACAATCGTGTTCTCTTTCAGCGCATTCAAACCATCCAGGGCATAGAGCGCGTGCATTCTGCCGAGGGAAGATTTGGATTTTTCCACCACCGCCGTCAGCAATGGCACCGCCGCTTTGTCCTGCCGTTCGTAAATCAACCGCGCCGCCGTATCACGATGCCAGCCATTCGGACTTTGCAACGCCTTCACCAATTCCTTGATTGAGGCCTCTCCTAAACGAACCTTCTTCGGCTGCTTGAAATCCTCTGGAACCACCCGATAAATGCGCCCGCGATCATTCCCGCTGTTCAGGTCCAGATGTTTTTTCAACTGCTCTGGCAGCGACCACGGGTGTTCGATCGTTTCGCGATACATGTCGATGACATAAAGCGTCCCGTCCGGCGCATTGGCAAATTGCACGGGACGAAACCACGTGTCGCGCGACGCCAGGAACTCCACCTTTTGGTCATCGGCGGGCCGCATCGCCTTCACTCCCACGCCGTCGGGATAAATCTTTTTGCGATGCACCAGATTTCCGCCCGCGTCACCGGTAAAACCATTGTCGCGAAAATCCTCCGGGAAGGCGTCCCCTCGATACATCGTCACGCCCGTCGCGCCGGTGAAATATCCCGCCGACCGTCCCCCACCCTCGACGATTCCTTGCGAAACACCACTCACCCGCCACTTCGTGCGGATCACCCGCCACGGTTCTTCGGGACTGATGCGATACACCTCCGCCGCCGGACCATCCACCGCGATATCCACCAACGCTCCGGGCATCGCATAGAACGGATTCCGCTCCGCATACCGCGCTTCATACATCATCGTCATAATATGGCGGCTGTTGCTGGAAACAAATTTCCGCCCTTTGCTGTCGTAACTGAACCCGTATTGACCACCGCCATTCTCCGCGAACAACTCCATCGTGCGCGGATCAAAATAAAAATCGCGCCCGCGCAAATCGAGCGGCTTGCTCGATGGGTTCGCAAGATTCGTGACCACGCCGCCATTCGGCGCGGTCGCTCCGTGAATGCGATTGTCCAATCCCCAATTAAAACTGTTCAACAACGCCTGCACATTCAGCCGATCTTTCCCGCTGCCGAACCCGGTATAAACCACTTTACGAATGTCCGCTGCGCCATCCCCGTTCGTGTCCTTCAAATAAAGAATGTCCGGTGACGCCGCCACGAACACCCCTCCGTCATAACAAATCACCCCCGTCGGCCACGGCAAGCCGCTCGCCACCACCGTCGCCTTTTCGAAACGGCCGTCGCCATCCCGATCTTCCAACATGCGAATGCGACCCAACTGTTCCTCCCGCCGCTCCGAGTAATCCGTCATTTCCACGACGAACATCCGGCCATTCTCATCGAACGCCAGCGCCACGGGATCAAACACGGTAGGCTCCGAGGCGACGAGCTCCAGGCGGAAGTTTTCCTTGAGCTGAAAGGTTTTCAACGCGTCCGCCGCTTCCACTGGCGGAATCCGAGGGAGATCCTTCGCCGGATCCAGTTCCGGCGGCGCAGCGCGCAGAGTGACCACGAGAAAAACCAGCGCAATAATATGACGAAACAACATCGGAGAACCAAGCCAGCGAAGACAGACGAGTTCAAGAAATATCTCCAGCAGCGCGAACTCTCCGCCCCCGGACCGCGGCTGTGTCGCAGACCAGCCGCAGACTCCAACGAAATAGCTGACCATTCGCCAATCGGATAATGCGCCCGTAGTAACCATTGGATTGGATCAACGAAAGTGTCGCGCGGTTCCATTCGATGCGCGGCGTGGATGGAGCGGGCTGAGGATTGCTAGAGGATTGACGATCTTGTGCGAGAACCGTGGAGCCAGAACGCACGAGCAGGAAGATCACGGTTCCTCCCACGACCAGTTCCAAGGTGAACCTGAGAAACTTGAAATCATGTGTTTCGATCTAACATTCTCGGCCATCACATCAACAAAAAGCCTGCGTCACATCGGTGGTCTCAATTTATGACGCACAGGTCAAAACACGCGACGGGTGGCGTCCAATTGCGAATCGAGACGTTTTGGTGAGACCGGCATCGCGGTACCGAGTTCCTGCGCAAATATGGAGACTTTAAATTCCTCGACCATCCAGCGATACGCATCCAGTTCGCGGCGCGCCTCGGCCGACCGAATGGGTTTGGCTTCGAGTTGTTTCAGCGCGTCTGCATAAGGCGCGAGTTGCCGCAAGCGCTCCTGATGTTTGACGGGATTCAAGGTGGCGCGCTCCGCACGGATCAAGAGTGCTTTAAGATAACGCGGCAAATGCGGCAATCGTTCGTAGTCGATGCGCTCCAGGAAACGCGGCGGAACGAGATGATTCAATTCATCGGCGAGCGGATTCACGCCTTTCGCAACTGCGACTCCAATTTGGCTGAAAGAAGTCATCTTCTGCGGACCAGGTTTTGATGTGGACGCGGTTGCGCCAACCTTTTGTTGCACTTGTTGGCGCAATTGCAAAATCGGCCCGAGGCGATCTATGAATTGTTGCGCGAGGCCGGGCAGACGTTCTCGCGCGGCGGCGACGGCGGTTTCAAAATGTTTTCGTGTCAGCGCGGGCAATGGTTCGGTTGGAAAAATGTATCGCTTCAAATGTTCTAGGGAAGTTTCGCGCAACTCCGCGGTGTCGCCAAGCGGGGCGTAGAGCGCGTCGAAACGAGCCAGTGCGCGCAAATCTTTTTCCAGCCACGCGAGATCTTTTTGGATGGCGAGTTCGACGAGACGTTGAACGCCGAGGAGACTCGCATTGCGCGCAAGATCGGTGCTGCGAAACAACCGCAAGTTCACGACGCCTTCCGCAAATTCC
>JBBQAX010000203.1:0-8147 GCA_038316905.1 Verrucomicrobiota bacterium | reverse complement strand
GCCGTCCGTCTTCGCTCTCGTCCGACAAAGTTCCAGCACACGTTCACGCTCGATGGACCCGGATGATCCAATGAGTGGCCATTACGTTTCACCGCTCGGCACAAAGTAAAATTTCAAAAGAAGAATTCATGAAAAAATATTTGGAACAACAAAAGGTAGGGCGCGTCACTCCGCGCGCGCCGTTCACAGACGATTTCGATTTAACGCAGAGGACGCGGAGGTCTTCGCAAAGGGCGCAACGGTTTGTCCTCTGCGTTCCTCTGCGAAGACCTTTGCGTCCTCTGCGTTTAAGTCAGGCGCTGATGAGTTTGCTTTTCGCTTTCACCCTTGTGGGTTGCAAACCGACCGACTCAGCCAAAACCGCAGCCACTCCAAAGCCGCCAGAGCCGGTCAATGTCAAACTCGTTCAACCGCGCAAAGGCGACGTGAACCGCAACGTTTCACTTCCCGCCAGCGTGATCGCGAATCAACAAGTCACGTTGTATTCAAAAGTCACTGGCTATCTGAAAACCATTTCCGTGGACAAAGGTGATGAAGTGAAAAAAGGAGATTTGCTCGCGGAAATCGAAGCGCCGGAATTAATCGCCGACCTCGCGCGATTCAAAGCGGAATCCGAAATTGCCGAACTCGATTACAAACGCGCCAGCGACGCGCAGAAAAAAGCGCCCGACCTGATCCTCGCGCAATCCATCGACACCGCGAAATCAAAAGTCGCGATGGCCCAGGCAAACTTGGAACGCGCGCAGACCCTCTTGAACTTCTGCAAAATCACCGCGCCATTTTCCGGTGTCATAACAAAACGTTTCGCCGACCCCGGCGCATTTGTTCCCGCCGCAACTTCGAGTAGTTCCGCGCAAAGCGCCGCGCTCGTCACGCTGGCTGATTTCAAAACCGTTCGCGTCCAAATCCCCGTTCCTGAAGCAGAAGCATCGCGGGTCAAAAATGGTTTGCCCGTGAAGTTCACTGTCGAAGGTTTACCCGGAAAAGTTTTTGAAGGAACAATCACCCGCTCCTCGCAAGTCCTTGACGACACCACCAAAACGATGCTCGCCGAAGTTGATCTGAAAAACACCGACAACAATCTCCGCCCCGGCATGTATGCAATCGCCAAGGTCGGAATCGACAAACATTCCGATGTTCTCCTCTTGCCAATCGAAGCGGTGTTGAAAGAAAAATCCGGTTCATCCGTTTTCTTAGTTGAAGATGGCAAAGCGAAAAAAGTCCCGGTCAAAGTTGGTTTTGATGATGGTGTATCTGTGGAAATCGTCGAGGGAATCGCGCCCGACGCGCAAGTGATTGTCGTTGGCAAGACGCCACTGGCGAATGGTCAACCTGTCAACGTGGTGGAGGCGAAATGAAATTGTGTTTTGACAAGGGGAGCACAGCCGCCCCGGCTGTTGTTCAGCGCGCCCTCGCGCTGAACTTTTTCTCGAACTCTACGACAAAAGCAATCCCGGCGCGAAAAGCCAATGACGAGGGCGTCATTGACTGCGCCCGAGGCGGGCGCGCTCCCCATCATTTTGCAATATTGCTGCTCGCGATAATTTTTCTAGCGGTATTGGTTCAAACATCGTCCGCGCAAACGTCCGCTCTTCCCGCAAAAGTAGATTTGGAAAAACGCGGCGAATCTTACCTCGTTGATCTCCCCACTGTGCTCCGACTCGCTAACGCGCAGAATCTCGACATCCAAATCGCGCGCGAAAGGTTGAATGAAGCCAAAGCCAATCACACCAGCGCGACCTCACAATTTTTTCCATGGCTCGCGCCGGGCATCTCATATCGACGGCACGACAATTTGATTCAAGCGGTCAATGGCGAATTGATCACTGTTCATAAACAATCGTGGGCACCAGGCGTGACGCTCGCGGCGCAAGTTGATATCGGAGACGCGATTTACAAAAGACTCGCGTCGAAACAACAGGTCAACTTTGCCGAGCATGCGGTCGCCGCGCAACGACAGGAAACAACGCTCAATGCGGCACAGAATTATTTTGCGCTGCTGTTCGCGCAAGCGGCGGTGGGCGTCGCGAACGAAGCGATTCGCATTTCTACCAATCATGAAGCGCAGGTCAGCCAGGCCGTCGAAGCGGGAATTATTTTCAAAGGCGACGAATTGCGCGTCCGCACCCAAGCAGAACGAAATCGTCTGACCTTGCGCCAAGCTATTGAGCAAAGACGAATTGCCGCCGCGCGACTTGCACAAACGTTGCGCCTTGATCCCGCCGTGGAACTCGTCGCGCAGGATTCAGATTTGGCCCCACTCACCATTTTGGAGGAGAAAAGTTCGCTCGGCGCGCTCATCGCACAGGCAATCGAGAACCGTCCAGAACGCAAGCAAAGCGACGCTTCCATCGCTGGCGCGCGCGCCACCAAGAAAGGCGCGACAGTTGGGCCACTAATTCCCACGATCGGCGCGCAGGCTTTCCTTGGCGGACTTGGGGGGGACAGCGACGCGGGTCGAAGCCGATTCGATGATCAACAAGATTATTTTGTCGGCATTAGCTGGCGCATCGGGCCGGGCGGATTGTTCGATGTCGGTCGCACTCGCGCTGCGGAATCACGTTTGAAAACCGCTGAGCTTTCCGCTGCTCAACTCGATGACGAAATTTCTCGTCAGGTCGTGGAAACTTTTGTGCGCGTGCAATCATTGCGCGAACAAATCAATTCCGCGAAACGCGTTTTGACCACCGCTGAAGATGGATTGCGCCTCGCGCAATTACGCAAAGAATTCGCGGTGGGAATTGTTCTGGAAAATATCCAGGCCGAACAGGATCTGACCCGCGCTCGTTTTGATTATTTAAAAACCATCGCGGATTTTAACAGCGCGCAATATGCCTTGCGTCGCACCTTGGGGAATCTCTGAAACAGGGACTAAATCGGTTGTGAATCTTTACATTTTGCGACACGCCAAGGCAGAGGAGGGGATTCTCGTTTTCCTGACGATAGCAAACGTCCTCTGACCGCTACCGGAGAGAAAGAAATGATAGGCAGCCGAGGGGATGCGTCAGTTGGAACTGAGTTTTGATCTGATCCTCACCAGCCCTTTTGTTCGTGCGCGTCGCAACGCCGAAATCGTTGCCGACGTTTTCGAATCCAACCAATTGCGCGAGTCCAAGACCGTAGCCGTCGGCAGTGACGCCCGCAGTTTGATCCTTGAACTCAACGCTGCTTTTAATGGAGCGAAAGACATTCTTCTCGTTGGACATGAACCTTACCTGAGCAAACTAATTTCTTTGCTGTGTGGCGATGCCGAGGGGTTTTCCATTCATTTCAAAAAATCGAGTTTGTGCAAATTGACCGTCACTGAGCTGCGATTTGGGCGATGCGCGACTTTGGAATGGTTGCTCACATCCAGGCAGCTTAAGCAACTTGCAACCAGTGGCTCGCAGTCAAGTGGCTAAGCTCGTCTCGCCTTGACGAAGTGAATTGGTATGGTGATGCCATTCATGAATTTGACTGCTTCCAAGTATTATCTTGCCGGGTTCTTCGGCGTGTTGCTTTTGTTTTCCAGCGCCTTTGCTCACGGCGGCAAAATCGTGCTGATCGCGGGTCCGCTAGATGATCATGCACCGGGCACTCACGAATACGAGAACACGGCATTGCTTCTGAAACACTGCCTGGAAAGCTCGCCAACCTTCGCCGAAATGAGGGCCGAAGTTTATTTCAATGGATGGCCAGACGATGCGGCCGTCCTCGACGATGCGGATGTAATTCTGCTGACTTCTGGCGGTTCAGACCGAAACGAAACAAATCATCCCATCTATGTGAAGGACCGGTTCACGCAACTGGAGAAGCAAATGAAGCGCGGTTGCAGTTTGGTGTTGCTTCATTGGAGCACATTTCATCCGAGCCGTTTTCATGAGCAAGTTACGGAGTGGATGGGCGGATATTTTGATTACGAAACGGGGAAGGGTGGGCCGACAGAGAAATGGTTTTCAGAAATCGCCAATCGCGAATGGCATGTTTTTCCTTCCGAAGGCGGACACCCGATCAACCGAGGTGTGAAGCCATTCGAGATGACAGAAGAACTTTATTTCAATCTTCGATTTCGCGAAAAAGATGCGCGGCTCGCGCCGATTTTGCTGAAAGACTCGGCGTCTTCAACTCAGGAAAACATCGTCGCGTGGGCAGTAGAACGCGGAGACGGCGGGCGTGGCTTCGGTTTTACAGGAGGACATTTTTATACGAATTGGTGGAATCCGGAGTTTCGCAAATCGGTTTTGAACGCGGTGGCGTGGACGGCAAAACTTAAAGTGCCAAGTAATGGCGTGGAATCGTCGCTCAACAATTTTAAGCCGCCACTTTCCAAAAAGTTGGAGCGTCTATCTTCGCCAGATACGACGGTGAAAAAAGTTCGTCCCGCAAATCCCGAAACTGACAGTGGTAAAGTCGCCAAAGAAGAAGCGTGGAAAGACAGTCGCTGGAGCCAGACGCAAATCGGTCCATTTCTCAGCTCCAGTGTGCCCACACCCAACGGGACAATTTTGAAAGGGATCTCGATCAAAGTAGGCGATCAGGGACAAGCAACTGTTTGTTATGACACCGGGCTGGTGAATCTTCGTGCGGCGTGGACGGGAAACTTTTTAGAGTTTGATCCGGCGCGATTCGGCCTGATCAACAGTCCGAAGATTGGAGGCGACTTGCAGTTTCTGGCGCCGTCCAAAACCAGTTGGCACGATCAAAAGGCGGTTTACCAGGGATTGTTTCTGAACGGCAAACGGGTCGTGCTTTCCTATGAACTCGGCGACACCAAAATTTTGGAATCACCGTGGTTTGAGCAAAATACTTTTACGCGAACGTTTGAACTGGGACCGAGCCAAAGCGCGCAACGATTAAATATTGCTGAGTTGAAAAATGCTCGCGTGGTGGCCACGAACGTAAATGGGATTCGAATAACGATGCTGGAAAAAGATGGCAGAAGTTTGGCTGTTGCCGTCGTGGGAAATGCCAAACCTGTTCTCATGTTTGATGGTGACAACGGCTCCATCGTTTTGGAGCTGCCTCCGCGAAACACAATCCGCGATTGCAAATTGTTCATCGCGGATATCGGGGAGAAAGAAGTTCAAGAATTCGCCGGACGGGTTCAAAAAAGTTCAGCCCCGGAGAATTTACAGAAGCTCGCGGAAGCGGGTGTTTCAAACTGGAACGAGAGCATCACGACTAAAGGTCAAATGGCATTTTCCACTGAACCGTACGTTGTCGATACCATCACGGTTCCCTACGACAACCCCTACAAAGCGCTCATGTTTCTGTCCGGCGTGGATTTTTTCGACAACGGCGATGCCGCGGTTTGTTCAATTCATGGCGATGTCTGGGTCGTCCACGGCATTGATAACAAGCTGGAGAAAATTGCATGGAAACGTTTTGCGACAGGACTGTTTCAACCCCTTGGCTTGAAAATTGTCGATGGCAAAGTGCATGTCATTGGACGGGATCAGATCACCGTCCTTTTCGATCGCAATCTCGACGGCGAGGCGGACTTTTACCAGAAGCTGTCGAACCAAATTACCACATCAGCGGGCGGCCATGATTATGTGACCTGTCTCGAAACGGATGCTGACGGAAATTTTTATTATGTGGATCCATCCGGTGTGCATCGCGTTTCCCGTGATGGAAAAGAACACAAAACCATTGCGACGGGTTGGCGTAATCCCAATGGGATGTCGGTCGGTCCGAAAGGAATCATCACTGTAGCGCCACAGGAAGGCAATTGGACGCCTGTTTCTTCGATCTGCGAGATAAAGCCTGGAGATTTCTATGGCTTTGGCGGGCCACAAATTTCTCCGGATCGCCCGCTCGGATATGATGCGCCGCTCTGCTGGATACCTCGAATGATTGATAATTCGACGGCGAGTCAGGTCTGGGTCACAAGCGAAAAATGGGGACCGCTGAAGGATCAAATGCTAAGTCTCTCCTTTGGCCGCTGTTCGATGATGCTGGTATTGCGGGAGGTCGTGAACGGGCAACCTCAAGGCGGTGTGGTGTCCTTGAAACCGCGTTTTCTTTCGGGTGCCATGCGCGGAACATTTCGCGAGCAGGATGGACAATTTTATGTTGTTGGTTCACTCGGTTGGTCAACCAGTGCAACGAAAGAAGGTTCCTTCCAACGCGTTCGTTACACTGGCAAAAAGATTCATCTGCCGATCGCACTGAATATTCTGCAGAACGGAATTCAACTAACTTTCAGTGAGAGGCTTGACCGTGAAACGGCGGAGGATGTCGGCAGTTACGGCATCGAGCAGTGGAATTACCGGTACTCCAGGGAATACGGATCGAAAGAATACTCAGTAAAATTTCCGGACGAAGTTGGCCACGACGAGGTGGAGATTAAATCTGCGCGCCTCTCGGAAGATGGTCGCTCCGTGTTTCTCGAAATTCCCGGCGTTCGACCCGTAATGCAAATGCGGATTCAGTACAACGTGAACGCATCTGATGGCAAAACAGTACGTGGAGAAATCTTCAATACGATCAACGTCGTCGGTCAACAGAAGGGCGTCGCTTTCAAATGATAGAAGCAGCGCAGGTATTTTCGTTCAGGGTAAGAAACCGAAAGAAATGGTGCGCGAGAGAGGACTTGAACCTCCACCCCTTACGGGACCAGATCCTAAGTCTGGCGTGTCTGCCATTTCACCACTCGCGCAACGAAAACGAACGCCCGCAACATAGCAGAAGTTTTTAAAATTACGCAAGCCGGGCGACGATGGAGTTTCTGTTCCCGATTGATTCGTTGGGACGAACGAGACAAACGGCTCATCATCAAAGAAGCACAAAGTTGTGAATTGATGATCACGGTGAACCAAGCTCTACAGATTGATCGCGATTCTTAGATTTCAGAAGTCGCCGCGACAAATTTTGTCGTAAGGTTTTCCGGATTGGACCCGTTGTCCGAGGTCGATCGAGCTTGTTCCGATGCACAGGTGCCGAAACAGCAATGACCAATATCAGCAGGGAGGCCTCCAAGGATCGCCGCAATTTTGATGTTGGTCCCATTGGAATCAAACGAGCGAATGTTGACAGGGTTTCTGAACGGCTATCCCCTTTCGGGGGTATTGGCCAACTTGAGCCGCTCAGGCAACCTAAGGAAGTAGTTGTATATGTCGTCAACGGCCCGACGAGAGGCCATCCGCGTTGCATCTTGCAGGCGGACGACTTAATTACACGACGAAGCATGCAACAAATCTCAACAACTATTTTGCTGAATTCTTTGGCCAACCTTTCTGACCATTTGCTGGCGAAGCACGAGACTGCGGGAGTGCCAGGGACATGAACCGAGACGTTGCGGTTGGAACTGTTACTTGCGTCGCCCTCGAACTGTATTCGCGGATTTGCCGGCTCATAACACTCATTGCGCTGTTCAGCAGCTACTCGCTGGCTAGCGGCGCCTTGCCGCCCCCTCCTGACCACGGGGTCGTCCACTTCTACGAACCGAAGGAAACGCACCACCACCCTCCTGACTTGCGCGACCCTGACGTGGCAGGCGCAGAAGGAATATTCTGGTGGGGCGACATCGAACGTGAAGAAGGCGTTTATGATTGGTCACGCGTGGACGAGGAAATCGCCGCGTGGCAGCAAGGCGGCAAACGGCTCGACATCCGCCTCGGCACGGCACACAACTCGCCGTTCATTACGCCGCAATGGCTGTTTGATCGCTACCACGTCCGCCGCATTGGACGTGGTCATTGGACAGATTGTGAAGCGAATCTCGGCGACTATGTTCTCAGTGCTCACGGCCAGCGCACGGAGAATTCAGCTTTAGTTGTCGGCGGAAAGTTTTCCATCACCAGCGTCAACGCCAGCACCGGAAAAAAATTCCTCTGCGCGCTGAATCCGGAATACCACCTCGATGCCGCTGGTTTTTACGCCGTGGAATTTGATTATCGCGCCTCGCAGACCATCACCGGTTGGGTGGAAATCTCCAGCGCCCTCGGTCATTCCACGAATCGCCTGACCTTCACCACTGGCGCGACGAATCCCGCCAGCCAGTCCTTCACCGCGCAGATGCCGCCGTTCGCCGATGCGCAAATTCAATTCGGCTATGACGGGCCGGGCACACTCGCGCTCGACAATCTCAACGTCATCCGGCTCGAACGTGTGCCGACGATTCACCTCAACGATTTTGAGAGTGCCAACCGCGATTGGGAACTGCG
>JBBQAX010000202.1:0-8234 GCA_038316905.1 Verrucomicrobiota bacterium | reverse complement strand
AACCGATCGTCGGTTCTTCGAGAATGAAAATTGAGGCGCTCGGGTTGCGAACCGCCGGTGTCGTCAATTCCTGCTCTGATTGCTTTTTCGTTGGCAGTTTCGCGTCGAGCTTTTGATTCTTCAATCCAGAGAGCAGATGCGTAACGAGCTTCATGCGTTGCGCTTCACCGCCGCTCAACGTCGGGCTGGTCTGGCCGAGCTTGATGTAGTCGAGACCGGTGTCGCGCAACGCTTCCAGCGGACGACGAATGCGCGATTGTGCGGCAAAAAAGTCAATGGCTTCTGCGACGGTAAGATCCAAAACCTGCGCAATATTCTCCCCGCTGAATTCGACATCCAACGTTTCGCGATTGAACCGGCATCCGCCGCAAGTTTCGCAACGCACAAATGCGGGCGGCAGAAAATTCATTTCCAGTTTGATGTTGCCCGCGCCTTCGCATTCGGGGCAGCGGCCCTGAACGCTGTTGAAGGAAAAGCGACTCGCAGAATATCCGCGCAAACGCGCTTCCGGCATCTGCGCGAACAGTTGGCGGATGTCATCGAAAAATCCCACATAGGTCGATGGAATCGAACGCGGAGTTCGGCCAATCGGCGATTGATCCACTTCATAAACCGATTGAATGGATTCAAACCCTTTCAACTTCACGGCCTTGAGTTCCGATGGAATTGATTTGGGAGATTTCGATTTTACCTTCGCTTGCAGCATCGGTAGCAAACATTCGCGAACGAGTGTACTTTTGCCGGAGCCGCTGACGCCCGTGACGACGACGAATCGGTTCAGCGGAAAATTGACCGTGAGGTTTTTCAAATTGTGAATGGAAGCATTCTCAATCGTGAGCCAATCATTCGGAGCAGACGAGGTAACGAGGTTCTGGCCTTTCTTATCTTTAATTTTTTTTGAAGCGTCGCCTGTTACCGCTCGCCGTTTTCCCGAATGCGGAAAGCATTTCTTCTCACGCAGACAATTGCCGGTGATCGAATCCTTGTGGCGCATCAACTCTTTCAAAGTTCCTGTCGCAACAATGGTGCCGCCATGAACGCCCGCGCCCGGTCCGAGATCAATCACGTGATCGGCCCGGCGCATCGTTTCTTCGTCATGCTCGACCACGACAAGCGAATTGCCGCGTGATTTCAAAATCTCCAAAGCGGAAAGGAGTTGTTCGTTATCACGCGCGTGAAGGCCAATGGTCGGCTCGTCGAGGACGTAAAGCACGCCGCTGAGATTCGAGCCGAGTTGCGCCGCGAGCCGGATGCGTTGCGCTTCGCCGCCAGACAATGTCGTCGCGCTGCGCCCGAGTTGCAGATAATTGAGGCCAACTTCGCAAAGAAATTTCAGACGCTCACGAATCTCCGGCAAAATGTCGCGCGCGATTTCGGCGTCGCGTCCTTTGAATTTCAGTGTCGAAAAGAACTGAAGCGAATCTTCGACCGCAGCGTTTCCAACATCAACAATTGTCGGTGGAAGTTTTGAATTTTGAATTTTAAATTTTGAATTAGCCGACTGCAAACGCACAGCCCGCGCCAATGGATTTAATCGCGCCCCTTGACATTCGGGACAAGGTTCGCGTTCGCCTTCCTGCCAGTTGAACCACGATTCCTCAATGGCATCCGCGCGCGCGCCGCGTTCGACTTCCGGCAAATAAAACAATTCGCCAAAGCCGCGACATTTCTGACACCAGCCTTGCGACGAGTTGTAGGAGAAATTCTTCGGATCCAGTTGCTCGAACGACAAGCCGCAACTCGGACAAGCACGATGGTTCGAATGAACTGAAAGCTTTTTGGAATTATCGAGCGCAAACAAAGTTCCACCGCCGATCTTCAAAGCGTCGTCGATTAGTTGTTGCGGGGTTTTTCTTGCGGCTTTCGACAAACGCACTTTTTTCTCGAGGACGCCGACTACGATTTCCACGTCATGTTCGCGGAAGCGGTCGAGACGAAGTTGTTCTTTGGTGGAATGGATCTTCCCATCGGCCCGGATTTCCGCGTAGCCGTGTTTCGCCGCCCATTCGCCAACGTCCGTATGAAAACCTTTTCGATTCCGAACCACCGGCGCGAGCAGAAGCAAATCACCACGCGCTTTCAGTTCAGCATGGAGCTTCCTGGCTAGTTGGTCGCGGGTTTGCGCTTCGACGGGTATTTCGCATTGCGGACAGAACTGCGTTCCGAGCCGCGCGAAAAGCAGGCGGATGAAATGATAAATCTCCGTCACCGTTGCCACGGTGCTTTTGCCGCCGCCGCGCGAATTACGTTGTTCGATGCTGACCGTCGGAGGGATTCCGGTAATGAGATCAACGTCAGGACGCGAAAGCTGCTCCACGAATTGCCGTGCATAAACGTTCATGGAATCGAGGAAACGCCGCTGGCCTTCCGCGAACAAAATGTCGAAGGCCAACGTGCTTTTGCCGGAACCGCTCACGCCGGTGATGACCACAAATTGATTTCGCGGAATCGCGACGGAAAGGTTCTTCAGATTGTGTTCGCGCGCGCCGTGGATGCAGATGGAGTTATGTTCAGCGTCAAAATCTTTCGTCACTCAGGATTCTTAACATGAAAAGGCGAGTTCGCAAAACGTAGCCGCGCTCTCCAGAGCGTGGCGTCGTAGAATTTCCACTCCACGCTCTGGGGAGCGCAGATACAATGAAGGCCGTTTGGAGCGCGAACTCCAAACGGCCTCATTACGCGTCGTCCAGCCGGACGCCGCCACAGCTCCCTATATTTTCCCTAACAGAACCAGGATGACGAGAATCACCAGAATTGTTCCGATGATTCCGCTTGGCCCGTAACCCCAGGAAGAGCTGTATCCCCATGAAGGAATTACTCCGAGTAGAAGTAAAACCAACAAAATGATCAGAATGATTCCAATGCTCATATTCAAATGAAGTGTGCGACCTGGGTGCTATTTCACCACCAAATCGTTCTTCACGTATTGGACATTTTCGACGTTGCGTGCGAGTTCGCCTGCGCGATTTTTTTGTACCAACGAATTAACGAATCCGCTCAATTGCACGCGGCCATTATTCACCTCGACATTAACGGCGAGACCTTTGACGTCCGGGTCCGCCAGCAGCTCGGATTTAACCTTGGCTTCGATCGCCTTGTCATCGA
This sequence comes from Verrucomicrobiota bacterium, assembly GCA_038316905.1. Lineage (GTDB taxonomy): Bacteria > Verrucomicrobiota > Verrucomicrobiia > Limisphaerales > CANJXF01 > CANJXF01. Next base: position 5,129 of record JBBQAX010000202.1, on the reverse strand, counting down.
CGTATTCTCCCGTGCTGCGAGTGTAACGATCGCCAGCGCAGCCGCTGGTAAACGTCGCGAGGCCGACACCTAAACAAACTAGGATCGCCAGGCTGGTAATTGCTTTTTTCATAGAATTTTCCCGGTTGAGTGTTGCTCTGTTCTTTATGCCGAAATCATAAAAATTGAGACGGGCTTTGCAATCAGGGTGGAGCTGCTTCGCCTCTGCGAAAGGTCGGAAGCGCGTCGTAATGTTTTCCTTGAAGCGCGATTCAAACACGCGCGGCGAGAGTGGACTGGAGGGCGCGGCCAGTGTGACTTTCAGAAGAATGAGAAATAAATTCCGGCGTTCCTTCGGCAACAATTTTGCCGCCGCCGTCGCCCGCTTCCGGGCCGAGATCAATCACCCAATCGGCGGATTTGATTACGTCGAGATTGTGTTCGATCACGAGGACGGAATGGCCGGCGGAGACGAGACGTTGGAAAACTTTCAGCAATACGCGAACGTCTTCAAAATGCAGGCCGGTCGTGGGTTCATCGAAAAGAAACAGAGTGGGTCGAGAGACGATGGCCGAGGCTCTCGATCTTCGGCTTTCGACTTCTGCCAAATGACTGACGAGCTTGAGCCGCTGGCTTTCGCCGCCGGAAAGGGTGTTGATCGGCTGGCCTAGACGTAAATAGCCAAGGCCAACTTCCTGCAAAAGAGTTAATTTATCCAAAGCTCTTTGCGCGTGGCGCGTGTCGGAAAAGCTCGCGAGAAAATCAATGACTTCATCCACCGTCGCTTCCAACAGATCGGCGATGCTCCATTTGAGCGCGGAACGCGGAGTTGGGAACGCGGAAAGAGAAACTGACGCGCGTTGGTCTCTTCTTTCCGCGTTTCCCGTTCCGCGTTCCGCGTTTAATTTTATTTCCAGAATGTGCGGGCGATAGCGGCGGCCATTGCATTCCGGGCAACGGATAAAAACGTCGCTGAGAAACTGCATTTCAATTTTTTCGAATCCTGCGCCGCGACACTTTTCGCACTGGCCCTGCGCGGAATTGAAACTGAACGCACTGGCATTCAAGCCGCGTTGTTTCGCTAAATCAGTTTGCGCGAACAGTTCGCGAATATCGTCGAAGGCGCCGATGTAAACTGCGGGGTTGGAGCGAGGCGTTTTTCCCAAAGCCGATTGGTCAACCATCAGCAGGCGTCCCAATTTTTCCCAGCCAGAGATTTGCAACGTGGATGGAGGAATCAGAACCGCCGAATCAGAATCATCGTTGGATTCATCGGTTTCCGCCTTTCCAGATTCTGCATTCGACGTGTTCAGTTTTGGTGCCAGTGCCGGGAGCAAAACATCGCGAACCAACGTCGTCTTCCCGGAGCCGCTCACGCCCGTAAGACAGACGAATCGCCCCAACGGAATTTTCACAGAGATGTTCTTTAGGTTATGAACATTCGCGCCGCGCAGGATCAAGCTGTTGTTGTTATCCGCAACACGTTCCACCGCTCTTCTCTCAGGAAGTTCGATTCGCTTTCTCCCGCTCAAATATTGTCCAGTCAGCGATGGTTTGGATTTTAGAATTTCGGGGAATGTGCCTTGGAAAACCAATTCGCCCCCCGATTCGCCATGTCCAGGGCCGAGATCAATAATCTGGTCGGCAGCGCGCATCACGCTCGCTTCGTGTTCCACAACGACCACGGTGTTTCCAGCGGCGCGCAGTCGTTGAAGAATATTAATCAACCGATCCGTGTCGCGCGAATGCAAGCCGACGCTTGGTTCGTCGAGGACGAATAGCGTATTCACCAAGCCGGAACCAAGACAGGTCGTGAGGTTGACGCGCTCGGTTTCGCCACCGGAAAGCGTGCGCGTGGCGCGGTCAAGCGTGAGATAGCCGAGGCCGACTTCATCGAGAAAACTGAGGCGCGAACGAACTTCGTTGAGAGCGAGATTAAGCGGGTCGTTGGATTTTAAATTTTTACGCTTCGCATAAATGGTCTCAACAAAACGCAACGCATCGCGGATCGAGAATTGGTAGAATTGCGCGATGTTAATTTCCGTAGCCGCGTCTCGGCAGAGCGCGGTTGGTGTGATTGCTTTCGAGTTGCCCGCGCTCTCCCGTGACGCGGCTACGGGAATTTTGAACCCCAAGGTTTCTGGTTGAAATCGCGCTCCGCCACAATCCTCACAAATCCGATACGAGCGATAGCGCGATAGCAAAACGCGCACGTGCATTTTATAGGCTTTGGATTCGAGCCAACGAAAATAACCTTTCACGCCATACCAGGCGCGTGGCCATTCGTGCGCGGGATCTTTGCCGTAACCGGGGTCGCCTGCGATGACCCAATCCTGAAATTTAATTGGCAATTTATTAAACGGAACATCGATAGGAACTTTTCGCAGTTTGCAGAATTTCAACATGTCGCGTTGAGACTCTTTGCCGGTTTCGGTCTGCCACGGTTTCACTGCGCCTTCCGCCAACGTCTTGGAGCGATCAGGAATCGCGAGATCGTAATCAATCGTGATCGTGCGACCAAATCCGCGACAGGTCGGACACGCCCCGAGCGGATGATTGAAGCTAAAAAGGGCAGGCGACGGTTCGCGATATTCAAGGTCGCAACGCGCGCAATGAAAACGATTTGAAAAAAGTTTTGAGTCCAGAGTTTTGAGTCCAGAGTTTTCGGAATTCAGAAAGCGAATTGCCAATTTTCCTTTGCCGAAATGATAGGCTTGTTCGCAGGCTTCCACGAACCGTTTGCGATTGGTGTCCGCAATTTTGATTCGATCCTGAACGACCGTCAGCGTTCCTGAATTTTGCGACAATGAAGGAAGGGATTCTTCGATGCGCTGGATTTCATTTCCGACGAGCAACCGTTGATACCCTTGCTTGGAAATCAGCGCCAACGATTCTTCCAGAGAAATTTTGTCTGAAAGTGGAATGTCGAACGTGATGAGAATTTCCGCAGACGTGGTAGGGACGAGTTCCACCTTGTCCCTGACTTTGTCTTTTTGAGACGTGTTTTCGGGAAAAATTTGGGACGCGGTGGATCGCATCCCTACCACCGTTTCCCAAATCATTTGTGGCGAATCTTTGCGCACGAGTTGCCCGCAGTTTTTGCAATGAAGTTGGGCCAGATGCGGCCACAGCAATTTGGCGTAATCGGTGATCTCCGTCATCGTACCCACGGTCGAGCGCGTTGATTTAACGGAATTGCGCTGTTCAATGGCGATGGCAGGTGGAATTCCTTCGATGCTATCGACCTGCGGTTTGTCCATCCGATCGAGAAACTGCCGCGCATACGGCGAAAACGTTTCGATGTAACGCCGCTGGCCTTCGGCGAAAAGCGTGTCAAAAGCGAGCGAACTTTTTCCCGAGCCGCTCAGTCCGGTGATGACGATCAATTTTCCGAGCGGCAAATCGAGATCGAAATTTTTGAGATTGTTGTGTCGCACACCACGAAGGCGAATGAATTTTGGCGCGGACTTTTTCAACATGGCGGCGGAATGTAACGGCGAGGCAAAGGAAGTTCAAATGTGATCGGGTAGCACCTGCCTCCGGCGGGTGCGAAGTCCAGACATTCGATGTTCGATGTTCGATGTTCGATGTTTTTGCGAACGAGCCAGAACATCGAACATCGAATCAGAAATTGCGTCGCACCCGCCGGAGGCAGGTGCTACCGGCGAAATAATACGATCCTATTCGTGTTCGTTCCTTTGGCATTATTATCCACGCCCCAGCAATTCGCGGTTTTGGTAAATTCCTGGTCGTTGATCAAAACCAGTTCCGGTTTTAATCCCGCCGCGATTCCGCATGGCAAAACGGCTTCTTCCAATTTGATTTTTCCACCTCGAACTTCGCCGACTTCAAACGCGATGTGTCCGCCGGGTTTTAGGACGCGATGCAGTTCGCGAAAAACTTCGGTCATGGCGTTTTGCCATTTTTCCAATTTACCGGGAACGGTGATCTGAACGGTTTTCGCGTCGATGCCGATGAACCAGCAACGCAACCAATTGTCGCCCGCGTAATCGACGATGTCCAAAAACGGCGGCGAGGTGACGACCAGCGATACGGAATTTTCAGGAATCTGCGGCGTGGCCGAACAGGCTTGCGTCAGGAGCAACGAACGCGACCCGACAGTCTTTAGGTCTGGGTTGATGTTCGAATCGAGGTCGCTCAATAGAGACCGACTCTTTTTCAAAATAATTTGCGCGACGTTGCGCACGGGCGGAACCTGGTTCCGCGTCGAGTTGATTTTCTGTTGCGACTTAATAGACACCGCTTGATTTGGCGGGAGCGTGTAAACGGAGAAAAATCCCACCGAATGACCAGTCAGCCGATTGATCGCAACCATGCGAATCCAATCATCAATAAAATCCAGTTCCTGTTCGGCGGCGCGGCGAATGAAATACTCCTTTAGTGCGACGATTTGCTTGAGCGTTTCGGGATGATAGAAAACGAGCAATTCTTCTGGCCACTCTTTATGATCTGCGAAATTGATTTTGTTTAAACGATTTGAAATCTGTTCCAGCGTCGGCGGATTGAGTCGCGGTTTGACCAGAAACGTGCTGAGTGGATTGACGTCGCAGCCGAATGGAAGTCGGCCGAGCAGGGCGGCTTCGACCAACGTTGTGCCGCGTCCCATGAACGGGTCGTAAACGATTTCTCCCGGTTTGGTCAGCCTCTCGATGAAGAAGCGCGGCAACTGCGGCTTGAAACAAGCGCGATAAGAAATTTCCTGGAGCCGGCTCGCCGCGCGTTGTTTGGAAGTCCAAAATTCATTGACGTAAGTCGGCACGCAAATCGGCGCGCCACCGAATGTTTTGATTTGCGTGATGAGTTCGCGCGTTGGCTCGCCAAATTCGCGAAACGTGCTAATTTCATCCGCGAAATTGGTCCCACCTTCTGATCGCGATAAATCGAAGATAAGTTGTGATGGAAGCGCGCTGGACATTGAGGCCAAAGGAAATCAACTAAGCGGTATTGGAACAAGCTGTTTGATGTTTTTTGCGCTGAGTTTCAGGCGGTTTGGGTGTGATTAAAAGTGGGTGAGATTAATTCCAGAAAGATTCCCATTGGTGGTTGGCTCTGAGGACACGGAGGTGAGCGATTTGATCGGCGTGGGGGCGCAGCCAGGCGGTGCCCGCCTTTTTGAGTCTGGCGTGGAG
>JBBQAX010000201.1:0-8297 GCA_038316905.1 Verrucomicrobiota bacterium | reverse complement strand
GATCGGGCACTTCCCGCAGGATGGTAATCAGACTTTCAATGGGTGTTTTGTTTTGTTCGTGATGCTTTGGCATCCCTCTCATCTATACATTGTATTTACTTTGTACATTCAAAAATCAGAAATTTTGATGCGTCAGCCCTGGCCACTTTCCAGGGTGAACAGCCCGCGCAGTTTCAGTCCGACGCGGCATTCAAACACGCTGGGCCGCAATCGACGGATGCCGCATCCTGAGTGCGTGTGAGGTTGTCCGATAATTCCAGGCAGATCGGCAATCACGGTGTTGATTTCGGTCAGCTCCTTTGCGGAACGTTTTTTAGCAGCGCGCTGATAGGAGGGAGCGGCGAGGATGTTCACGGTTTCCAAGGCTTGAGCTTGCCCGCCTTGCGTTCCGCGCGAGTTTTCGTCGCGAGATTTTTTTCCACGCGCTGCATTTCTTCGGGAGTGATCCCGTATTCGGTGAAAGCGTAATCGTCGCTATAAACTTCGACGGGCCGAAGCGCGATGATTTTGCCGGTGGCGGAGTGGACGATTCCTATATCTTCGCCGCGAGCTGCCCGTTCGAGCCATGCGCCCAGATTTTGGCGAGCTTTAGTGGCAGTGAGTGTCTTCATATCGACACTATAAAGACGCAGGCGACGCGACGCAAGGGGGAGATTTTTGCAATGCGGAGTTTCTTTCGCAGCCTGCGCCAAGTGAATTAGGGAGAAGTGATTTTGCCAATGCGTTATAGGCGCGCAGTTCACCGTCACAATCTTATTTCCACCAGCGCGCAGTTTTATCGCCTTAAAGGAACCGTAGGAGACGACGTGGGCGAACCGCAAATAAGTGTTTCTGTCCCTGAAAGATTGTGTTCAATTTCGGCGCACGATGAACAATACGCATCCTTTTACTTCCACCACTTTCGAGCTGCCGGGTTATCGGGTGGTAAAAACCTTTGGGGTCGTCCGTGGCATTGTGGTTCGCTCCCGCTCGATTATCGGGAATTTTGGCGCAGCGATTCAAAGCTTCTTCGGCGGGAATATTTCAATTTATCGCACGCTTTGCGAGCAGGCCCGCGACGAAGCTTTCCAGCAAATGTTGGCGCACGCTTCGCAACTTGGCGCGAACGCGGTGGTCGGGATTCGTTATGATGCGACGGAAATCGGCCACGGCATCACAGAAGTTTTGTGTTACGGAACCGCTGTGCATGTAGAGCAAAGCTGAAGAGGGTGTTCAAAACTGGAATTCAACGAGTAGGTTTGCGGCGGATTTGACAACGGCATCATGGCATCGCCTTCTGATTCATTAGCGGTTCGATTTTTGCGCAAACTGGCGCGCGCGGTTTATTTGCATCCACGCTGGTTTCTTTATCCCCAGATTCTCATCGTCATTTTCGGCGTCTATTTCACGCGCACCCATTTGAAGTTTGATGCCACCCGCGACAACCTGGTTGGTTCGGACAAAAAGTATCACAGCAACTTTTTGAAGTTCAAAAAGGAGTTTCCGACCCAGGACGATCTGGTCGTCGTCGTCGAAAGCGAGATGATGGAGAAGAACCGTCAATTCGTGGAGCGTCTGGGCGCACGGTTGGAAGCAGAGACGAATCTCTTTTCCGATGTTTTTTACAAGGGCGATTTGAAAATGCTGGGACCGAAAGCGTTGCTGTTCGTTCCAGAAGATGATTTGCAGGAGTTGCGGAAAACGCTGGGTGAGTTTCGACCGTTCATCGATCAGTTTACTCACGCGACCAATCTGACGTCGCTGTTCGCGCTGGTGAACCGCCAGTTTCGCACGGCAAAGCAGGAACAGAGTGCGGAGAACGAATCGCTCGTCAAAGCGTTGCCCGCGTTGGAGCGGATTATTGTCCAGGCGACCAAAGCGTTGCAGCGCCCCGGGACTGCGCCATCGCCGGGGTTAAATGCGTTGTTCGGTGCAGGCGATGAAGCGGAACAGCAGATGTACATCACCTTCGCCAAAGGAAGAATTTATCTGGTGACCACGCGGGCCGCCATTGGGAAGGACAATGCTGAAGCCATCGAACGCTTGCGCGAATTGGTGCAAAAAACGCAGTTTGAAATCTCTGGATTAAATGTCGGCCTGACAGGCGAGCCGGTTTTGGAGGTGGACGAGATGGCGCAATCGCAACGTGATTCCACCTTCGCGAGCATTGTGGCGCTGGTGGCGTGCGCGATGATCTTTATCTACGGCTACAGCGAAACCGGGCGTCCTTTGAAAGCAACGTTCTGCCTGCTGATTGGCTTGGGCTACACCATGTTCTTCACGACACTCGTCGTTGGTCACCTCAACATTTTGACGATCACCTTCGCTCCAATCCTGATTGGATTGGCGATCGATTTTGGCGTTCATCTGATCACGCGTTACGAAGAAGAATTACGCAGCGGGAGCAGCCAGCGTGATGCGATGGAAAAGGCGATGGTCAATACAGGATTAGGAATTTTCACCGGCGCATTCACGGCAGCGGGCGCTTTCTTTGCCATGGCGCTGACGAATTTCAAAGGCATCCAGGAAATGGGAATTATTTGCGGCGGCGGCATGTTGCTCTGCTTGATTCCAATGATGACGATGCTGCCGGTTTTGTTGCTCAAGCGCAGCCGCCAAAATGTCATCGACCAACAAAAGGCCGCCCAGGTCACACGGCGCGAGAAGATTGAAAACTTCTGGCTGCGCCGACCGGTGACGGTCGCGATTGTCGTCGTCGGATTATGCGGCGTGGCGGCGTATCAGGCGCGTAAAGTCAGGTTCGATTACAACCTGCTCAACATGCAGAGCAAGGGACTTCCGGCGGTCGTCTTCGAGCATAAGTTGATCGATTCCGCCGGGAAATCCGTTTTGTTCGGCGCAATCGTTGCGACGAATCTCGATCACCTCGCGGAGTTGAAAGAGAGCGTTAAGGCACTCCCCGCTGTTGGCGAAGTAGATCCCATCAGCGAGTTTCTGACCGAAGATCAAACGCGCAAATTGGAGTTGGTGGGCCAGATTAAAAAGGATGTCGCGCCGATTCGGTTCGCGGAGCCTGATCGTGAAACCATCGATATTCCTGAATTGAGCCGGACGCTCTGGTCACTGCAAGGCTACCTCGGTTTAGCGGCTGAAATGACAGCGCAGGACGAACCGCAGTTGTCGAAAGATCTCCTGTCATTGCGGGAAGCGATCGGTGTTTTTCGAAAAGAAATGTTGAGCGAAACTCCGGAAATCGCCGTGCGCCTGTCCGGATTTCAGCAAGCTTTGTTCGACGATATTCGCGACACGTTCCAGGCGTTGAAGACTCAAGACGCATCTGGGCGCATGCAGGCGGCGGATTTGCCGGAGGCGTTGCGTAATCGTTTTATTGGCGTCACAGGAAAATATTTGCTCCAGGTTTATCCGAAGAAAGATGTGTGGCAGCGCGATAATCAGGAGGAATTTGTGCAACAATTGCGAACGGTTGACCCAAATGTTACCGGCACACCCGTGCAGCTCTACGAATACACGACTCTGTTGAAACAGAGTTACGAAGAAGCCGCGTGGTACGCCTTGGGCGCGATCGCCGTTTTAGTTTTGATCCATTTCCGCTCGTTGGCTTCAGTCATTCTGGCGCTGCTGCCTGTGGCAATCGGCGCGCTCTGGATGACGGGATTAATGGGTCGATTCGGGATTTCGTTTAACCCGGCCAATATCATGACCTTGCCGCTCGTCATCGGCATCGGCGTGACCAATGGCATTCATATTTTAAATCGGTTCGCCGAAGAGCGGACGCCGGGGATTCTCGGGAAGAGCACGGGTAAAGCGGTATTCGTTTCCGGGCTGACCACGATCGCTGGATTCGGAAGTCTGATTCTGGCCAAGCATCAGGGAATCGCGAGCCTTGGATTTGTCATGGCCGTGGGCGTGATGACTTGCATGATCGCCGCCCTGACTTTTTTGCCTGCGGTGTTGAATCTGTTGATGCGAACCGGTTGGACAATTAAAAAGCCCAACGACGAAAATGCACAATCGCCGCTGGGCCAGGAGGAACCGAGGTGAAAACCTCAATTGTGCCGCGACCATATAAAAATTCAGCGGCGAAAGTCAACCTTTATGCCTGTTCCGACCGGTTTTCTCTGATGTTTAGCGATGATTAACGTTATCGTAGCGGGAAAAATTATTTTGGTTCGGCAGGCTTGACGCTTGCCTCGACACTTTTACTATCTTCGCCGTCGTAGAATGGCGGCGACAATTCCGTGCGATTATCAATTTTCATTTTTTACTTCTGCTGTTTGGTGGTTGCTAAAGCTGATTGGTCGGCTGGGTTTCTCTATGATGAATTTCCTCTAACGCTGGATACAGGAAAGCGAACCGAAGCGGTTGGACCATTTTTCTCGTACGAAGAAAAGGACACGCAACGGCAACTCGCGCTCCCGCCGTTTTTCTCGCGCACACGCGACCCCGATCTCGAATCCACGGAGATCGATTTTCTTTATCCAATTTTAACTTATGACCGTTACGGCGAAGAATATCGCTTCCAGATTTTGCAATGGTTTGCGTTTGCTGGCGGGCAAACGCAGGAGGAAAACCAAAAGAACCGATTCACCCTTTTCCCGATTTATTTTCAACAACGCTCGGAAATCCCCGAATTCAATTACACCGCTGTTTTCCCGGTTTATGGCACGCTGAAAAATCGTTTGTTCCGCGACGAGATTCGCTTTGCGGCCTTTCCAATTTACGCGATGACCCGGCGCAAGGATGTCGTCACTGATAATTATCTTTATCCGATATTTCATCTGCGACGCGGAGACGGTTTGCGCGGTTGGCAAGTCTGGCCGCTGGTCGGTTCCGAACACAAAGAGATCACCAGCCGGATCAATAGTTTGGATGAAGAAGAAGTCATTCCCGGGCACGATCGATTCTTCGCCTTCTGGCCGATTTTTCTCAAGAACACGGCGGGCATCGGCACGGATAATCCAGCCAAACAAATTTCTGTTTTGCCGTTGTTCACGTCATTGCGTTCCCCGAAACGGGATTCACTCACGGCCCCTTGGCCCATTGGGCTGACCCTCACCGAAGATCGCGAACGAAAATATCGAGAGGTTGGCGCGCCGTGGCCGTTGATTGTTTTCGCGCGGGGTGAAGGGAAATACACGTCACGCGTCTGGCCCTTTTTCAGCCAGGCTTCGACCACCAATCTACAGAGCAATTTTTATTTGTGGCCGATTTACAAATATAACCAGTTCCGTTCGCCGCCGTTGGAACGGGAGCGGACGCGGATTCTGTTCTTTCTCTACTCCGACATCATCGAAAAAAATCTGGAAACGCCGGACGCAAAACGACGAGTCGATCTTTGGCCGCTATTCACTTTTCGCCGCGACCTCGACGGCAAGGAACGTTTGCAAATCCTTTCCATTCTCGAACCGATTTTGCCAAACAACAAAAGCATCGAGCGCGTTTACTCGCCCATCTGGTCGCTCTGGCGCTCGGAGAAAAATCCTAAAACTGACGCGGCGAGCCGATCATTTCTCTGGAACCTTTATCGCTGCGACCGCCTCCAGGACGTAAAAAAACGCTCGCTCTTGTTTGGCCTTTTCCAATATCAATCCGCGCCGGAAGGAAATCAGTGGCGTCTTTTTTACTTCCCAATTGGAACTAACAACACAAAGGACGCGTCGATTACGAACGAAGAAGCAGCCATGTATGAACGCATCGCTCAACCTGGAACATTTAAATAAACGCTGCATGTTTTGCAATTTGCCAATCTCTAGGCTCGGGCGGAAAGTCTGATATGTTTCAAAACATCGGAGAAATGTTGCTTCTCTTTTGGCGCACCGTGCAGGCGTTGCCGACGATGTGGCGTCATCGCCAGAAAACATTCGACCAACTTTTTGAAATCGGGAACGCCAGTTTGTTGATGGCCTGCATTCTCTCGCTTTTTATCGGCGGCGTTTTGGCGCTGCAGGCTGGCTCCGTTCTCGTCCAGCGCGGCCTTGGAAATGTCATCGGTGGAATGGTGGGCGTTTCCATGTGCAAAGAACTTGGCCCGGTGATGATGGCTATTCTGATTTCGGGAAGAATCGGATCTTCGATGGCCGCAGAGATCGGCTCGATGCGCGCCTACCAGGAAATCGACGCGCTTCGCACGATGAACATCAATCCGATCCAATACCTCGTTTTGCCGCGCATTCTTGCGATCACCATTGCGCTCCCATTGTTGGTCATTTTTTCCATCATGGTCGGCTGGTTTGGCGGGGCCCTGGTTTCTGCTTACAACCAAATGATTGGCATCAGTTTCGCCGCGTATTTTAATAATTTGCGCCAGGTGGTGGATATCGGCGATGTCGCCAACGGATTGATTAAGAGCGTGGTATTCGCCCTGGTCATTGGCGTTGTTTCCTGCCACCAGGGATTGAAAACGATTGGCGGCCCGCGCGGGATTGGTCGTTCCGTCACCAAAGCGGTGGTCAATTCCATCGTGCTGATTTTGATTCTCGATTACATCCTGACGCGACTGATGATTAATTTTTGATGAACGCAAACGGCAACAATTCTCACAGTGTCAGCGTGGAAGTTCGCGGGCTGCGCAAGAGCTTCGGTGGCACCGCCGTGTTGAATGGTTTGGATTTCGAAGTCAAACACGGCGAAATTTTCGTCATCATGGGACCGAGCGGCAGCGGAAAAAGTGTTTTGCTCAAACACATCATCGGACTCGAAATTCCGGACGCAGGCGAAATCTTAATTGAAGGAGAATCGATTCAAACACCCGGCGTGATGAATAAATATCGCATGGCAATGGTGTTTCAATCTGGCGCATTGCTGAACTCGCTGAGCGTCGGTGAAAATGTCGGCCTTTATTTGATGGAACATCAGTTGAAGAAACCTGCTGATATTCGCCGAATCGTCGCCGAGAAACTCGAGCTGGTCGGCCTGAAAGGTTTGGAACAACGCTCGCCTGGAGAACTTTCCGGCGGCATGAAAAAACGCGTCGCCATCGCCCGCGCTCTAGTCGTCGAACCTCAGTTGATTCTCTACGATGAACCCACCAGCGAATTGGATCCATTGATGGCGGTGACGATCGGCGAAGAGATTCTAAATTTGCAGGAACGCACCCGCGCCACCTCGATCGTCGTGTCCCATGACCGCGATCTGGCTTTCGGTGTTGCAGACCGCATCGCCATCATCAACGAAGGAAAAATTATCTTCATCGGAACGCCGGATGAAGTGAAGCATCACTCTGATCCGCTGATCAAAAGATTTATTCACGCTGATCTGATGCAGAAAAAAACTGAAAGTAAGCTGCTATGAAAAACACACTTGAAACACGATTGGGAGTTTTCTTCGCGTTGGCGCTCATCGCGGCGTTCATCATTCTCGAAATGCTGGGGGGCGCTGACTTTTTGAAGAAAGGCTACCGGGTGCACGGCTTGTTCAAGAACGTTCAGGAATTGAAAGTCGGCGATCCCGTCAAACTGGCTGGCGTGCAAGTCGGGCAGGTCGAGCGCATCAACCTCACCAACAATCAGGTCAAGGTCACGATGAAACTCGACGCGGACGCCAATATTCGCACCGACAGCAAAGCCAGCATTAAATTCACCGGCCTGATGGGACAGAATTTTGTCGCGCTCGACTTCGGTTCGCCCGACGGCGTCGAAGCGGTGGACGGCGCATATCTCCCAACCGTCGAGCAACCGGACCTAAGCGCGATCATGGTCAAGCTGGATAACGTCGCCACCGGCGTGGAAAATCTTACGAAAAGTTTCAGCGGCGATCAGATCGGCAATCTGCTGGGGCCGTTCACCGACTTCCTCAAAGAAAACAGCCCGCGTCTCACCGCCATTTTGGGAAACATGCAGACAATTTCGTCACAAATTGCCGACGGCAAAGGCACGGTTGGAAAATTAATTAATGACGACGCACTCTACACTTCCGCGCTCAGCACCGTTTCAAATCTGCAATCCACCAGCACGGAAATTAAGCTGACCATTGACCGCGCCCGCAGTGTCATCGACGACATCAATGCGGGCCAAGGCACGCTCGGCAAATTGGCTAAAGATGAAAAACTCTACAACGAAACGACATTGGCCATGACAAACCTTCGCGAAATCATGGAGAAAATAAATCGTGGTCAAGGTTCGGTCGGAAAATTGATCAACGACGAAAGCTTATTAAAGAACGTAAAACTTTCCCTCCAAAAATTGGATAAGGCGACAGAAGGATTAGAAGACACTGGCCCGCTCAGTATCCTCGGAACTGCGGTGAACAGTTTGTTTTAATACGGGGCAGGGTGGTTGTGCCGCCTGAAGTTAGGCCAAGCGGCGGGATGGTTTCAGCCGCTTGAACCTAAAAGCCCA
>JBBQAX010000200.1:0-8306 GCA_038316905.1 Verrucomicrobiota bacterium | reverse complement strand
TTTGTCCACACGATGCGGCGCTTTCCGCCCTCTGGAGTTTGTAACTGACATTCGTAGCGTTGGGTGGAGACGTATTTTCGGAAGCGCTCGTTCTGCATCCCATTCCAGGCGAGACGCGTGAGATCACGAACTGTCGTAGTGCGATCCTCCGGCGTGCCGCCATCACCGAATGACGAGCGATAAATGGTGTTGGTCAGGCCAAGTCGTTTCCCCGTGCGATTCATTTCGGCGATGAAATTCGCGCGGGTATTGAGTGCGGAATCACCGAGACCCAAGGCGCGAAGTCTTTCGTCAGGTGGAGCAAATCGATCATTGAAATGTTCTGCCAACGCGTTGCCCGCGTCGTTGCCGGAAGGGAGGAGCAATCCGTAAATGCATTCGCGAACACTCAATCGCTCTCCAGCATTTACGTCAGCCGTAGAGCCGGTGGTTTTGTCCGCGAGTTCGGAAAAGGTCACAATTTCGTCCAGCACGGACGGTTGCTTTTCGGCCAGTTGGAGAATGACGTAGGCGCACATCATCTTCGTGGTGCTGGCGGATTTGCGCGGTTCGTCGGCGTTTAAGCCCCAGAGCAATTCGCCCGTGCGGCCGTCAGTAATCGCCCATGCCTTCGCCGTCACTGGCGGCGGGTCCGATAAATTTTCCTGTGCGAGTCGGGTCGGATTTTGCGTGGCGCATCCAGCGACCCCCACGGCAACGGTAGTTAGCAAAAACAGAAATAAGCGGTTCATAATTATTGGGAAGGTATTGGGTTCTCGATGGCGTTTGTCGATCTGATATTTGTCGGAAAGGTTACGCTGATGGTTGTTCCCTTCCCAAGTTTCGATTTTATTTCCAGCTCGCCGCGATGCGTTTCCACGATGCGTTTAACGACCGCGAAACCTAATCCGGTGCCGGTCGGTTTTGTCGTGCTCAAGAGCGAGCTGAAAGCGTGTTCCTGTTGTTGGCGCGACATTCCTTCACCGGTGTCTTTGAATTCCACGCGCAATTCCGCTGCTCCTTTCAGGTCGGGCGCGCTGACCAATCGCGAAATGATAGTGAGCTTTCCGCCCTTCGGCATCGCTTCAACTGCGTTCAATGTGAGATTCAGGAAAACCTGCTCCAATTGTGCAGCGTCGCCGTCCAGCAACGGAAGATTCGGAGCGAGCCGGCAAACAAATTCCACATTTTGATTTCGCAGTTTGTGTCGCACCAGCAAGGCAAGATCATCAATTAACTCATTTACATTGACCGGAGCAAAGCTGGGCTCGGTGGTGCGTGCGAAATTCAAAATCTGCTCCACGATCTTGTTCAGGTGCTCCATTTTCTCGCGCATGATTTTCGCGTCACGCGTTCGCGGATCGTTCGCGGGAAATTTCAAATCCAGCGAGTGGAACATCATCTTCATCACGGTGAGCGGGTTGCGAATTTCGTGCGCCACCTCCGCCGCGAGCAAGCCGATCGCGGAAAGTTTTTCGTTCCGTCGCAGCTCCTCCTCCATATCGACGATGCGTTCGTAGAGCCGCGCTTTTTCAATGGCAAGTCCTGACAACTCTGCCAGCGCTGAGAGAATACGAATTTCCTCGTTGGAAAAATTATGCTTTTCACCCGCGTAAACGTTCACCACGCCAATGGCTTGACCCGCGAAAATTAACGGAACGCTCAGCAACGAAACCAATCCTTCGCGCCGTGCGACTTCCACATTTTGATAACGACTGGAAGTTTGCACGTCGTCCAATTGCAGCGCTTTCTTGCGTCGGACAACTGTGCCGGAAAAACTCTCGACCATGCTGAGGCGTGGTTTGTTGATGTATTCGTTTCCAGCGCCGTAGCTCGCGCGCAGCTCAAGCCATTCGCCCGTGTCATCGACCATCAACAGCGAACACATTTTTGCACTCATCAAGTGACACGCCTCGCGCGTGATGACTTGCAAGGCTTCATCCAAATTGAGTGTGGAATTGATGGTTTGGCCGACGTGGACGAGACTTTCGAAGAGCTTTGCTTTGACACGCAGTTGTTCGTGCAGCCAGGTGTTGTGAATGACTTTCGCGGCTTGTCCGGCTAACGCTTGCAATAATTCCTGATCATCTTCGGTGAACGTATCTTTACGGTTGGAATCAACATTGAGCACGCCGCGAACTTCACCCGCAACCTCGAGGGGCACGGCCAATTCAGAGCGCGTTTTAGGCTGAATGACGACGTAGCGTCGATCTTGCGAAACGTCGCCGATGCGCACCGGTTTTCCCGTGCGCGCGACCCAACCGGTAATTCCTTCGCCGATGCGCAATTTCAGTTTCGCCGCGTTCGCGGTCAAACCGATTGATGCATGAATTTCCAGAAAACCAGTGGTGGGATTGACGAGAATGATTGAGCCGGTGGACGCCCGCATAACCCTCACGGCTTCGCGAAGAATCAGTTGAAGGGCCTCTTGGGAATCTAGCGTGGAATGAATGACGTTGCTGACCTGAAACAAAAGGTTCAGCCGGTCGTAACGATTTTTTAGTTCAGACAACTCATCGCTCATTCAACTTCCAACCAGCATGATTGGTGAAGACGCGGGTTTCAAACCAAGAAACAGTAATGACCAGCGGGAATTTTGTCAGGGCGGTCATCCTTAAAGAGCCTTTTCATTGGCAGCCTCGCCTCACAAACCTGCGACGCTACTCAATGGCCCCCTTGACACCGCGACGATCAAAATTATAGTGCAAAAAAATGCAGAGTTATTCTTCAACCGGCGACAACGGAGAATCGCCCGAATCCAGCAGACTCCAATCCTTAAAGCAGTTTCGATCTGCCGGGCGCGGCTTTTGGAGCGACGTTCCCGACGAACAATGGAACGACTGGAAATGGCAATTGAAAAATCGCATCACTTCGTTGCCGCAGTTGCAGAAGTTAATGCCAACGCTCACGCCAGAGGAACATGCCGGAACCGTTTTGTCGGACACGAAACTGGCCATGGCAATCACGCCCTACTTTTTCAACCTGATCGATCCAACCGACGAAAATTGTCCCATCCGTCGCCAGGTCATTCCGCGGATCGAGGAAACCCAGGTTGCCGATTGGGAAATGAGCGACCCGTGCGGTGAAGATTCGCATTCGCCCGTCCCCGGTTTGGTTCATCGCTATCCGGACCGCGTTTTATTTTTGGTGACGGATCGTTGCGCGGCGTATTGCCGTTATTGCACGCGCTCGCGCCTCGTTAGCAACGCGAGTGGCTACGATTTTCATCCTGAGTTCGACCGCCAGATTGAATACATCCGCAGCAACCCGCAAATTCGCGACGTGTTGTTGAGCGGCGGCGATCCGCTTTTGTTCAGCGATGACAAACTCGAACATTTGCTCAAGCAACTGCGCGCCATTCCGCACGTTGAATTTTTGCGCATTGGCACGCGTATTCCAATTTTTCTGCCGCAACGCATCACGCCGGAACTTTGCGCGATGTTGAAAAAGTATCATCCGCTTTTCCTGAGCATTCACACAAATCATCCGCGTGAATTGACCACGGAAGTTCGCGACGCTCTCGCCCGCCTTGCCGAAGCTGGTATTCCTCTTGGCAATCAATCGGTATTTTTAAAACATGTGAACGACGATCTCCCGACCATGACCGCGCTCGTCCAAAAGCTGCTGATGTGCCGGGTGAAGCCGTATTACCTCTACCAGTGCGATTTGATTTCTGGCTCTGCTCATTTGCGCGCCAGCGTCCGCAAAGGTTTGGAAATTATGGAAGGCTTGCGCGGTCACACCACTGGCTATGCGGTCCCGCAATTTGTCATTGATGCGCCCGGCGGCGGCGGAAAAGTCCCAATCAATCCCGAATACATCTTGAGCCGAAACAAAGATCGCGTCGTGATTCGCAACTTCGAAGGAAAAGTTTTCGAATACGTCGAAGGCGGGATTAATGGACCGGTTTACAAACCCTCAGAAGATTTCCCGGTTTACAAGAACTCGGAAAATTTCCCGGTTCCAGAATGGGTTTGATCAGCCTTCAATATCCGGCTGATATTTTCCGCCGTAGCCGGGCTTGTAAAGTCGGACGCCGATAACGTCTCTCATTACTTCAAAGTGTTGATCCATCGCATAAACACGACATATCCATCTTACAGAAAGACTGCCAATCAAGATGTCATTCCAAGGGAGATTGTGCCCTTTATCGCGCAAGCGCCACGCGCAATCTTTGGCAAATTCCCAGTCTGAATCGCTCATTGCTTTGTAAGGAATGCACTCGAAATAGGCCGTCAAACGTTTGCGATCTTGTATTCGGGATCCGCCGAGCACCTCCAGTTTGATCGGCCCGCAAAACATTGCCTCAGCAGCCTCGACCAGGCTCTCCAGTCCGACTTTGGCTTCGATGCGGCCATCCCGCCGCATGGATTCGATCCATATTGAGGAGTCAACGATGACCATTAGCCCTGAAGCTTTTCGATTTCGTCGTTGGTCATTGGGTAGTCGAATTCGCCTTCCCGCAGCGCCTTGGCAAATTCCTTCGCCTTGGCCCGCTTAACGAATTCGGTGACCGCCTTGCTAACCGCAGGACTCATTTTGTTTTCGCCGGTTGTTTTGGCCAGTTCATCCAATATGTCTTCTGGAATATCAACGGTGATTCTCATGTCTCCAGATAAACATCTTTTTGCATCTTTTACAATCCTAGTTTTCATCTTTTTGAAGATTCACAGTCTTGTTAATCGCTCATTCCCAAATGTGACTTGAGTTGATATGGTGCTTTCGTGGCTCGTGAATCATTAGAAAACAAGAAACGACGCTCGGCTGAAATATTCGCGGAACTCAAAAAAACTTATCCGAATGCGCATTGCGAATTGAACTTTTCCAATCCGCTCGAACTATTGATCGCCACGATTCTTTCCGCCCAATGCACTGACAAACAGGTCAACATCGTCACTGCGGATCTTTTCAAAAAATATCGCGATGCAGAAAGTTTCGCGACCGTCCCATTGGCAGAATTGGAAAACGACGTCAGGCGAATTGGTCTTTATCGCAACAAAGCTAAAAATCTCAAAGCTTGCTGCAAGTCGCTCGTGGAAAAATTTGGCGGCGAAGTTCCGAAAACGATGGAGCAGTTAATTGACTTGGCTGGAGTCGGGCGCAAAACCGCCAATGTCGTTTTAGGAAATGCATTCAACATCAATGTGGGCGTTGTCGTGGATACGCATGTCGCGCGACTTTCTGAACGGCTCGGTTTTTCGCGCGAAAATACGCCTGAGAAAATCGAACTTGATTTGCAAAAACTAGTTCCGCAAGACGACCGGTGTTTGTTCAGCCATTTGTTGATCTGGCACGGACGCCGACGTTGTTACGCGCGCAATCCTGATTGCGTGAATTGCGAAGTGAAACACCTCTGTCCGACTGGAAAAGTCCGTTTGTCCTCGACGATCGCCAAAGAAGCCATTCGCGTGGCCAACACAACGCGCAAACTCAAAGGGGCAAAATCCAATGTCTGAAACTTGGTTCCTTCTTCAATCCGGCTTTGGCGAACCCGCGGCGAATATGGCGCTCGATGAAGCGCTTTTGGAAGCCGCGCCGCAAATTGCAAAACCAGTTTTGCGTTTTTACGGCTGGACGGAATCCGCCGCGACGTTCGGCTACTCCCAACATTTTTCAGAGATCGAGCGTGTGACGATGTTGCGTCCGCTGATTCGCCGCTCCACCGGCGGCGGACTCGTCCCGCACGATTCGGATTGGACTTACAGTCTGATTTTTCCGCCGCACCATTCCTGGTATGCACTCAAAGCCGTGGAAAGCTACGAACGCGTTCACGAGTGGATTCGAGACGCATTTTTGAAAATAAAAGTCGCAACGGAGTTGTCGCCCTGCTGCAAAAAAGAAATTCCGGGGCAATGTTTCGTGGGCGCGGAAAAATCAGACGTTCTTTGGCACGGACGAAAAATCGCTGGGGCCGCTCAACGTCGAACAAAAACTGGTTTGTTAATTCAAGGATCTGCCCAACCTCCGCCGATCTCGTTGTCGCGTTCCGATTGGGAGATAGCAATGTGCGACGTTGCAGTGGAAAATTTTGGCGCGATATGGACGGAATTCATTCCTGACCCCAATGTCACTGACGCCGCATCCCGTTTCGTCAGGGAGAAATATTCTCAGGCTGGTTATAATCAAAAGCGGTAGGCGAATTTTAATGCTAGGTTTCGCAAAGCCGTAGAATAAGAACCTCAAATTCCTCCGTGCTAATTCTTTCTTTTGATTCGCAGAAAAGAGTTCGAGTTCCGCAGAAATTCAAAATCGGTTGGCACCTCTTCAAATATCCAATCCGTAAAAGCCGCTTCCTTTTTGATCCGGTCGATAAACTGCGATCGTTCAGCTTTAAAATTTACCAACGGATAAATTCTCACCTCGTTTGAGCTGATCCGTAAAATTTCCGCCACAGATTCTTTGTGAAACGTGTAATCAAACTGCTCCTCGTAAACAAAGAGGAAATACGACACGAGCGTGAGATCAAATTGTGCGTCTCGAAAAGGCGTGCGCGGTAATCTCCCGTGAACATAGCGCTCGCCCTTTGTTCTGACGAAATCAGGCAAAAATGCGCGATAAGCCCGCTCGCGAAACTCGCGCATTCTCTCTGGCGTTTTGTAAAAATCCCACTTGTAGGCTTTGACCTTCCCGATCTCGCCCGTCACAAAATCCAAATCAGGTTCGCAACGAGTTTGAATATCTTCCGCCGAAAGTTCGTAAATGGGATCCATCGCCGTGGCGTCGATTTCGTGCGCGTTCGCCTCAGCGCAAAACGAACTGACGCCACTGGCAATATCGAGAATTTTTTTCCCACGTAATTCGTCCTCGCTCAATCCGAAGTAACGCAAATATTCTTCAAACGTTCTGCCGAGCAGCACCACTTTACTGAGTTCAAGGCCGGGTTTCATTTCGCGAACTACTTTGCCAGAACCAAACCGATGACGCCGATGACGGCAATCGCTCCACCAATCACGGCGCGTGCGGTAATTTTTTCGTTCTCCATAAAATAGGCGAAAGGAATCACCACCAGCGGCGTCGTCGCGATGATCGGCATCACGATTCCGGTTGGCGCAGATTTGAGAGCAATTTGATAACAAGTGGTCCCGAGAGTTTGTCCTGCGAAACCGTTCGCCAAAACCCATGGGAACGCGATGCGCCACTTCTCCCGCAGCGAGGAAAATTTGACCACCGGTTGCGCCCGTTGCTTGATGATCAATAACCAGACGCCTGCAACGAACAACCCGCCGATCAGCCGTTGAAATGCCGCCGTGCCGCCGTCGATATTCTGATGCGCGGCTTCGGCGACGGCATAACCTTTGCGTGTGCAAACTGCGCCGAACGCGTTTCCCAGCGCACCCAGAATTCCAAACGAAGTGCCAATGACCATTTGGCGTCGCGTGATTTTCAAATGTTCCGAAGGCGCGAGCGCAAGCGAAACGCCGCCCAAAATTATTCCCCCGCATAGCATCTGCACACCCGTGAGTTTAGTTCCAAGCCAAAGCCATTCGATCAGCGCGGCCAGTGGGGTGGATAAACATTGCACCAACAGAACTGTCACACGCGAACCGAGTCGCGGAAGTGCCTGGAACAAAGCGACATCGCCAACGCCAATTCCGATGATTCCACTCCAGAGAAAAAGCGGAAATGAATTACCCGAAGCTCCTTGTCCGAAGATGTAAGCCCAACCCGAGAGGAAGAAGAACGCCACTGAAAGACGCCAGAAATTCGCCTCGCTGCCGCCCAGCATTTTCGCCGAGCGATGCGCGCAAACGACGGAGATAGACCAGAGGATGGTCGTTAGAATTGCCGCGAACATTGCGTGTTACGCCGTCGCGCTGCCGCCGAACTTGATTCCCTGCGCCAGTGGTAATTCGTTCGAGTAATTGATCGTGACAGTTTGGCGACGCATATAATTTTTCCAGGAATCGCTGCCACTTTCGCGTCCACCGCCAGTTTCTTTTTCGCCGCCGAACGCGCCGCCGATTTCCGCGCCGCTCGTGCCGATGTTCACATTCGCAATCCCACAATCACTGCCGCGACTCGACAAGAATAATTCTGCTTCGCGTAATTCATTCGTGAAAATCGCGGAGCTGAGTCCTTGCGGTACGGAATTATGCGCGGCAATCGCGTCGTCCAAACTGCGATACGGAATCAAATAGAGAATCGGTGCGAAGGTCTCTTCGTGGACGATTTTGAAATTCGCTTTCGCCGTCGCGATGCACGGAGTGACGTAGCCGCCGCCGGGATAATTTGCGCCGCGCAATTTTTCGCCGCCGCACAAAATTTTTCCACCTTCGCGCTGGAGTTGTTTGAGCGCGGTTTGCATTTGTTCCACCGCGCGCGAATCG
>JBBQAX010000199.1:0-8336 GCA_038316905.1 Verrucomicrobiota bacterium | reverse complement strand
GTATTTTCTACGATATCCAAGCGTTGATCAGGCCCGCAGAGTGGTAGCTGATAAAAATATACATTTTCATCCAAAACGCTGGGCCAAAGTCTATGACAACTGGTTGAGTGGTTTGCAAGACTGGTGCATCAGCCGCCAGCTTTGGTGGGGGCATCGGATTCCGGTGTGGAGCGTAATTATTCCAGCCGCAGGAATGAATTGCCTTCCCTCGAAGGATCTCAATGAATTCGTCGATGCATTCTACAAGAAAGGAGATTTTACCAACCTCCAAGCATTGGCAGAATTGGCTCAAACGATTTCATTATCAAAACGCGACGATTCTCAAACATTCTTCACTTTTGTTTGGAACCAATCTCGCCAGTGTGTAGAAGCGTTCGCTTCAACTGAGTCCGACGCAGAAGCGAAAGTGTTGATTCGCACTGGTTTTGTTCAAGACCCCGACGTCCTCGACACCTGGTTCAGTTCCTGGCTCTGGCCGTTTGCCACGATGGGCTGGCCGGAAAAGACGCCGACGCTCGAAAAGTTTTATCCCACAACCGATCTCGTCACCGGGCCGGATATTATTTTCTTCTGGGTCGCGCGCATGATCATGGCGGGCTACGAATTCATGGGCGATCTCCCGTTCCGAAATGTTTATTTCACCGGCATCATTCGTGACAAACAGGGACGCAAAATGTCGAAGACCCTCGGTAATTCGCCCGACCCGCTGGAACTTATTTCGAGATTTGGCGCGGACGCTTTGCGTTTCGGCACGATGCGCGGCGCACCGCTCGGCGCCGACGTGATGTTCGACGAAAAGGACGTCGAACTCGGTCGCAACTTCTGCAACAAACTTTGGAACGCCTGCCGTTTCCGCCAGATGCAGGGGAGCGCAGGCGGCTCGCCTGCTGATTCCGGCGGCTCGCCGGAATCTTCGTTAAACCAAATTCAGTCAGAGGAACGAGTATTGGGCGAGCCGCCCAACACAACACGCGAGCCGCGTGCGCTCCCCACGTTCGAAACCGAAGGCGAAATCCGCCGCGAACTTCTCACCAGCGACGACAAATGGATTTTGCTAAAACTCGATGCGGCGATTCGCGAAGTCACCTCCGCGCTGGCCGAATACAAATTCAGCGACGCCACCGCCGCGCTCTACCGATTTTTCTGGAGCGAATATTGCGATTGGTATGTCGAAGCGAGCAAAGCCGTTTTCTACAGCACCGACGACGCGCAAAAAGCGAACACCTGTGCCGTCATCGATTTTATTCTCTCGAACACGCTGCGACTTTTCCATCCGTTCCTGCCGTTCATCACCGAGGAACTCTGGCACGGCATGGGATTCAACCAAGATCTTCCGGCAGAGCAGGGCGGTAACACCATCATGTTCGCGCATTGGCCGAAGCCGCTCGACGACGAATTCAAATCGCATTACGTCCTCGACGAAACCGACGAGCAATTCGTGAACACGAAATACGAACTCGTCACGCAAGGCCGCAATCTCCGTCGCGAAGGAAACATCCCATCGAGCAAACGCGTGAAATTCGTTTTCAAACCTTCGGGCGAACTCAAACCACTCGACGCCGAGGTCATCAAAATTTTGCTCAACGCCGAAACGCTCGAAGTGAATCCAACCTTCGCGGCGAAAAAAGGAACGCCGCAAGTCCTCTCGCCACTCGGCGAACTTTATCTTCCCCTCGAAGGATTGATTGACGTTGATGCCGAGAAATCGCGTCTGAAAAAGGAATTGGAAAATCACCAAACCGAAATTGAAAAAGTTCAGGCAAAGTTAAACAATCCAGCTTTCACCGGAAAAGCTCCACCCGCCGTTTTGGACGAACATAAAAAGCGCTTGAAAGATTGGCAGGCCAAGAAAGAGAAAGTGCAAGCTGCGCTAACGGCTCTTGAAGGATAATCGATCGGCCAATCGCTTTTCTGTTCGCATAAATACTTCCGTCTTTTCAATGGCAGACAATCCGTGTTTTATCTCAGGTTCAAAATTTAAACGCATTCATCATGGGCAAAGAATTCAGCATAATCCCGCAAACCGTTCCGCACGTTGAAACGAAATTTCGCCGTATCGCCACTCAGTTGCCGCATCCAGATTCGTTAGCGACGTTGGAAAAACTTCGCCAGTTCGAGCCGATCTCCATGCGCGGACAGCCGCCAGTTGTGTGGGATCGCGCCGAAGATTTTTCTGTTTACGACAAATACGGCAATCGCTGGCTCGATTGGAGTTCAGGCGTATTGGTGACCAACGCAGGCCACGGCGCTCCCGAAATCAAGAAGGCGATCATTGACCAAGTGAACAGCGGATTGCTGCACAACTACGTTTTCCCGAGTGAAGAACGGGCGGAGTTGGCCGAATATTTGGTCAGCCTTACACCAAAAGGTTTGGACAAAGTTTTCTTGCTGACGACCGGTTCGGAAGCGACGGAGAATGCGATCAAATTGGCGCGCTCGTATGGGATCAAAAAGGGCGGAACAAAAAAGATCGGGATCATCGGCGCCGAGCGCGGTTTCCACGGACGCACACTAGGGTCGCAACAAGCGGGCGGCATCCCTGGACAGAAAGGTTGGATCGTCAACGAAGATCCCGCGATTATCCAGGTCCCGTTTCCGGACGGCTATTGGACGACCGATACGAGCTTTGAATTTTTTCTGGCCTCGATTGAGAAAAAGGGGATGAAAGCCGAAAATGTCGCTGGCGTCATTTTTGAGAGTTATCAGGGAGTGGGACCAGACTTCGCGCCGATCGAATACATTCAAAAGCTTGCCCGATGGTGCAAAGAGCACGACATCGTGTTGATTTTTGACGAAGTGCAGGCGGGTTTCGGTCGCACCGGAAAATTCTGGGCCTTCGAACATTATGGCGTGACGCCAGACCTGATTTGCTGCGGAAAAGGAATCAGCAGTTCGCTCCCACTTTCTGCCGTGTTGGGTCGCACAGAAATCATGGATCAATTTCCGCCCGGCTCGATGACCAGCACGCACACCGGAAATCCCGTGTGCGCTGCGGCCGCGTTGGCCAGTTTGAAAAAAATTGTTTCGGAAAACCTGACAGCGAACGCAGAGCGTCTCGGCAAAATTCTTTTGAGCAGTTTGCAGGAAATCCAAAAGCGCCACGCCAACGTGATCGGTCATTGTAGCGCGACGGGTTTGGTGGGCGGTTTGCAAATGATTCATCCAGGAAAAAAGGAACCGAACCATGATCTGGCGCACTTGATCATTGAAAAGTGTTTTCACAAAGGACTGTTGTTCTTCGCACCGGTCGGTGCATGGGGGCAAACGGTGAAAATCGCACCGCCGTTGACGATCACAGAGGAAGCGTTGCGTGATGGTTTGGCGGTTTTAAGCGAAGCGATCAATGAGGCCGTTGCAGTCTCAAAATAATGCGCGACCTCAAAGCCAAAGAAGCCCGGGAATAAACTATTCCCATTTTTGATTTCGGGCGCAATTTCTTCCTGCTTCTTTGGTCTCTATTTCCATCTCGTAGGCCAGATAAATTGCCTCCTGATTAGAATGGATACATTGATATCGCTCTGCTGATCTGCGGAAACGAACCTGATCTTTCCGCTGCAACAAAACAAACCGGAAATTTATTTGCAATGAGGGTTGAACAGCGGCAATTTTCCTGCCCTGCGTCGGGACGTAGCGTAGCCTGGTAGCGCGCTTGTTTCGGGTACAAGAGGTCGGGGGTTCGAATCCCCCCGTCCCGACCATTTTCCTTCTTCCTTTGCTTTTTCCGCTCTGATCCGAACAACAAAAAAGCAGGCTGACGAATCAGCCTGCTTTTTGCGTTCTATAGAAATTTGATTACGCTTTATCGCTCTTCTTCTTGCGTTCCGGGCGAGGAGCGTTTCCGACTCGTTCGCTGGTGTAAACCTGTTGTTCACCACGTTTGGCGCGCGTTTGCGTTTTCGGCGCTTCGACAACCGTTGCTTCCGATTTGTCAGCGGCAGGGGTGCTGCTTTCGACCCGGACTTTCAAAGTGCTTTTTACATCCGTATGAAGGCGAAGTTCGATTTCGTGTTCGCCCAATGTTTTGATCGGATGTTCCAGATGAATTTTCTTTTTCTCGAGCGTGATGTCGAATTGCGTCTTGAGCTGATCAGCAATCATTCCCGAAGTGACAGCGCCGAAGAGTTTTCCATCTTCTCCAGTTTTCACGGAGATGACGCAAATCAATTTGGAAACGCCTTTCGCCAAGTCGGTCATCGTATTGAGTTCATGGGACTCGCGTTCGGCTCGGCGTTGCTTGAGCGCTTCGATGCGACGTTTGTTCGCGCCCGTCAGGGGAATTGCAAATCCTTGAGGGAAAAGGTAATTGCGTGCGTAGCCGGAGGCGACTTTGACCTGGTCGGATTCCCCGCCAAGACCAACGATGTTATGAGTTAGGATGACTTCAGTTTTTGCCATAAATAAAAAGTAGTTTGGGTTAAAAAAGTTGAGAGTTAGAATGCGTTCTTGGAAAATTTAGAACGGAACGTCGTCTTCTTCGGGCGGTGGGACGTCGGATTCTACGGCGGCGGATTCCAACGGTTTGGATGCAGTTGGACGGTTGGGGCGTTCAGCGCGCTCGACGGGAGCGCCTTCCCCCCCGCGAGGAGAACCGAGAAATTGGACAGTTTCTCCAACGACAAGCATTTTACTGCGCTTCTGATTTGTTTGTTTGTCGTCCCAAGTATCCAACCGAAGTCGTCCTTCGACTAACATTGAACTTCCTTTGCGCATATACTGGCCGACATTTTCTGCTGTACGTCCCCAGACTTCAACATCGACAAACGTCACTTCTTCCTTGAACTCACCAGCTTCATTCTTCCACTTGTGATTCACGGCCAAACCGACTTTGGCAATAGCCGTTCCTTTGGGTGTGTAGCGCAATTCAGGATCGCGCGTGAGGTTCCCAACGAGGACGACTTTGTTGAAACTGGCCATAACTCAACGGACTTACTTCGCCGCTTCCTCTTTCGGAGCTGGAGCATGGGTGAAGACAACGCGGAAGATATCGTCACTGCTATTGAACCGCGTGCGCAATTGGGCGAGGGAAGCGGGTTTTGTCTCGAAAATCACATTGACGTAAAAACCGGAGGTGTGCTTCCGATCCGCGATGCGCGAGAAAGCTTTTTTATCCATCTTCTGGACGGTCTCAACTTTGCCGCCCGCTGAAGTAATCTCAGCGGAAATTTTGTCGATGACATCTTTGATGCCTTCTTCTTTAGCTGCGGTGTTCAATATGAACAAACCTTCGTATCGTTTCACTTCAATTTCCTTTTTTCTTCTTTGTTTACTACGCCGTTAAATTGGCTCATCGCTTTCCCGATTCCTTCACGGGCCCAACATTCTACCTGCTTGGTGGCCTGCGACAAAATAATTTCAAGCAGATCTAATTCGTCTTTCCCAAATTGGCCTAAAACGTAATTTGTTATCTGCCGAACGCTATCGTTTCGACCAATACCGATTCGCAGTCTCGGAAAGTCCCGTGTGCCGAGGTGTTCCTCAATTGATTCCAACCCGTGGTGACCGCCACTGCTTCCACTTCCACGCAATCGAATCTGACCGAACGGTAAATCTGCGTCATCCACTGCGACCAGAACTTGCTCCGGTTTCAGACGGAAATAATCAGTTAATCTTCTAACTGATTCTCCGCTGGCGTTCATAAACGTTTGCGGCTGAGCGAAAACAAACTTCTTTCCGTCTTGTTCCCGTTTTGCCAAACGTGAACTGAACTTTTTCTCCAAGTTCCAGCTTGCTCCCCAATCGTATGCTAGTTTCTCGACCAGCAAAAAACCGGCGTTGTGTCGCGTCTGTGCGTATTCTCTGCCTGGGTTTCCCAAGCCAACCACGAGAAATTGATTTTCCATTTCGCCAACGCTCGCTGTGCGTAGAACGCGAAGCAACCTGCAATGAGATTACTTCTTCTTGTCGGCGGGTTTTTTGTCGCCCGCTTTTTTCTCGTCGGCTTTCGGAGCGGCAGCCTTGCCGGCTGCGGCAGGCGCTGTGCCTTCTTCCTTTTTCTCCTTGGTCATTTCGACTTCGCCCGCAGGTGCAGCCGCGGCTTCGGCCGCCGCCGCCTGAGCTTCGGTCAATGGTGCAGCGACAGCGATGACAGAAATGTGTTTTTCACCGAGAATTTCAACGCCTTCTGGCGCTTTGAGATCACCGATATGAATGGATTGACCAATTTCCAGCGCGCTTACATCGACGGAAATCAATTCCGGCAAATCTTTTGGCAACGCGCGAACTTTGATTTTGAAGAGAACGTGTTCGAGGACGCCACCGCCATTTTTCACACCAGTCGATTCGCCAGTGCTTTCGACCGGCACCATGATCGTTACTTTTTCGTTGGCTGCGACTTCATGTAGATCAACGTGCAGAACTTTTCCGCTCAACGGATGATGTTGCACTTCTTGAATGAGTGCGAGGCGTTTGGCGTCACCGCCAACAGTGAGATCAACCAGAACGTTTTCTGATGCAGAGTGGTGGATCAAATCGTCAAATTCTTCGAGGTTGATTTCGAGATTTTGTGGCTGGGTTTGTCCGCCGTAAATAACGGCAGGCACGCGGCCTGTGGAACGAAGTTTTTTCACTTCACCACGACGTAATTGTGTGCGTGGAAACGCGGTCAATGATACAGATTTCATTTTTTTGTAAAGTGGTTGACGACTTAACTGGTTCGTCCGCCTTTAAATTCAAACAGCGAAGTAATCGAAGAGTTACAATTGATCCGTTTAATCGCTTCGCCCAATAAACCAGCCACCGACAAGGTGGTAATGTTCACCCCGTCAATCGCAGGGCGTAGGACGGTATCAGTAGTTATTAGTTCGTCAATATTGGATTTTCGCAATCTTTCAATGCCTAAATCGTTCAAAATCGCATGTGAAACGCAGGCGACAATTTTCTTTGCGCCCTTCTTTTTTAACAACGCGGCGGCGGTTGTAAGGGTGCCCGCCGTCTCCGTTAAATCGTCCACCATCAAGACGTTCCGTCCTTTGATCTCGCCAATGACAGTCATCGATTCAATTTCAGTCGCGCTCTTTCTTCGTTTCGCGACGATGGCCAGACCCGCTTCTAACACTTGCGAATAGGCGTGTGCCATCTTCAATCCGCCGACATCGGGACTGACGACCACGAAGTCGTTCATCTTTTTCTTCTTCAAATATTCGTACATCACCGGTGCGGCGTAAAGATGATCAACGGGAATATCGAAAAATCCTTGAATTTGTTGCGCATGCAAATCCATGGTGAGAATTCGATTCGCGCCGGCGGCGATCAATAGATTTGCGACCAGTTTTGCGGTAATCGGAACGCGGGGTTGATCTTTGCGGTCCTGTCGTGCGTAACCGTAAAACGGCAGCACGGCGGTGATTCGGGAGGCACTGGCCCGACGAAGTGCATCCATCATGATGAACATTTCCATCAAATTATGGTTTGTCGGCGGGCAGGTAGATTGGACGAGGAACACGTCTTCACCCCGGACGTTTTCTTCAATTTTGACGAACGTTTCGCCGTCAGGAAAGGCGCTCACAGTACACTTTCCAAGATCCAGCCCGATGGAGGCTGCGATGGCTTTGGACAAGGGTGGATTTGATGTTCCGGCAAAAATTTTCACAATATTTTAGATTCGGAAAAAATAAAACCACCGACGAGGTGGTTGATGCGCGCAAACAGTAACTGCGGTGTTTTGCCATGCAAGTCCAATTCAGGTTCAATTCAGGTTTGTGTGGTGGTGCGATCACTTCGGTGGAGATTCAGGTGGGGGCAATGGAGAAGAACGTTGGGTAATTTTCCTTGCGCCGGAGGCGCCAGGAGGATGGAGACATCACCATTCCAATGCTGGCAGCGAAGGACTTTGGCGCCGGTTTCCAGTTCACTGCGCAGACGTTGCGAGCCGATGGGGACGCGACCGTCACTGCCCACTTTCAAAACGGCGCGCATGCTCCAGACGTAAGGCCACCACGCACATTGAGGCGGCGGGCGCAGCACAAAACGCCCTTCTTTTTTGGCGAGGTCCCAGGCGGCTTGCGGGGTCGTTTTTATTTCACGATGGATTTCCTTGGCGTTGTGATGGCGGCGCAGTTCTTCGAGCAACGGATTGGCTTGCGGAAGGGTGGAGATTTTTTCGGCGGCAAAAAGAGCGGGGAGCCAGTTCTGGCCTTGTCTGCTTCAGTTTGGGCCCTCGTGCGAATTTGCTTTAACAGAGGAGAGACACTCCACATCAGGGCTGACGCATATCAATTTGAGATGACGAGTTTGAGGTAAGCAGGGTCAATGGCGGCGCGGAGGAGTTTGCCTTTGATACTGCGTGAGCAGGTTTTGTCCCGGCGCAGAAGGTTGACGGCCAGCCGTCTGGTGGCCGC
>JBBQAX010000198.1:0-8349 GCA_038316905.1 Verrucomicrobiota bacterium | reverse complement strand
CCCTACCGCAATTTCATCCGCCCAATTCTGTTCACGCAGGATTCTGAGAAAATCCACGATCAAACTTTAAAAGCACTCGGTTGGGCCAGCCGTCATGAATTTGTCTGCGAATTGGCCAGCAAAATCTTCGGCGCACCAGAGCTTCCCATCGAACTGTTTGGTCTGAAATTCCCCAATCCAATTGGCCTTGCCGCTGGAATGGATAAACATGCTTCGGCCGTTCCCATTTGGGAAAAGTTTGGTTTTGGCTTTTGCGAACTCGGCGGCGTCACTTGGCATCCACAACCGGGAAATCCCAAGCCGCGAATGTTCCGCGCGGTCGAGGATGAAGCGCTGATTAACCGAATGGGTTTCAACAATTCCGGCGCAGAAGCGGTTGCAGAAAAGTTAACTCACTGGAAAAAAATTCGCCTGTGGCCCACCCATCCAGTCGGCATCAATCTAGGGAAATCTAAAATCACACCTTTGGAGAAAGCGGCGGAAGATTACGCGAACTCGTTTCGGGTGTTGCGCAGTCTCGCCGACTTTTTCGTGATCAATGTCAGTTCGCCGAATACACCGAATCTTCGCCAGCTTCAGGACAAAATTGCACTCGATGAAATTTTCGCGGCGGTTCAAGAGGTGAATGCAGAGCCATCTTTATTCGGAGTTTCGTCTTCAGGCGGTTCCGCCCGACCGCCTGAAGGCGGAACTCCAAACAAACCAATTCTGGTCAAAGTCGCGCCCGATCTTTCCTTTGAGGCTCTGGATGAAATTCTGGAACTGGTTTCTTCACGCAAGATTTCCGGAATTGTCGCCAGCAACACAACCATCGGACGACCACAAACTTCCGATCATCAACTCCAAAAAGTTTATTCAGAAACAGGCGGGTTGAGCGGACGACCATTGCGTCATCGCAGCAACGAAATGATCCGGCACATTTACAAACAGGCCCGCGGCGCATTGCCAATCATTGGCGTGGGTGGAGTTTTTGACGCTGACGATGCCGTAGCAAAGATAAGAGCAGGCGCGTCACTCGTGCAGGTTTACACTGGTCTGGTCTATGAAGGACCCAGCATCACAAGGAATCTTGTGCGAGGACTCAAACAGTACGTGTCTGAGAACCATCTCAATCTAAGGAGCGCCGTCGGAACGTCGGTTCCACTGATTTGAAGCGCCGAAGACGCATGAGTCTGCAGCTATTATTGAATCTCGACTGAAATTCAACGGCGGCGGCGAATGCTCATTCCCACAATTGCCGCAAGTCCTGTGATCCCTAAAGCAATTGTAGACGGTTCCGGAACCTGCTGAATTTCAAATCCATTTAGAAAAACACCTGGTGATACAGCTCCTGCAGCTGTATTTGCAGTCGTGTTTCGGCCAAGCAGACGAAGAACCCCATTTGCATCTGTGGTCGCTATCCCTGTAAACCGATAATCTGAATCAGTGGTGGGAAGATTTGTTGCTACAAAAGATGTGGCCAAAACAAATGCGTTTGCATTGTTCCCGTCCAACCAGTTCGCGGTCCGAGGTTGTGGAAGCGGGGTGGAACCACTATCGAAGGCGTAAATTGAAACCAAGTACTGCATGTTTGCCTCCAATGCGCCGCCGGAAATCGAAAGATCCATTCCTCCGGTGGTTCCGGTAGTCGTATTTGCAAAGATAAAGTCATCGTAAATCTGAGCATACGATCCCGTAGTTGGGGTGCCCCGGTCACGGTCATCGATCACTCCTACCCCATTTTGAATTCCGACCGTAACAGTATTCTCGTCAAGATTATCGTCAAAAGGGGCTAGCGAGACGCTGTAGGCACCTAAAATTTGAGTAGTATTCGTTGTCACTCCACCGGTTCCGGTTTGCGAAAAGATGAAAGTGCTAAACCCGGGGACTGTATCGGGTATATCAGTTGTAACCCGGTCATTCACGTCCACAGCTAATAGTTGGGCGGATGCACTTTGACTTAAGCCAACGAGAGCCAAGGCGGCGATTGAACTGATCAGAGAATGTTTCATTTATTTCTAGAATTTATACCGGTTAACCATTGGGCGACGCGCGTTTGTGCCAAAAGGATTGGACTCCCGCAAGCAATTTTTTTGTTCTTCAAGCATCACTTTGAAAAGATGGCAGCGGAAAGCCGGTATCTTTATGAAAATAGAAAGGGGTTACTTGTCCGCGATGGCCTCGAGCTTCGCAATTTCCGCCATCAACTCGTCCGCGACTTGTTGATAGATTTCTTTCAACCGAGGTTTGGAACAGGTTTTTGCTTCCGCGCGCAATTTTTCGAACATCATGGGGCGACCGTATTTGACTGCCACGCGATAGGGTCGGGGAATTTTCACTTCTTTGCCATAGGCTTCAAAAGTTCCGAACACGCGAACCGGCACGACTGGTGCCTCAGACTTTATGACCGTCAAACCGACACCCGAACGCGCGGGTTGTAATTTTCCATCCAGAGTTCGCGTTCCTTCGGGAAACAAAATAATCCCACCACCTTTGTGCAATCGGTCGAGAATGGCTTTTAATCCGCGCGCGCCGCCGCCTTCACGATCGACGGGAACGGCGTTCCACGAACGAAGTAGCGCGCCGATTCCTGGAAAGCGAAACAGAGATTCGCGCGCCAAAAAATTGATGCTGCGTTTTAATCCGCAACCAACCAACGGCGGATCAAGAATGCTGGCGTGGTTCGACGCTAGGACCACGGGGCCTTTTCTGGGAACTCGTTCGGGATTGTAAACGCGCCAACGAAAATAGACCGCGTACATCAGGCGGAAAAAGATCCAGCCGAGGAAATAACTCAGGTTCATTCGAAAGCGAAGCGATTCCTAATCTTACTCGTAATCCTAATCTTAATCCCGCTCTGAAAATAAAGATTAAGAGTAGGATTATGATTATGATTAAGAGGACACGACAAACTGCGCTGGTGGATGGCTAAAATCATTTTCAATTTCGCTTCAACTTTTTCTTGCCGCCAACCGCTTGTTCACTTCATCAATAATCAGCCCGCTCGTTTGCTCCACGGTTTGGCCGGAGTTGTTGATGACCAGTGCGCCTAGCGCCACCATGAGCGGCGCAGAAGCGCGCTGGCTATCGCGCTGATCGCGCATGGCCAGATTTTCATCCAACCCTTCGGCGGAACGACGTTTGGAACGTTCGTGAATACAGGCGTCGAGATAAAATTTAAAATCTGTTTCCGGGAAAACATTTGTGCCGATGTCGCGACCTTCCATCACCAGATTGCCGAACTGAATGCACTCGCGTTGTTTGTTTTTCATCCAGTCGCGCACCTTCGGAAACGCGGCGATGTGCGACGTGGCGGAAGTCACTTCCGCACTACGAATTTCTTTGTCGGGAAAATAACCATCGACCAGCAAATGAACTTTGCCATCGACGCATTCCAAGGCGGTTTTCCATTTTCGACAAAGCGCGCCGACGGCTTTTGGGTCGTCGATGTTCACTTTTTTCTGCAAACAATGCCAGGCGAGCGTGCGATACATCGCGCCGGTATCGACGTAAGCGAAGCCGAGCGTCTTGGCAATGCGCTTGGCGTTGGTGCTTTTGCCGCTGGCGCTCGTGCCGTCGATGGCGATGACGATTGGGTGGTTCATTGATTCTTACTCTTACTCATAATCCTAATCTTAATCCTTTTGAAAAAATGATTAAGATTAAGAGTAGGATTATGATTAGGAACCGGATTCAGTCTGCAAATAATTCCTCATGCGATAAAGGCCGGCCAGTTTTTCCGTCGAGAATTTTTGCGCCGAGGCCGTACGGCGGTTGAGCCTCGAGTTTCTGGAAAAAATTCGGGAATGTCTTCTTCACGCACGCCGGATTCTTGATTTTTATTCCCGGAACTTTCAATCCCAGAATCGCAAAACACATCGCCATGCGATGATCGTTGTAAGTTTCAATTTCCGCGCCGTGAAGTTTGGATGGATAAACCGTTAGCGTGTCGCCTTCTTCAATAACTTTTGCGCCGCATTTGGTGAGTTCAGTTCGCAAGGCGACAACACGTTCGCATTCTTGGACACGAAGGCGCGCGAGGTCGGTGAATCGAACTGGTGCGAAACCAAGTGGCGATATTACTATTGCTGTCATGATGCTGTCCCCAAGGTCTGTTTTCCGTGAAAGCGAAATTGGTAGTTCTTGGCTGTGTCCATATCTCGCATCAATTTGCCAATCAGTTTCGGGCCATTTACGGACTCGGATGCAGCCGCTCTTCGAACTCAACTCCGTTGAGTCCGATGTCCAAACGTAAGAGAGCCAATGAGCGGCCAGAAAATAACTGCCGCTGGAAGCATCTAGTTCAATTTGAAAAGTTCCGCCTTGTTTCGGGAAAACTTTAATCAGTTCCGAAGTCATCGCGACGTAGGGCGATTCGTCGGCGTTTTCTCCGCTGATTTTAATTTCCCAGTTTCCCGTTTCCGCGCAGAGCAAAAGCGCGGAGGCAAACTGCGAACTTTCTTCGATGCTGACCGTGCAGGAACGCTTCTTCTCCCTCTCCTCTGGAGGAGAGGGCTGGGGAGAGGAGGTTTTCCTGTTTTCCGAATTTCCCCTCTCTCCGGCTCTCTCCCCACTCGTGCCTCGCGGGGAGAGATGGACAGAATCGCTGCCAAAAATCGTCGCAGGCAATTTGTCATTCGCGGAATCGACGCGATAACCCAATTCCCGCAATGCCTTAAACAACGCGGCTTGCGGACGCTCGTGCATTCGCGGGACGCCGTGCAATCGGTAAACGCCTTTTCCCAAACAAACGAACGCGGACAAAAATCGTGCGGCGGTTCCGGCATTGCCAACAAATAATTCCAACGGTTGCTGCTCGGTTCCGCCGGGCGGAATGACGCCGCTTTTTCCATAAACCGTGATGGTGCGATTGCAGAATTCGTTCGGGTCAGGCGCGACGTTCACCATGAAGCCGAGTTCCTGCAAACATTCGACCATGATTTGCGTGTCTTCGCTCCAGAGCGCGCCTTGCAACGTGACTTCGCCTTCGCCCAGTGCGGCGAGAATTAAGGCACGATTCGTAATGCTCTTGGAACCGGGCACGGTAATTTCGGCGTGAACCGGTTTTTCCAGTGGAACAATTTCGATGAGTTCGGGCAAAGGCATTGTAATAAATCAGGAAAAACCGCAGATGGACGCAGATGGACGCAGATCAGCGGAAGAATTTTTCATCTGCGTTAATCTGCATCCATTTGTGGTTTTCATTCCGGGTAATTTGTAATGCGCCACGTGTCTCGACGTTGCTTGGCTTTTTCAAAAAATTCTTGGATGAGTTTCGTGTCACCGCTGTCGAGCGCTTGGCGAAATTCTTCCAACCCTTCGATGTAAATTCCCAGCACACGCGAAAGATTTTTTTGGTTTGCCAGCGAAATATCGCACCACATTTCCGGCGAACCAGATGCAATGCGCGTCGTGTCGCGAAAACCGTTCGCGCAGAGCAAAGCCTGCTCTTTGGCATGCGTCGGACTCAGAACATAATTCGCCAGTTCCGCTGCGATGACGTGCGGCAAGTGGCTGGAGCGGCTGACCAGTTCGTCGTGCGTTTCGGGACTGAGTTTCACGGTGCGTGAGCCGACGGATTTCCAGAAAGTTTCCACGGCTTCAACTGCTTGAACATTCGACTGAGCGGTTGGCGTAACGACGCAGACGGCTTTCTCGAACAAATCGGCTTTCGCAGCGCTGACGCCGGTTTTCTCGCCGCCTGCCATCGGATGGCTGCCGATGAAGTGCGTATTTGCTTTTGAAAAAAGAGTTTCCAGTTCCTGAACCACGCTGGCTTTGACGCTGCCGACATCGGTGACGATTGCGCCGGGTTTCAACGCGGGAACCATTTCCTCGGAAAGTTCGCGCATCCGAGACAAGGGTGTGCTGAGAATTATTAAATCCGCGTTTTCGACGGCGCGCTTGATGTCGCGCGTGGCGTGATCGACGACGCCAGCTTCTTCACATTCAGAAATACTCGCGCTGCGGCGAACGTAGCCGTCAACTTTTGAAGCGAGCCGACGTTGTTTGATGGCCAGCCCCAGTGAGCCGCCCAACAATCCGACGCCAACGATTGTGATCTTCTGAAACTGCACGGGGCGAAAGATAGTGGGAAAACGGGAAAGTGGGAAAGCGGGAAAGTGAGCCGGGGAAATCCTAGAGAATTTGGACTGCGGAGACATGTCTCCGCTTTGGTTGCACGGTGGAAATGGCGAAGAGCATCTTTATCAGCGAGGCATGTTTCTATTTTGCGAGCGTGTAGGAAAAGCGGCGTCATGCCACCGCAGTCCATCATTGGCTCACACTTTAATTGCCGTGGATTTCCTGCGGCGTATTGAACAACGCTGAGGAGTCGTAGGGTAATTGCCAGACACCGGTTCCATCCGAGTTGCCGAAAAAGAAACGTGACGGTGAAAGATTGGTGGAATTGCCATCGGCCCAGAACGCGAAGAACGGATCTTTCGCGTTCACGGGGCGACGCGCGTAAGAGTGATTGTAAATGCTGTTCGTCGTGATTTGACGGACCATTTGCCAGGTCGCGCCTTCGTTCGTACTTTTCCACAACGCCATTTCTCCACCGGCCTGATAAACCTGCGGGCCATTTTGCGTCGGGCCGATGATGAGCCATTCGTTCGTTCGGATATAAAGGCTGCCCATGTCGTAATTGTGATCTGAAGTGCAAACCGTTGACGTAATCCACTCCGTTCCGTTCCAGCGCGTGATTCTCCATGTACGCGGATCGCCATTTGGCCCCGGACGATAATCGTGGCTCGTGACGTAAAGCATCACCGGATTTCCGTTGGTGTCGAAGTTCAGGTCCAACCCGTAAACCAAATTGCTTTGTGCGGAATAGTTGATCACAAGCGCGGGATTATTCGTCGTGGTGAGCGGAACGGAAACGGGAACACCGCCCGCCGTTGTCCACGTCGTGCCGAGATCTTCGGTTTGGATGTAATAAAGATCGGTGCGTTGATCGACGTTGCCGCCGGGATGACGATTGAAAAATGAACCGATCTTTCCATCGCGCATCTGGCTCACTTGATAATGTCCGCCGATGCCCGCCAATTTTTTGTGCGTGCTCCAGTTGATTCCGTTGGTGCTGGTTTCCCAATAGAGTTCGCGGCCATTGGAGTATTTGGTGAACATATGAAAAAATCCAAACCCGGGAATGAACCACGGTTGCGGATACGTGATTTCGTCCTGACGGATAAAATCAAATTCGGAAACGTCGTAGGGCTGTTTGCTTTTGTATTTGAAACCCGGTCGGGCCGTGGCGCGTCCGCTCACAAAAACCCAGATGTAACCTTCGCCATCAATAGAAATGGCCGCATTGTCGTGCGGATCGTTCACGCCATTTTTATCGTGAACAATTGTGGGGCGCGGAACCTGTTGCGTCGCGTGATCGTAGTAGGACGCCATGATTAAAAGATGGCGTTGATCTTTGATCGTGCCGCCGTAAACGAAAAATGTTTTGTCCACTGCAGGCGCGTAAATGGCGATGGGAACGTGGTTCGCCGTGTAGGTTCCGAGGCCGCCGGAATATTTATCTCCGTATTCGGAAAATTGACCGAGCGTAAACCAGATGCCGCGATAGCCGTCGTTTCTCCCCGGTTGCAACGAAGCCAGTTTCGCCACGCGATAAAACTCACTGAAATTTGTGGGCGCATTGCTCGTGTAACGGCGCAGCAATCCGTCGCCGATGATTGTATCCAACGGTTTCCAATTCACCGGCGAAAACGTGGAGGTGGATTCAACGAGATATTCACGATTCGATTGCGTTTGAAATGAGAAACTAAAATTCGTGAGGGAAAACGCCGGATCAATCAGCGAGAAAGCTTCGGAGGGTGGCTTGGGCACGAATGCCGAAATAACGAGATTATCGATATCCGCGAAAGTGTTCGTTGTGCCGCGAATGGCGCCGATTCGCACGCGACTAAAACCTGTTCCTGCCGCGAAGGTGTTTCGCCACGGCAAATTTGTTCTGATCATCACGCCATCAATTTTCAAATCGAATTTACGCAACTCCATCTGATGAATCGCCTCCATGTGATGCCAGTTCGTATCAAGATCAAAGATGCCGATCCAATTCGTTCCGTCGTAATAACTGATTTTGTTACTGACGGTTCCCCAGCCCAACATGCTCGCCATTGATCCGCCGGAAACCGGCATCAACACGATGTCCAACGTGCGCGTCAGGGCGATGGAAGCGCGGACATCAAACTCAATCGTGAGCACGCCACTGGAAATTGCTGGGAATGAAACCATGTCCGTCTGGTCCACGCCGGTTTGAATCCGGCGAAGAACTTTTCCATTCGTGCCGCCAAGAGAAACAATTTGCGCCGGATTCCCGGCTGGGATCCATGTCGCATTGCCATCGCTCACCGGTTG
>JBBQAX010000197.1:0-8399 GCA_038316905.1 Verrucomicrobiota bacterium | reverse complement strand
CTACGGGCCGGATGGCGGAGTTTTTGTTCTCGATTGGAACGATACTGGTGAATGCCATGAACACACCGGCGTTCACCGCACGTCCGGGCGCATCTACAAAATCGTTTATGGGGAACCAACACTTCCCCAAGTCGGCGATCTTGCAACGTTGAGCGTTGGTGAATTGATAAAATTGCAAGAGCACACGAATGAATGGTTCGTTCGTCAATCACGCCTGCAACTCGCCGAGCGCGCCGTAACTGGACACGAATTTGAAATCGCAAAAACACAACTGCACGAAATGTTTTCGCAGCAAAAAAATCCTGTGATGCAACTGCGCGCCTTGTGGTCACTCAATGCCATTGGCGGGGCGGATGACAATTTTCTGCGCGGCCAATTGCGTCATCCCGATGAACATATTCGTACCTGGGCGATTCGTTTACTCACGGACTTTTGGCCGCTTGATACAGTCATGTCGGTTCGTCCATCTGGGAGACCTGAGCCGTCGGTCACCCAAATTTTAAAAGATTTTATCCGCCTTGCGAAATCGGATTCATCGGGCCTGGTCCGTCTCGCCCTAGCGAGTGCGCTGCAACGTTTGCCCGTCTCCCACCGCGCCGCAATCGCCGCGCCGTTGCTCGCACATGTAGAAGATGCCAGCGACCATAATCTGCCGTTGATGATTTGGTATGGCCTCATTCCTCTAGGCGATTCCGACCCTTCCGCACTCGCGGCTCTCGCTGCGGATTGTCAGATTCCGCTCACCCGCAAGTTGATTGCCCGGAGACTTGGCGAGGAAATTGAAAAAAATCCCGCTCCGCTCAATGATTTGTTGAAATTGTCCACGAATAAACCGGAAACGTTTCAAGCGGACATTCTGGCCGGATTGTCCGAAGCGTTGCGTGGATGGAGCAAGGCCCAGAAACCTTCTGCTTGGGACGCATTGGAGAAAAAACTATCCGGTTCGTCTAACCTTAAACTGCGCGAACGCGTGCAAGAACTTAGCGTCCTCTTTGGTAACGGTCGTGCGCTCGAAGAGATCAAGCGCATTGCGGTGGATCAAAAGGCAGATCTGAAGTCCCGCCGTAAGGCCTTGGAAACATTAATTTTGAGCCGTCCGCCGGACTTGCGAGAAATCTGCGAACAGTTGCTGGAAGTGAGATTCCTGAACTCCACGGCGGTTCGCGGACTCGCGCTATTCAGTGATCCGGAAATCGGCCAAAAGCTGGCAGCGGGTTTTCAAAAGTTTCATCCATCGGAACGCAGCGCAATCCTCGAGACGTTGGTATCGCGTCCCTCGTTCGCTCGCCCAATGCTCGCGGAGATGGCGGCCGGTCGAATCCCGCGCGCGGACTTAACTCCTTTTCTCGCTCGCCAGATTCGCAGTTTTAATGACGCGGATTTGAACAAACGATTGAGCGAAGTTTGGGGCGAAATTCGCGATACCCCTGACGATAAAAAAGATTTCATCGCGAAGTTGAAAAATAAATTGACCCCAGCCGCGTTGGCTGTGGCAGATAAAAGCGCGGGTCGCGTGGTGTTTAACAACGCCTGTGCCGCATGCCACACGCTTTATGGACACGGTGGAAAAGTAGGTCCAGACCTGACTGGCGCAAGTCGTGACAATCTTGATTATCTGCTGGATAACGTTGTGGATCCGAGCGCGGTCCTGAACGCTGACTTTCGCATGTCAGTTGTCGATTTGAAAGATGGACGCACCCTAAACGGTCTGCTTGGCCCTAAAACGGACCGCACCATAACATTGAAAACCATGAATGAAATTGTGACGTTGGAACGCGTTGGAATTAAAAGTGTTCAACAATCACCACTCTCCTTGATGCCGGAAGGATTGTTCGAGTCGCTATCTGAGACGCAAGTCCGCGATCTCATCGCCTACCTCATGCATCCGAGCCAAGTGCCATGAACGCCTTACTGAAAAATCGCAAGCTCCTCCAAAGTTTACGGAGTGTAACGATTTTTACTCTTTTGGCCTTCACCTTGAACATTGCCCTTGCGGAAAAAAGCTTTCCAGCGGCGCAAGGTAATAAAATCAATTTAGGCGCCTTAACGTCCCCGGTTCTTTTCAAGGGCGATGCGAAAACCGCTTACCGCGATCCGTCCGTGGTCTATCATGACGGCGCATTCCATCTCTATTTCACGCTCGTGAAAATTGAAGCGTATGGAAAACCGTATTCCTACACAGCCTGGAGCCGGAGTACCAATCTTGTGGCTTGGACGGAACCACAAATTTTCACGCCGCGTGATCTCAATCTGAATTTCGGCAGCCCTGGCAATGTTGTCCGCTTCAGCAACGAATGGGTAATTTGTCACCAAACTTATCCACGACCCACTGGACAAAAAAAGGGTACTTCGGATGCGCGCGTTTGGATTCGACGGAGTCGCGATCTGGAGCGCTGGGGTGAACCGGAGTTGCTCCGCGTGAAAGGTCGTGACGTGCCGCGTGAAGAAATGGGACGCATGATTGATCCCTATCTGCTGGAGGACAAAGACGCACCGGGTAAATGGTGGTGCTTCTTCAAACAAAATGGCGCGAGCATGTCCTGGTCGCACGATCTAACGAATTGGACCTATTCTGGTCGCGTGGAAGCGGGAGAGAACGTTTGCGTGCTGGTGGTTGATGGCGAGTATGTGATGTTTCATTCACCTGGCAATGGCATCGGAATGAAGCGCTCGCACGATTTGAAGACATGGCGCGATGACGGCCTGATCACGCTTGGACAAAAGAACTGGCCCTGGGCAAGAGGACGACTGACCGCCGGCTTCGTGCTCGACCTGAAAAATGATTCACGTATTGGAAAATATTTAATGTTCTTTCACGGCAGCGGCCCTGAAGACGAGAGAACAATGTTCGATAATTTTGCCAGTATCGGGATTGCCTGGAGCGATGATTTGAAGGAATGGAATTGGCCAGGAAAACTCCCGTCGCGGGAAAACGCCAGACCATGACTCCGATTCACTTTTGAGAACTGCGCAACCAGTGGCATGT
Organism: Verrucomicrobiota bacterium; assembly: GCA_038316905.1. Taxonomy (GTDB): domain Bacteria; phylum Verrucomicrobiota; class Verrucomicrobiia; order Limisphaerales; family CANJXF01; genus CANJXF01. The sequence goes on along the minus strand of JBBQAX010000197.1, from coordinate 5,413 downwards.
CCTTGGATGCCGGGAAATTTTTTATTCGTGGTAAAAGTCAGGCGACGTTGAACGCAGTCTGAAACCGAGATTTTTCTTTTTCATATTAGCAATGTCGGACTGCGAAGCCACGCTGCTAACGACGCCGATGGATAAAAATTCATTCTGACAGTCGAGTCCGGGTTTATTCGTGTCGCAAAGCTTCGACGGGATCCATATCGGCGGCTCGTAATGCCGGATAGATTCCAAATACCACTCCGACTAAACCCGAAATCGTGAATGCGGCCAAGGGTGACCAGAATGTCACGATCGTCACCATGTCGGCGAAATAGGTCACGACGAATGGAATGCTGACGCCGAGAATCACACCGAGAAGTCCACCCGTGCCGGAAAGCATCACAGCTTCCACCAGGAATTGAGTCACGATGTCGCGACGTCTGGCGCCGAGGGCTCGGCGGATACCGATCTCGCGGGTGCGTTCCGTTACGTTTGCCAACATAATATTCATGATCCCAATTCCGCCTACGAGTAACGAAATGGCGGCGATTGATCCCAGCACCACATTGAAAATCTGCTTGGTGCGTTCGGCGCGTTTTAACAATTCCAGCGGCACGATCAGCTCGTAATCTTTCTTTTTGTGATTTCGTTCCAACAGATTCTTAACGGCGGCAGCCACTTCCATCACATCTCGTTCACTGGTGACTTTCACTGTGACTTCGTGCAAAGCCACTTTTTCCGCCTCAAAACTGCCGCTGCGTCTTTTCATCAGCACCTCGCCGAATCGCGCTCTGGCTGCCGAGAGCGGCATAAACATTCGATTGGCCGGCGTATTCGCGGAGGTTCCCCCTTTGCCGCCGGCGCTCTGCAAAACCGGTTCCATCACTCCAATGATCCGATAGTAATCTTCGCCAATCCGAACGTCCCGCCCGAGCGAAGACTCAATTGGAAAAAGTTTCCTGGCCATTTCCGCACTAATGACACAGACGGCGACTGCGTCTTCCATTTCGCGTTCCGAAAAAAATCTACCCTTCGCAACGCGCTGATTTCGCATTTCCGGATACCATGGAACGGTCCCGAAAATTTCAGATTCCACTCGTCGCGTCGTATGCCACACGTAATCACGCATCACTCGCCCGGGCACCACGATCGTGACACCCGGAATGGTTGCCTTGATCCGTTGCAAATCGAGATATTGAATTCCGTAATCGAGAACGTAGCTCTGTTGCGTGTTTGAAACCTTTTGTTCTTCCGGCGGTTTGACGCTGCGTAAAATAATATTCTGGCTGCCTAAACTTTTGATTTCTTCCTGCGCTTCGAAACTTGCGCCTTCGCCAATCGCCAACATCGCAATCACGGAACAAACGCCGAAGACAATCCCCAGCATTGTCAGAAGCGAACGCAAGCGATGCAGCCAAAGACTTTTGATCGCCGCGCGAATGGCTCGTTGCAAGCGCCCTTTGGCGAAAGCGAAGTCGCTCCGCCAGACTTGGAAGGCTGAATTATTGGCGGACATCGCTCTCCAATTGGCCGTCGCGCAAACGGATCGCACGCTGGGTTCGTTTCGCCACTTCGTTATCGTGCGTGACTATGATGATGGTTTTTCCCTGACGATGCAGATCGTCGAAAATTCTCAGGATTTCAGCGCCCACTGCGGAATCGAGATTGCCGGTGGGTTCATCTGCAAGAATCACCAGCGAGTCATTAACCAATGCTCGCGCGATGGCTACGCGTTGTTGTTGTCCGCCGGAAAGTTCAAAAGGTTTGTGATCCAGCCGTTTCTCCAATCCGACCAGATGCGCCAGCTTAATGGCTTTCTCGCGAATCTCAGCTTCGGGACGCCCTTGGTAATAAAGTGGAATCTCGATGTTCTCCACCACCGAAAGTTGCTGGATTAAATTATAGGATTGGAAAATGAACCCGAGCCGAAGTCCGCGCACCACGGAAAGAGCGTCGTCATCCATCTGCGAAACATCTTCATTACCGAGCAGGTACCGTCCGGAAGTCGGGCGATCCAGGCAACCGAGTAAATTGAGCATCGTTGATTTTCCGCACCCCGAAGGCCCCATGATGCTGACGTATTCGCCCTCTTTAAAATCGATGGAAACGCCACGCAATGCTTCAACGACGACCAGGCCCATCTTGTAGGTCTTGCGCACGTTTTCGAACCTGACAATGGAAGTCGCAGCCATGACTAAGCTTTAGCGGGCGCCGCGTTTTTCTCTACGGGCGATTTTTCCGGGTCGTCCTGTTTATCCGATCCATTTTCTTTTTGAAGATTTGGCCCATCCAGAAGAACGATTTCGCCTTCTTGCAAGCCACTCTTAACTTCGATGAACTCGTCGTTGAAATCTCCCACCACAATTTCCCGCGGCTCGGCCTTTCCGCCTTTAACGATGTGACAAAAATGTTTTCCGTTTTGCGGGGATACAGCCTGCAACGGAATATGAATAACACTGGGCAATTCCTTCACGCGAAGTTCTACTTTGGCGCTCATCCCGGGCTTCACCCACTCGCGCGATCCGTCGATCCGAACCGTCGTGGCGTAAACCTTAAGATCAGGACTCATCCAGCGATTCGCAGAGTCGGGCAGGACTGAAACCTTGATGACTTCGCCCGTTAAAGTTTCTTCCGGGAACGCATCCACCTGGATCGTCGTCTTGATTCCTCTTGAAACCTTTTTGATGTAAGACTCGTGAATTTTCACCTTCACCGACATCTGCGTCATATCCGGAATCGTAATAATCGGTTGCCGCTCCCGCACGGTTGCGCCTTCCCGAATGGGTTCATCACGCCCGTAATAACTATCCTGGTTCCCGCCCCCATAGACCACGAGCCCGGTTTTCTCAGCGACGATGATGCATTTTCGCAATTGATCCTGTAGCTCTTTGGTTTGTGCTACTTCTAAATTATATCGCCCTTCCGCTCCTTTGAACCGCGCCCGAGCTTGCGCCAGTTTAGAAACCGTCTCCTTGCGAACCCGTTCCAACCCGCGCAGCGCCTCATCGTATTTCGAGACAAATTCTTCTGCCTGTTTCGGGAATTCGTATTTGATAAAAAGGTCGCGGGCGGTAATCGCAGTCTGGATTTTCAATTCGTTGTTGCGATAGGACATTTCTTCCGTCTCCAACTCGTTCTTGGTGACAAACCCTTTGTCGAACAACCGCTTTGTTCCTTCGAATTTAGTTTTTGAAAGATTGTTTTGCTGCTCAGCGACCTGAAGATCGTCCAGCAATTTTCGCAACTGCTGTTTAGCGGCACCATCTCCCAGTAGATCCGTCTTCGCGTACTTGGAATAATCAATCGGCGTGGGTTTTGGCGCTTCCACGACCGGAACGTCCACCGCAGAAACAGGTGCTTGCACCACCGGCGTTTCGGCTGTCTTTTGCGGTGACCTGCCCTCGCGCCTCGTCCGTGGCGCGACATCGCCGCCGCCCGAATCACGGCTGTCTGGCACATCCCATAAACTTTCCAACTGCGCAACCCCTTCGCTCTTTTTCGGGCTGTCACTTTCGTAAAGTTTCAAGTGGTCGATGATCTCTTTTGTGGCCTTGTCGCTCATGAATTTTTCCAAATCCATTCGCGCAAATTTCGCTTTTTGCTCCGCCGCGTTGATGTCGGTTTGATTTTGGTTCAGCTGAATCTCGTAGCTCTGTGTCGCTTCCGTGAAGGAGGCAAGCGTCGTTTGAAATTGGATTTCCTGCTGGGTAATGCGCTGCTGCAAATCCGAGGAATCAAGTTCCACCAGGACTTTATTGGTTTTCACATCATCCTCCGTTACCTGATAACCTTCTTCGACGATCTTGAGAATTTTTGTGCCTTGTTGGCCTTTCACCTGCGAGCGAATTTCCTGCGATTCCAAAGCCTCGATACTGCCGCCTTCAATCACACTGATCTGCAAAGTTCCGCGGCGCGCTTCGAAGGTCAGCCCTGTGCCAGCCTGTTTTTTACTGCTGAAAATAAACCAACCCGCCAGAACGACCACGCCGCACGTCAGTGCAATTTTCCAGCGCGGTTGTCGGCGAACAAATTGAATGACTTTAGTTTTTGCCTGCATCAGATAGTTCCTCCCATTGTCCGTTGTCTTTGATCATCAAAATTCCCATGGTGCCCCAGAATCGAAGACGCTCAATTGTATGGCTAACCAACGCCACGGTGCGAGTATTTTGGGCGTTGATCAGGTCGGTTTGGGCATCGACGAGATCGCGCGCAGTTCCCCTGCCCAATTCTGATCGCAGCACCTGTTCTTCGACGCGCCGGGCCGAAAGCTCAACTCCGAGTTCGCTGATTTCAAAAACCCGCTTGGCCTGGTCCAGACTTCGCCATCCTTGATTGATCTCGAGTTTAACCGTTTCGGTGGCCAGCTCCAGGTTGCGTTTGGCAACTTCGCTGGAGATCAAGGCGCGCCGATAAACATTTCGTTCGGATTTGCGATCCAACGGCAGATCAAGATTCAATCCCGCACTCCAGCGGTATCGATCAAAATCCGGCTCTGGAAAACCGTCACCCGACTTGCTGGGCACACTGGCGGACGTGACCAGATCAAGTTGCGTTTTCAATCCGTTCGCCGCCACGTGAATGCGCCGCGCGGCGTCCTCTGCTTCATCGCGCTCGTTGTAGAGATCAAGTCGGCTTTCCAGCGCGACCCGCGTCGCTTCCTCCACGCCGATGGTTGGATGCAGAATTCGGAGTCGTTCCAACTCCCCGTCATCGAGAATCACAGGAGCATTCACTGGCAACGCAAGGCTGATTTTGAAGCGATCCAGGTTTTCCCGATACGTGCGAACGGCGCCGATCCAGCGAGATTCCGTTTCCAATTCCGCTTGTTTTAGTTGGTCCAGATCGGCCTGGGGGCGAAGTCCCTCTTCCGTAAAGGCGCGTTCACGTTCCACGTTACCTTTGAAATCCTGAAGCCCGCGCCAGCTATTGCGCACCCCATCTCGGTTCTGCAAAACCGTGTAATAGTCAGAGGCAATGTCCACAGAGAAGTCCTGTCGAAAGGTGGCAAAATCGCGCAAGGCATAGAGCAAATTGCGTTCAGATTGCGTCAGATTTTCCATCGTAATTTTGTAACCAGCGCCACGCAGCAGCGGCTGCGAAAGTGTGCCGACCAAAGCCGATGAATACACCGCCCGTTGATCGCCGCTCACGAAACGCAGGAAATCAGTTGAAAATGCGATCGCGAGACGGCCACCGCTCCGAAATAACTGATCAACCCGCATACTTGGAGAGGCGCCAATGGTTTGCACTTCAACCAGGGAATCGACTCCATTTTGGATTTGTTGCGTATCGAGCACGCTCTGGGATCCCGCTGAAAAAATTGGGGTAAACCGATGTCGCGCGAGGCTCAAATTGAGGGCTTCGAAATAAAGAAGCTCTTTGCGCGCCTGATAAGTGCGGCTCTGTTTCACCGCAATTTCCAAAGCTTTTTCCAACG
>JBBQAX010000196.1:0-8402 GCA_038316905.1 Verrucomicrobiota bacterium | reverse complement strand
AAAGCTTGAATGAAATGCTGCAAATTATCAGCGTCAGCACTTTTGAAGAAATGCCTTTAAAAGAGCTGTTTTCCACTCCTTCAGCGTCGACCCAACTTCAGAAACCAAATACCCCCGGATTTATTGGGTTTTTAACTGGACAGCAGTGCGGTGGACTCGTCCCTACCACGATTAAATTCGTTGCGACGCGTTTGGAAATTCTGTCACGTTCTCTGCGTTGAATCTCCAGTTATGAAAACTTTTCTATTTCTCGTCTGCGTGCGATTCGTTTTTGCTCTCGGATTTTTTTCACTCACGGTCTCCGTGCTTCGTGCTGACGATTGGCCGCAGTGGCTCGGGCCGCAGCGCGATGGGATTTGGCGCGAGACCGGTATTGTCGGAAAATTTCCAGAGAGCGGGCCGAAGGTGCGATGGCGCGTTCCGATTCGCAGCGGTTATTCAGGTCCCGCCGTGGCGAAGGGGCGTGTTTATGTCATGGACCGCCAAATTGGAAAGCGCGACACCAATTCAGCGCGCGGCCAGGTTTCCGGCACCGAACGCATCCTCTGTCTCAACGAAAAAGACGGCAAAATTCTTTGGCAGCACGAATACGATTGCACTTACGGCGTGAGTTACGCAACTGGCCCGCGCACGACGCCGACGGTTCACGATGGAAAAGTCTATACGCTCGGTGCGGAAGGAAATCTCCTTTGCCTCGATGCGAAGAAGGGGAAATTGCTCTGGTCGCGCGATTTCAAAAAGGATTTCGGCGCCAAAACTCCGATGTGGGGTTTCGTGGGCCAACCATTGATCGACGGAAAGAAATTAATCTGTCTCGCGGGCGGCGACGGCAGCGTGGTGGTGGCGTTCGACAAAGACACGGGCAAGGAACTCTGGCGCGCGCTCAGTGCGAAGGAAACGGGTTACGCGCCGCCGGTGATTTACAAACTGGCAGGTAAACGGCAATTGATTCTGTGGCATCCCGAGGCGGTAAATTCGCTTGATCCCGCAACCGGAAAACTTTTCTGGAGTTACCCGCACACGCGACCGATTCAATCGGCGCTAACGATTCCCACGCCGCGCAAAGTGGGTGACAACAATTTGTTCTTCACCTCGTTCTACAACGGATCGTTGATGTTGCGTGTGGACTCGGACCAACCATCGCTGGTCTATGCGAGTCAAAAAGTGAGCGAGAAAGATACGGACGGATTGCACAGCATGTTTTCGACGCCGCTGATTGAGAATGGATATATTTATGGTTTCTGCAGCTACGGCCAATTTCGCTGCTTGAACGTCGAAACGGGAGAACGCGTTTGGGAAACCTTCCAAGCCACGACCGGCAAATCTGAGCGTTGGGGCACCGCGTTCATCGTCAAGAATGGCGATCGGTCATTCATATTCAACGATCAGGGCGAACTCATCATCGCGAAACTCAGTCCTGAGAAATATGAAGAGATCAGCCGCGCCAAATTGCTCGAACCAACCAATCGCGATCCCGGTCGCTTCGTGGTGTGGTCACATCCAGCGTTCGCCAACAAATCGGTTTATGCGCGGAATGATAAGGAAATCGTCTGCGTCTCACTTGCAGAAAAGGGCCGCTAAATATGATGTTTCGATGACTGCTCCTCACCGGCCATTTCCTTTCGCCACTTCTCTCTCATGATAAAGGCACAACAACAGCAACGATTTGCAAAAAACAGATCGCAGGCTAAGGTCGTGAAATGAAGCCCCACATTCTATCGGTTTCGCTCGGACTCATCCTCCTGACCATTGCCAATCCTCGACTGCGCGCTGACCAATTGGAAATGCAGAATGGAGATCGCTACGTTGGTAAAATATTGTCGGTGTCGGCTGACTCAGTCTTATTGCAAAGCTCCGTGTTGGGCAAAATCAGTTTGCCCCGCAACAAGGTGGCGACGCTTTCGTTCGCGACCAACGCTGTGACCACGAAACCAGTGGGCGACGTCGCTTCCGCGTTCACAAATCTGCCGGATGTTTCTTCTCTGGCTACTTTGGCCAAGGACAATACGAACCTCGCCGCGACGGCGCATACTCTTTCCGCAAATCCTGAGTTGGTCCGGATGATTCGTGAGCAATTGCTGGCAGGAAGTCCTGAAGCAGCCGGAAAATATGATGAACTGGTCAGCGGGTTCTCCAGTGGCAAATTGACGATCAGCGACATTCAGCGGGAAGCGAAATCCACTGCGGCACAAATGCGAAAGATGAAGCAGGAATTAGGTCCGGAAGTCGGAGAATCACTCGATGCGTATCTGGAAATTTTGGACGGGTTCCTCAAAGAAACAGATCTCGGGACGAGCGCGCCACCGGCTGCTCAACCGAAGGCACCGGCTCGTTGAACGTTCAGCTATTGAACTTCAGAAGCCAATACTCCGCACCAGGAATCGATTCGAATGTCGTTCGCCGCGATTGCGCTTGAAGCTGCGTGTTTACGCCAAAGACACGCGGCGACAACGGCGTTACGAGCTTCGATCAACACTGATAATTCCATCTCTGTTAATTCCGGAAAGTCGATTTGGCTATCCCGCACTTGCGCCAGATCGAGGTCCTCAGCGCTCTCATCCTGAACTTCTGATGGATCAGAAAACTTGTCCGCTTTTGGTGCGCCCAGCACTCGGAGAAGGAAAAAAAAATTCCTTTCTGCATTCCAATTCAAGCCGGCGCGAATGTCTTCGGGCAAGCGAGGGAGCAACTCATCCACCGTGAAATTCCGTGGCACGATTCCATTGACGTCCGCCCAATAACCTTGGTCGTCCGTTTCCTCCAGGCCCAGCGAGACTTGCACCTCGTCATCGATCGTCTCCCAATTGATTGGCCTCTGCCCAGACTCAGTGAGCAATTGATCCAGCATCGGCGCGCTCACAATCTTGACCACTCTTTGAGCAAAGACGGTTTGCTCGCCGTGACTGAGTAACCAATCGGAAAAAATGTTTTGGGCACTGTCATGATCTGTGGCCCGGACAATCACTTGGGAACAAAACTCAACGGTCTGAGCAGAGTGAAGACCTTGGCGCGCGCCGGGTGATTTGTCATTCAGCTGCCGAACCCCACCAGCGAAAAGGTAAGTTTGCATCGCGCAAAACTTTGGCGACCACCCGTGAGAACTGGCAAGGTTAAACCAAGCCATGTTGCCCACGATTCAGGGACTCACCGGTGCATCGGATAAGCTTGTCGCTGGTTGTAATTCGGGAAAGGCGGACAGATGATCACCGCTATGCGCGCTCGTCGTAAATTTTTCGCCCTGCCCATCGCCATCGCTGTGGTGGTGATGATTTTCCAATATTTCAACGCTGAGAAAGTCGTTAATCCTGAAACAGGAAAGAAGGTTCGCGTCGCGCTTTCCACCGAACAGGAATCCACTCTCGGCTTGCAAGGTTTTCGCGAAGTGTTGTCGCAGTCCGAGACAATCAATAGCGGACCTGAATATGAACTCGTGCGTGGCGTCGCGCAGAGACTCGCCGCAGCGACAGGCGACGCCGCAGAGAATTTCGATTGGCAAGTAGCCTTGATCCGTTCGGAGCAAGCGAATGCGTTCTGCCTGCCCGGAGGTAAAATCGCCGTCTATACCGGCATTCTTCCTTTCACGAAAACCGAGGCGGGATTGGCGGCAGTGATGGGACATGAAATGGCGCACGCGATCGCGCGTCATGGTTCGCAACGGTTATTGCGCAACAACATTACGCAAACGCTGATGATGGGAGCGCAATTTTCAATGGGCGACATGGATTATCAGCAACGCGCAGCTGTGATGGGGGCGCTCGGTGCGGGCGCACAATTCGGAGTGTTGCTTCCGTTCAGTCGCGATCACGAAACGGAAGCTGACCAAATGGGACTGCTCTACATGGCGCGCGCCGGATACGACCCGCGCGAGAGCATCGCCTTCTGGGAACGAATGAGTGAAACGGGCGGAAATCAACCGCCGGAGTTCGCCTCCACGCATCCATCACACGGAACGCGAATCGAAGGATTGCGGGCGTTCATGCCGAAGGCGGTTGCGGAATTTGAGAAACGCCGCGCGCTTTAGGGTGTGGCCTCCGCATCAGGGTTTTCTCTTTCCCTTTAATAACGACTCGAAATGAAAAGTGAATCTCTTCCCATTTCGTTCGCTCCGATGGAGGCATTATCTGTTGCCAAAAAGTTGGTCGTGGAAGTGGGGGTGTCGTCCGTGACCAGCCGCAGCGCTTCGCAGTGAGAGAGCGGTGAAGCGTTTCAAGTGTGCTTTTCCGGCAACGCGCTGCGGCTGGTTCTCCGCGAACACAGCCGCGGTCCGTAGGATCGAATTCCAAAATTCTCACCCACTTTTAATCACACCCTTGGAAGTGGGATTCGATCACGTCACGGGCGACCGATTCCGGCATGGAACAAAACTGCTGCGTTGGCGTCCGGACAAAAGTCCGCAGCAATGCACCATGCAACAATTGAAGCAGAAAAAATTACGCGCTTTGAACGTTGCGGAGGCGACCTGACATCGCGTCGAACTGTCCTCGTGGTTGCACGACAGGATTCCCATGTTCATAATTTTCTCCGATGGAAACACCTCTCGATTGGATTTGGAAAACCGACTTTGCAAAGACGCACACGGCTTGCCTGGCTCGCAGTTTAAAGCACTGGACCGGACGCGAGTTGATTCCAGGGCTGTCCGATAACAATGACCTTGCGGAAATGGTTTTCAATGCGCCGTTCGTCCTTGTTTCCCACGGAACCCAAACCGATCCAATCTTGAATTATGGCAATCGTGCCGCGCTTGATCTGTGGGAAATGTCGTGGGACGAATTGACCTCAACTCCATCCCGCTTTACCGCCGAAGCGCCGAACCGCGAGGAACGCGCGCGGTTGCTCGATGCCGTCACCCGCCAGGGTTTTATCGATGATTATTCCGGAGTGCGAATCTCAAAAAGCCGACGCCGTTTCCGCATCAGGCGAGCCACCGTCTGGAATTTAATTTCGGAAACGGGGCGGCCTTGCGGACAGGCTGCGATGTTTGATTCGTGGGAACTTCTTTGAGACGAGACACGATTATTTTTCTTTTTCCGGCCAAGGCATTTTCTCCAACGCTTCTTCCGCAGGACCCGAAAAAACGTCCCCCTCCGGTTTGAAACGCGAACCGTGGCACGGACAATCCCAGGTTTTATCGGCGGAGTTCCAGCGGACGATGCATTTCATGTGGGTGCAAACTGGTGAGGACAAAATGACTTTTCCATCCTGATCGCGATATGCCGCGACTTTCTTGCCATCCAGTCGCAGAATTTTTCCCTCGCCCATTTTTAGCTCGTCCACTGAGCCGCCTTCTGCGGGAGCAAGCCAATCACGGAGCAGGTAGTAGGGATAATCGAAATTCTCCTTGAGATAACGCCATGTGCCACCGTGAAATTGTTTCCGGTTTACCGCAAACAAATCAAACCACGGATTGCTCCGCCCCAGATAACGGTCACGGGCCATCACCGCGCTGAGCGTGCCGAGCGTAAAACCATTTCCGCAAAAACCGGTTGCGACAAATTGTTGTCCCTCGTTCTCGCCGATAAATGGCAAACCATCATCCGTCTCCACGACTTGACCGAGCCAGCGATCCTCCACTTCGGCAAGCGGTAAAACTTTTTTCAACTGCGTCTGTAATCGTGCGAAAACTTTCTCGGTGCTGTCTTCCTGACCGGTTTTCACATCTTCACCGCCGAAAATTGCGTAATCATGGTCGGCCCGGCGGTCGATGCGCAGGTAATAATAAGGATCGGTCGTATCCCAGAACAACGCTTCTGGCACGGTGCCGCTGGGAAGTTTTGCGCCGAGAACATAGCTCGTGTAGAGCGCGAGTTTGCTTTGGAACAATGTGCCTTTGAAAACGCCCGTCTTGCCAAGGAGAGGTGTGTGCGTCGCGATCATTAAATAGCTGCACCGAATTTTATTTTTCCCAGCGTGGACTGTGAGCGGCTTCGCCTCGACTTCCGACGCTTCGGTGTTTTCAAAAACGTAGCTGCCATCGCCGGAAATAGATTGCAGTAGTGGCGCGAGATATTTGTAGGGATGAAACTTCGCCTGGTTGGAAAAACGCACACCGGGACGGTTGGCATACGGAACCGATTCAACGAACTGCGCATCAAAGCCCAGTTCACGCGCGAGTTGAGCGTCTTCTTGAAGCGAGGCGTGATCCTTTTGGTCAGTCTCTTTCAGTGAAGCGTGAAGAAAACCGGGAACCCATTTAAACTCTGATTGCGGCGAAGTGCTTTTTACAATTTCATAAATCTGATCAATTGCCGCCGCGCCCGCTTCCCAAAATGCTTTTGCGCCATCGCGACCGAAGGTTTTTACCAGACGTTGAATTCGATAATCGGTGATGTAAGTCAAATGCGCCGTCGTGTGTCCCGTGTCCGCGCCCGCGCAACGGCCTCGTTCGATTAAGGCAACCGTGGCGCCCGCTTTCTTCAACAGATGAGCGGCGGTAATGCCGGTTAACCCCGCACCAATCACAACGACATCGACTTCAAGGTCATTGGTGAGCGAGGGGAATTGAGGAAGTGCCGCCGTTTTTTGCCAGTGTGATTCCATAATTAAATTCCCTTTTTCAGAAAATAATTCGCCGCCCTCCAATCAGCAATAGGGGTAAAGATGGCCTTCTTACTGTCGAAATCTGTGGAGCGATTCTCTTAATCCAAAGTCAGCGCCTTCCCCAATTACAACCGCGATTTCCGCAACCTACTTTCGTGGATGGAAGAAGCGCTGTTCAAATTCAAAGGATCCGATTGGGTGGGAATGATTTTCGGATTGATCGCCACGTATCAATTGGCCAAGGAGCGACGCTCGGGCTTTATCTTCGGCGTCATTGGAGGCATCGGTTGGGTGACCTTCGGGATTCTCACGGGAAGCATCGCCGGAACTCTAGCAAACCTCTGCTTCATCACCATGAATTGCCACGGTTTTTTCCGTTGGAAACGAAAGCAGGAGGAACGCAAACAGCGCGGGTGTTAGCAAATTTTCTTCAACGCCTGCGCCTTGTGCGCCGCTTTCTTTCCCGTCTTGGAACTTTCCACCAGGAATTCAGGATTCGCTTTTGACGCAGCTACTTTGTGGGTTTTCACTTTCGTGTCGGAAGTTAACTTTTTTTCACGATGCCACTCGTTCGGCCACGTGAAGTATTCCATTCGACTTTATCACCTACCTGTAAATTCTTTGATCGAGAGTGCATTTTGGTAGTGGCTCAGTTTGGTTCGGAGTTCCGCCTTCAGGCGGTTCCAGGCCGCGTAAACGCGGAACTCCAAACCCGAAATTATCTCAAATTGACCCACTACATGCATTTTGGAACTTCGCATCAACCTGAATTCGATATAGTCACCGGCAGCATTTGTTACTTCCAGTCATCAGATGACATTCTCCAGGTGTGAATAAAAGTGGGTGAGACAATGGAGTGCGACGGCCCCGCGTCGCTTTTCCTGCACAGTTGCAAAAGAGAAAAACACTCTGGGCTTTTCCACCGTGCAGCCAAAGCGGAGACATGTCTCCGCAGTCCAAAGCTCCCCATTGCCTCACCCACTTTTAATCACGCCTCATTTCTCATGAGCTTTTCATTGACACTTAGCTGGAGGGTTGGCGCAATCAATCATGACTCACTATCCATTCTTGTTTGCTTCAGTGGCTACCGCGATTGCGTTCTCTCTATCAGGTTGCGCCACGGTTAAGAAATCCGCTGAAGACACGCGCTGTTACGAAATGCGCACTTATTACGCACCGGCAGGAAAGCTCGACGAACTCCATGCGCGTTTTCGCGACCACACGATGGGATTGTTCACCAAACATGGGATGGAGAATATCGGCTACTGGGTTCCGATGGAGAATCCTGAAAATAAATTGGTTTATCTAATGGCATATCCAAGTCGCACCGCGCGCGATGAATCATGGAAATCGTTCGCGGCGGATCCAGAATGGAAAAGCGCTCATCAAAAAAGCGAAATGAACGGCAAACTGGTGAGCAAGGCGGAATCAGTTTTTCTGCACACGACTGATTATTCCCCCGTTCTGAAAACAGGTAACATTTCAAAAGGTGGCGTCTTCGAGCTTCGCACCTACACGACGCCGCCCGGTTTGCTTCCGAATTTGGATGCGCGTTTTCGTGAGCATACGATGGATTTGTTTGCCAAACATGGGATGAAGAACTGGTCATACTTTCACAAAACGCAGGACCAACCCGGTGCTGACACGACGTTGATTTATTTTCTGACGCACAACTCGCGGGATGCCGCCAAGGCTTCCTTCGATGGTTTCCGGAAAGATTCCGCTTGGGTGGCAGCGAAAACCGAAAGCGAAAGGAACGGCTCGCTGACGGTTAAAGATGGCGTGAAATCCGTGTTCCTCGTTCCAAGTGAGTATTCACCAACGAAATAACGTTTCGCTCGAATCCTTAGCGTTTGAAATCTGAT
>JBBQAX010000195.1:0-8439 GCA_038316905.1 Verrucomicrobiota bacterium | reverse complement strand
GATGTATTCGCGGAAGGCGGCGATACGTTCTGTTTGCAAACGGCGATTCTCGGCGAGGAAATTGCGATAGGCCTTCGCGTGGCGAGGAAGGCGTTCTTCGTAATCGCCAAGGATGTCATCGGAGAAAAGAAACTGCGTGTCGCAACCACTGCCGGAGCCAAGCGACATGAGGAGTAATTTCGTTTGTGACGAAAGCCAGCGCGCAAGGTTGTGAGGGACGACTTCAAGCTCAGCTGCGTAGGCACCCGCATTCTCCAACTCCTTCATCCGGCGGTAAAGTTCCCGGGCTTCCTCGACCGTCCTGCCGATCGCGCGGTAGCCCGTCCATGTGACATGACGCGGGACCAGTCCGAGATGTCCGACCACGGGAATGCCCTCGCGCGCCATCGCTTCGATGATGAACGGACTCGCGGAGCAATAAACCGAACTCGCTCCAATTTCCAGTGCGCGAAAGGCGATACGAATCGCCTCTTCCGGTGACGCCATGCCGTGTGGCGTGGCGCAAGAAAGAAAGCTTTGCGGCGCTGCCGCGACGAGCAACGGCAGTCGCGCTTCGGCAGCCGGCGAATCGAAACTACAACTCATCAAATCCACTCCCGCCTGTTCCGCAGCCGCCGCTTCCTCTGGTGACTTGACGTGGATATGTGTCAGGCAACGTTTGCCCTTGAGCTGTTGGAGATCGTAAACGGTGTATCTTTTTCTCGGTCGAAGCATGGGTTGAATTACTACGAAAGCCGCGTTGCGCTCAACCATTATCACCAAATGTGAGCGGCATGTTTCCAAGTGCAATTTACTCCTCGTTTCGTCAGTGACCTTATCAAACTCTCTCTTCAGAATTTTACTTCCGCGTCTGATATTCACCTGCTACAACCCGCGCATGTCTGCAAAATTCTTCACTGGTTCTTCTTCCATCAGAAAAATAATCCAACGCACCAATCGTGCAGCCGTTTGGATCCTGCTGTTTAATTTGTTCCTCTGTCATGCCGCAGAAGTTCCGCGATTCAAACCAGACGCGACCGTCTTGATTGTGGGCGGTGGATTGACGGGCCTCACCACCGCCTACGAGCTTGGCAAAGTTGGAATTGATTCGTTGATCCTCGAAGCCTCACCGCGTTTAGGGGGTCGAGTGCAAAGTATCCGATTCAAAGATGGCGATACTGCCGAGGCGCACATGGAAGAATATTTTGAACGCAGTCCCGCCTATCAATTGCTCAAAGAACTCGAACTTCCCCTCGCGGAAGATGTGGCCCATTCGACCGTGCGGCTCGGTGGCAAAATATATCCTTATCGAGGAGAGGGAGATCGCGACGAGTATTTGCGCGGCATTTTTTCGGAAAAAGAAATCGCCAGCTTCCTGAAGTGGAATAACAAAACATGGGCGTTATACGAAAAGCTTCATGCCACCCACTTCAGCGATAAACCGCTCACTCCAGAACTGGTGGCGCTGACCAAAATTAGCTTCGCCAAATTTATTTCCAAACAAGGCCTGCCCAAAAAAGTGCGGGAATGGATTCGGGTCACGGTGGAACCAGAGATGGCGATTGAATGGGACAAAATCAGCGCGTTGGATGGCATCGACGAAATGCGGCTGTTTCTGGATTCACCTGAAGGTTTCGGCGAGAAAAATTATCATGTCAAAGGCGGCAATTCGAAATTCACCGACGCTTTGGTCGCTAAGATCGGTGCGCAGCATGCGAGAACCAACGCAATGGTCACCGCGATTCGGCAAACGGTAGATGGCGTCACCGTGCGGTATCTGCAGGATGGCTACCAGTATCGAGAAGCGACCGGCAAATATGTCGTCGTCACCGTGCCAGTGTCACACCTCAGCCGAATTCAGTTTGAACCAGCCTTGAGTGATGAAAAGAAACGTGCGCTGGCCACCACGGGTTACGGGAGTTATGTGAAGGTTCATCTCGGAATCGCACCTGCGGCGGCGAAGCTTTGGGAAGACGACGGCGAAACTGTTCTTACACTCCTTTCTGACAGCGCGGCGGGCAGCATTTACGACGCAACAGATTTGCAGGATGCGCCACCCGATCGGGATCGGGTTCTGACTTTGCTGCTTCATGCGCGTTTCGCACGGGCCATGGTCGGACTTCCCGCTGATGAAATTCGCCAACGCGCTGGCGAAAGTCTCGACGCACTTTTTCCAGGAGTGGAGCCTCATATAAAATTTGCGGAGATTTTTGTTTATCCACAAGCGGTTGCCTATTGGCCACTCGAACTGGGGCGCTCTCGTTTTGACGCACTTTCGAATCAACTTCGGGCACCACAAGGACGTCTCTACATCGGTGGCGATATGACGGAGAACAGCCATTCAGAAGGTGCGGTGCAAGCCGCTTTGCGAATCAGCAAGGAACTCATAAGTCGCGAAGGCCGAAACAGAATCCCTGTCATAAAAACGACTGCGCCGTAAGCCTGTTATCTGCGCGTTTCAACCAGCACGGCAACCTGCCGTGAACCTTTAAATTCTTGCTCGATGATCGTCGTGCTTCATTCTTTCGCCCACGATGAAGCCAGCTTTACTTTTTCTCGTTTTCTTGATGTTTGCATTTTCGTTATCCGCTGCTCCCGCTGTCCAATCCAAAGACCCACAACCCACCCACGGCGACAAAATGCTCGCGAACTATTTTCTCGCCGAGACCACGAAACTTTCCCAAGACGGCTTCAAGGGAATTCACACTCTCGCCGATTGGGATGCAAAAAAATCCGAGTATCGCCGTCAGCTTTCCGAAATGCTGGGGCTGTGGCCAATGCCGGAGAGAACCGATCTCAAACCAGTTATCACAGGGATTTTGGAACATCCCGAATTCACTGTGGAAAAGTTGCAGTTCCAATCTTCCCCTGGCCTCTACGTCACGGCGAACGTTTACGTGCCGCGCAACTTGACCAAGCCAGCGCCTGCAATCCTTTACGTTTCCGGGCACGCGAAAGTGGTGACGAATGGAATCAGTTACGGAAATAAAACCGCCTATCAGGAACACGGCGCATGGTTCGCTCGCAATGGTTACGTCTGTCTTGTGCTCGACACAATTCAACTGGGTGAAATCCAGGGAATTCACCACGGCACTTATCGCGAGAAACTGTGGTGGTGGAATTCACGCGGTTACACGCCCGCGGGGGTCGAGGCGTGGAATGGAATTCGCGCGCTCGATTATTTGCAATCGCGCCCTGACGTGGACGCCAAACGACTCGGCGTCACCGGGCGATCCGGTGGAGGTGCGTATAGCTGGTATGTCATGGCCTTGGATGATCGCATCAAAGTCGGCGTGCCCGTCGCCGGAATTACTGATTTGGAAAATCACATTGTCGATGGCTGCGTCGAAGGTCATTGCGATTGCATGTTCATGGTAAACACCTATCGCTGGGATTATGGAATGCTCGCCGCTCTCGCCGCGCCGCGCCCGTTGTTGCTGGCAAATTCCGATAAGGACAAAATCTTTCCGCTCGACGGCGTGATGCGAATTCATTCGCAACTTCAACGCATTTACGAACTGCACAGCGCGACCAGCAAACTCGGTTTGTTGATCACGGAAGGTCCGCACGAAGACACGCAGGATTTGCAACTGCCAACGTTTCGTTGGTTCAATCGTTTTCTGAAACACAGCGATGCGGTTATCGAAATGGCCGCAACCAACCATTTTACTCCCGATGAATTAAAAGTTTTCGCCGATCTGCCGAAAGGCGAGCGCACGAGTAAAATCCACGACTCATTCGTGGAACTTGCGGATACACCTCCAGTTCCCACCAGCGAAACCGAATGGAAAAGTCGTCGCGAGGATTGGAAGAAATTTCTGGAAGAAAAAGTTTTTGCAGCGTGGCCGAGGGAGAACGAACCGGCGCAACTTCGTCCCATTCCAGAATCGAAAAAAACTGCCATTCACCGTTTCGAATTTGTCAGTCAGGAAAATGTTATTCTGCCGGTTTACGTGGTCGGGAATTCGAAAGCAAAACGGCTCGTCATCCGCGTTCTTGATCAGTTGGAATGGAATTCCGTTTCCGCCAAGCTAGAAACGGATCCGCAAAACGCGTCGGCACTTATCACCGATAAAGACGCCGCCATCGCCTTCGTCGTGCCGCGCGGAATCGGACCGACCGCGTGGAGTTCAGATCTCACAAAAGCGACGCACATCCGCCGGCGTTTCATGTTGCTGGGAACCACGCTCGACGCGATGCGCGTCTGGGACATCCGCCGCGCGATCGGAGCTTTGAGCAATCATCGGGATTTCAAACGTTTACCGGTGGAACTACAGGCGAGCGGCGAAATGGGAGTCAACGCGCTTTATGCGAGTTTGTTCGTTGCCCCCTTGCAACAAATTGAATTGAGCAATCTCCCCGCGTCTCACTCCAGCGGTCCCGATTATCTCAACGTCTTGAAGGCGATGGATATTCCTCAGGTCGTCGCGATGGTAGCCGAAAAATCGCGGGTTAGATTGCTGCACACCGATTCTGCGCACTGGGATTTTGCAATATCATCTGGTCGCAATCTCGGGTGGAAAACTCTCGTGATACCGGCACCCACGGAGTGACGGGATCCACTTTATTTCGCGAGAATCCGGTTCTTAAACTCCGCTTCGTAGCTCAACATCCGGCGATCCATCACGAATGGACCAAACGGTAAAAGCGCCGCCACAAAAATCATCAGCGACCGAAGGAATGGCCACTTTGCCACGATCATGGTTTGCAGAAGTGATCCGCAAAAAATCACGAACAACACGCCATGAATCCAGCCGACCACTTTCACAGCGACGGGCATATCCATAAAATATTTTAACGGCATTGCCACACCCATCAGCACTAAAAACGAGATCGCTTCGGCCAGCGCAATTTTCCTTAGAAACGAGATTGGATTATTCATGCTTTGATCTTGAGACGTTTAAAATTGTTCCGCCCACGCTGGCGGCGGCGCACAAAACTCCACACGCTTCTTTGTCAGCGGATGTGAAAACGCGATTCGCCACGAATGCAAGCAGAGCGGCGGATCGCTGGGATGCAGCGTTTGCGTTTCCCCAAATTTATCTCCATGCAAATAAACCGGATCACCACACACCGGAAAACCCAGATGCCAGAGATGAATCCGGATTTGATTCGTACGTCCGGTCAACGGGCGCGCTTCCAGCAACGTCGTTCCGTTTCCGCTTCGCTGAATGACACGAAATTCTGTGCGCGCGGAGAGGCCGTTCTCCAAATCCACATTGCGCGAACCGAGTTTGCCCGCTTCATCACTGATCGGTGCGTCGCAACTAAAAACATTTTCCTTCGGCTCGCCTTGCACACGGACGAGATAGGTTTTCTCCACTTGGCCGCGCTCGAATTGCGGTTGCAACCGACCGGCGAAATGGCGCGTGCGCGTGATGAGGACGAGGCCCGTCGTGTTTGCGTCCAGTCGATGCGCCGGATGCGGCTTTTGCGGATGATAAACCTGGTTGAGAAGGTGTTGCAGCGTGTTGCGATAAAACCGTCCACCCGTATGCATCGGCAATGGCGCAGGTTTGTTCACGACGATGAGCGCTTCGTCCTCGTGCAAAATTTCCACCTGCGCGCTTACGTCCGGCTCCGTGACGTTGGGAAATTTGTGTTCAAAACGTTCACCGGCGCGGACGCTTCGAGTCGCAGCCACCACTTCGCCCTCCATGTTTACCAGGAGACCGCGGGCGCATTCCTCTTCCCACTTCGCACTCGGCACATTGACGACCACGCGACAAAGCGTTTCCAACAAAGTTTTGCCATCGCAATCTTCGGGGACGTTAATCGGTTTAAAATTGTCGTAAGGCGCACTTCCCGGCAGGGGCGTGAACGCTCGCCGAATTGCCTCGTGACGCTGCGCGATGTTCAGGGCCATCTGCTCATCCGCCGTTTTGAAACAATACGAACACGATTTATTCGGCACGTAACGTTCGTCTTCCTGGTCCTCTTTACTCAACGGCGTCTGGCAATTGAAACACTGCGTTGAATCGGTTTCGTGCAAACTCGGATCAACACCCACGCGCTGATCGAACACAAAACATTCGCCGTCGTAATGCGTGCTGCCGCAATCCTCAAAATATTTCAGAATGCCGCCTTCAAGCTGAAAGATATTTTTGAATCCCTCGCGTTCCATGAACGGCCCCGCTTTCTCGCAACGAATCCCGCCCGTGCAAAACATGACGATCGGTTGCTCCTTCATTTCCGCTGGAAGTTTGCGAACCGCTTCGGGAAATTCGCGAAAGCTATCAATGCCCGCCACTCGCGCATTCTTGAACGTGCCGAGCTTCACTTCGTAATCGTTGCGCGTGTCGAGCAACGTCACGGGTCTTCCTTCATCCAGCCATTGCTTTAAGATTTTCGGCGCAAGTTTTGGTGAGGTGCGCTGCGCGGGATCAATCCCCTCCACGCCAAAGGCGATGATTTCTTTTTTAATCCGCACCAACATCCGGTTGAACGGCTGATGCTCGCTCTCACTGACTTTGATGGGGAAATCCGCGAGACCGGGAATCGTGCGCAACTCGCCGAGCAACAAATCGATTTTCTCCGGCGCGCCCGCGACAAATAAATTAATTCCTTCCGTGCTCAGTAAAATAGAACCCTTGAGTTCCCAGCTTTTGCAGAGCGCGAGGAGCCGGGACCGGAGCATTCGCAAATCGGAAAGCGGGACAAATTTGTAGGCGGCGATGTTGCTGATTTTTGGCATCAAGAGCGAAGAAGATACGCAAAAATTGGCATGACGCCAGTGGCGAATCTCCAGTGCCACGATGGTGTCTGCAACTAGCGCCGTAAGCGGTGGAACATCGGGTTTGCTACCGCTGGAGCGGGCAAAGTGATCATCCAGTTTGTGCCGTCATCCACGGGCACCGTGGTGACATTGGTCCAACCAATGGACGCGAGCGTGGGGCTTTGCTCCAACTGATAGTCTTGAGCGTAGCTGGGCCAAGAAATTTTTACGCCGCCTACGGCCGCAGCGATGGCGAGCCGTGGACGCACATCGAGGCTGAACAACGCTGAGGGTTCCTGTCCGAAGTCAAAATCAAATCTTCCACCGTAAAGCGTCGTGCCGGAGAACACGAGATCACCCGCGTAAGCGCTGTTACCCGCGAACGTGTCGATCACATGGTAGCCGGTGCCGTTTGTGTTCACCTGAAAGATGCCGCCAAACGACTCGGAGTTACGCCAAGAGCCGATCAATGCCGAACCTGTCCAGGTGAGAACGCCGCCGAAGGAAGAACCGGTGGGTAGTTGGCGGATGATTTGGAAACCAGTGCCATTGGTGTTGATTTTGTACAAGCTGGACTTGTCCGAGTTGAAATCGTAACCGACGCCGTAAAGCGTGTCGCCCACCGGCGTGAGGCCGTTGATGAATTCGCTCTGCACCGAGACATTCGTGAAGGTGTAGAGGACCGCAAAACCGTTGCCGTCCAAACCGATTTTGAAAAGCATCCCTCCATTGGGCTGGGCAAAGCTGCCGAAGGCGGTCGTTCCAAACAAAGTGTTTCCGATGAGCGTCAATTCCGCTTGGGGTTGAGATCCCTCCGTCTGCGCGTTGAACGAGTGGATGTTGTGATAGCCGGTGCCGTTGGTGCCAATCTTGAAGACAACGCCGCGGTCGAAAGTCCCACCTCCAGTGGTGGTGCCGTAGAGCGTGTTCCCTGAGAGAATCAGGCCGAAGGCCGGCCGGTAACCATCGCCGCCTGCCTTGTTGAATTCTCGCAAGACCGTGAAACCGGTTCCATCGGTGTTCACCCGGTAGATGATGCCGTGCCCAAGGGTGTCGCCGGGGGGAGCGCCGTTGGTGCTGCCACCATAGAGGGTTGTTCCATAGATCGTATCGCCGGACACGGCGACGCGCCCTCGCCCGTACACCCAGAAATCTCCCGTGAATGTGTGGATCACGCTGAAATCGCTGCCATTGGTGCGGATCTTGTAGAGGGTGCCGCCCGTGCCATAGAGCATGCCGTCACTCAGCGTCAGACCGGTATCAATGTAGGGCCCGCCGCCGAAGACATTGGAACTGCTAAAGCTCTTCAGCGTTGTGAAGGTCTGGGCGGTGGCTGAACAAACGGGCATTAAGGCAAAGCCAGCGAGGAGCACGGGAAAGAGGAAAATTTTCTTCATAAATAAATTTCGTTTCGTGGAATCGACCGCAGAATTATTCAGGACGGAAGCGGTAGAAACGGCTTGGCAAATTGGCCGCAGCGGGATCGTTAAACTGAACCTCGCCATCACCGCCGCAGATCAAATGGGCAACCGTGGACCAGTTGGGTTGGGCCAGATTCGTGCAAGCTTCGATGGCCACGCGAACATTCGCAGCTCCCATGAAGGTGAAGCTGAAGTGGTTGGCTTGGACGCCGAACAACCCGTTTTCAGTCAGGATGCGCGGATTCCACTGCACCGTCGGACGACTGCCAAACGTGGCGCCCCAACCCGACGATCCCGCGAGATAATAAACCGTAGCCAGGTTGT
>JBBQAX010000194.1:0-8462 GCA_038316905.1 Verrucomicrobiota bacterium | reverse complement strand
CGGAATCAAGGAAGCCTAATGTTGGGTCGACCAATTTTTCGGATTTGCGAGAGACAAGATTGAGACTTGAGGAGCTTCACGTTGAGTTCACGGATGATCATGACGTGGTTAAATCGCTATTGGCGCGATTACATGAATTGGAACGAATGGATAAAGAGGAGCCGAATATTCCCGCTGACTTACGCGAGACGAAGGCGAGACTCGCCGAGCTTCGTATCCATTTCACTGATGATCATCCAGCGGTCAAATCGTTGTTGGCGCGGTTGCTCGAATTGGAGCGAATAACGAAGGAAGAACCGAACGCTTCCGCTGCTTTACGTGAGGCTAGGGCGAAACTTGCCGAGATGCGGACTGAGTTTACGGACAACCATCCTGACATTAAAAAGCTGAAGCAAAGAGTGCGAGAGATCGAGGGAAAATGATTTAGCTTTGAAAGATTTAACTCCAAGAAAGGTTGTGTCAGACACGTTCGTCACCACGCAATGGACGCGGGTGCTGGAAGCGCGCGGGAATTCTCCCGAAGCCAAAGTCGCGTTGAGTGATTTGTGCGCGGCGTATTATGCGCCGGTCTTGGCGTTTGTTCGTCGCAACGCGCGGGACGAAGATGCGGCGTGTGATTTGACGCAGGAATTTTTCGCACGGCTTTTGGCAAAGCAGGGATTGAATTCCGTCGAGCAAAGCAAAGGACGTTTTCGCTCCTATTTGCTCGGTGCGGTGAAACATTTTCTCGCTGACGCACGAGATCGCGCGAACGCCGTCAAACGCGGTTCCGGCCAAACGCACGCATCCATCGAGTCAGGAACCGATACGTCGCCCGGTTTGCAATTGTCGGATGAAAAAGCGTCGGGTCCCGATGCCGAGTTTGATAAGAAATGGGCGTTGACGGTTCTTGCTCGCGCACTGGACGCGCTCGCCGCAGAACAGAAACTTGCAGGGAAGTCCGACCATTTTGAAACGCTCAAACCGTGGCTGACGGGCGATAGTGATAACCTTTCTCAAGCCGATGCCGCCCGCCAGCTCGGAATGAACGAAGGCGCGATTAAGGTGGCCATTCACCGATTGCGACGCCGCTTTCGTGAACTGGTCAAAGCAGAGATCAGCGATACGTTGAATGATCCTACGCAAGCTGCGGAAGAACTGGCGTGTTTGATCGCGGCATTAAGCAGATGACAACTTTTTTAAGATAGGGTCGGCGTTGCTGTGCTACCTAACGTTGGGGCAAACTCGTTGAGACTGTCTCAAAACCTCGGAGTCGTGTATTTCTCCCTCTCTTCCATCGGATGAAGGAGAGGGTCGGGGAGAGGAGGTGCCTTTTTATTTGCAATTTCCCCTCTCCTCGATCCTCTCCCCGTTCGTTCCTCATGGGGCGAGGAAGAAGGCCGATGTTTTGCGACAGTCTCCGCAGGTTTGCCCTAGCACAAGGAATTGTCACCGATGCCAAATATCCCCTTCCCCGTAACTGAACCAGCGGCTCGTCGTGACTTTTTGTTGGGTGAAAAACTGCACACCTTCTTTGCCTTGCATGTGAAGGTCGCCGAAAAAGGAATCGTTCCACCCGTTGAACGGAAACCACGCCATGGAAGCTGGCACGCCGATGTTGATGCCGACCATGCCGCAGTTGACGCGATGTTTGAATTCGCGCGCCGCTTTGCCGTTGCGCGTGAAAATAGAAGCACCGTTTCCGTAAGCCGAGCGATTGGCCAATTCAATGGCGGAATCCAAATCTTCCATGTGCATCACGTTGAGAACCGGACCGAAAATTTCTTCCTTCGCCACGGTCATGCCGCTTTCGACGTGATCGAGAATGGTTGCGCCCAGGAAAAAACCATTCGGCGCGTCGCTCACTTTTACGCCGCGACCATCAGCGGAAATTTTCGCGCCTTCTTTCAATCCAGCTTCGATCAATCTCTCCACATTGTCACGATGCTGCCGCGTGATGACGGGTCCCATATCGGGCTGCGCTTCTCGATCAGTGGGGCCGACTTTGATGCGCTTGGTGGCTTCGATCAGCGTGGGCAAAACTGTTTTCTCTGCTTCTCCCACGACCACCGCCGTCGAGCCAGCCATGCAGCGTTCGCCTGCGCAACCGAACGCCGCTTCGATGACTCCGCGTGTGGAATTTTCCACATCCGCATCGGGCATGAGCAGCACATAATTTTTTGCGCCGCCGTTGGATTGCACGCGTTTGCCGTGTTTGGTGCCGGTTTCGTAAATGTATTTCGCAATCGGCGTGGAGCCGACGAACGAAATCGCTTTCACTTTTGGATGTGTGAGCAGCGCATCCACCACTTCGCGTCCGCCGTGAACGATGTTGAGAACACCTTTTGGCAAACCAGCTTTCTCCAACAGCTTAGCAATCTTGATCGCGGTGAGAGGAACTTTTTCGCTCGGCTTCAGGACGAACGTATTTCCGCACGCGATGGCGATGGGATACATCCAAAGCGGAACCATCGCGGGAAAATTAAACGGCGTGATGCCGACGCAAACGCCGAGCGGTTGACGAATCGCTTCGCAATCAATTCCGCGCGCGATGTTTTCCAAAACATCGCCCATCATCAACGACGGCACTCCGAGCGCGAATTCGATCACTTCCATCCCGCGTTTCACATCGCCGCGCGATTCGACGAGCGTCTTGCCATGTTCACGCGTGTTGCAGCGCACGATCTCTTCAAAATTATCTTCCATCAACATTTTGAAACGTCCGAGAATGCGGACGCGTTCGACCGGCGGCGTTTCCATCCACGCGGGAAATGCGGCGTGTGCGGCCTCAACGGCGGCGTTCGCATCGGCAGCATTTCCGGGCGGACATTGCGCAATCACATCGCCGGTCGATGGATTATGAACCGGTGTGCCGTCGAGTTTGGAATCAATCCATTCGCCACCGATAAAATTCGGGCAGCTTTCGAGTGTATTATTCATTGGAAATTGCAGAAGTTTCGATGTTGGTGCTGGAAAGTCGCACGACCTTGTCAATCAAGTTGCAAAACGCGTCGGGGTTGACCCATTCGGAGTTCGACATCACGACCACTCCTCGCTTTGCATTTGGAAAAATCATGAAGCACGTCTTCGTTTTCTCCTGCGAACCAGCATGCGATACACAAAAATCCAGGTCGGATCGTTCGTTACGGATTCCAAAACCAAAGCCGTAGCGGGTGGCTGTGCCGTCGGACAATTTCTGTCCCGCCCACATCAACTTCTCTGACTTCTCAGTCATGAATCGTCGATCCATCAAGCCTTGGGCAAAACGGGCGAAGTCATCGATATTGGAAATAAATCCGCCTCCTCCGAGTTTGTAACTCACATCAGTATCCGTTGAACGGATCGTCATCTTTCCAAGCTTGCGATACCCAATCGCGCGATTGGGAATGTTGATCCATTGATAGTCCGGTTGAAACGTCGTCATGCCCAACGGGCGAGTGACGCGATCCCGCACCTGGTCGGCAAATTTATTTTCACCCGCTCGCTGCACCACTGCGCTGAGCAACATGTAACCGTAAGTGCTGTAAATATATTTCTCCTGCGGCTTGCCCAATAGCGGCGTCTCTTTGAAATGATCCAGCCCGAGAACAACGTCCTCGAACGGATGCGCCATCGGGTAAGTCCGTTTTGTCGCAACGACATTAAGCCCGTAATGCGAGATGCCACTTTGATGACAAAGTAGATCACGCGTCGTGATGCGTTCTCCCTTGTCAGGAAACTCCGGCACATAGGTTCGCACGTCGCCTGCCAAATCCAGTTTGCCTTGTTCAACGAGTTGCAGCGCGGTTATCGCGGTCACGGATTTCGCGCAGGATGCCCAACGGAACATCGTATCCCTACTGACAGGGATCTCCTCCGCCAAATCGGCGTAACCAAATCCCTTCACATAAATGATCTGGCCTTCTGAAATGATTCCCACCGCGAGACCCACGACGTTATCCTGCCGCTTTATCTCCGCCTGCACCGCTGTCTCAATCGCCGCAATCTTCGCAGCGCTAAACGTGGCGGGAGCGGCTTTTCGCACATCGACTTTGGCAGGAGGATTCTCAGCGAGAACGCAAAAAGGCGAAGCCAACAAAACGCCCGCAATCAGCAACCGCGTCGTCCAATGCAAGACGCCGTTCGCTCTTTCCCTCATTTCGAAATGACGCTTCATCTAACTCGTCAACGCCTGCGATTGCTTGACGAATTCCTCGCCCGTCCATTCGCCGTCGGCTTGCACCATTTTCTTTTGCGGTGCAGCGGCGGCAGCTTTCTGCGCGGCTTTGCGTTCGCCCTGGCGTTTGACGAGGTCGGCGTGCGTGGTGAAATAATCCAGGCTCTTCCCTTTGAAATCCGCGAGCGTCTCGAACTTATGTTTGTCCATAAACGCCAGCAATTCGTCGCACATTGGCTTCACGCATTCGTAACCGAACTTCATTACGCCGGTGCAAACTTGAACCGTGTCCGAACCGAGCAAAATAAATTGCGCGGCGTCGTTGCCGGATTCGATTCCACCAAGCCCCGACAACGACCGTCCGGGAAATTCTTTGCGAATCATCGTCGCGATTTCCATTACCATGCGCAGCGCGATTGGCTTCACCGCTTTGGACGAATAACCGCCCGGCGTCGTGTAACCTTCAACACTTGGTTCCGGTCGCAACGTGTCCAGATTCACTCCAATGACACTGCGAATGGTATTGATCGCCGATAATCCCGTCGCCCCGCCGCGCAAAGCGGCCCGACTGGGATCTTCGATGTGCGTGATGTTCGGCGTCATCTTCGCCCAGAAAGGTTTGGTCGCCGCGCCTTTGACCCAGCCGCACACTTCTTCGAGGATGTCCGGGTCCTGCCCCATCGCCGCGCCCATCTTTCTTTCTGGCAAACCGTGGGGGCAGGAGAAATTTAATTCAAACGCGTCCACTCCCGATGCTTCGCAGCGTTTCACCAATTCGATCCACGCATCCTTGTTATGTTCCTCCATGATCGACGCGATCAACACGCCATCCGGATGCATCTGTTTACACTTCTTAAATTCTTCCTCCCAGATTTTCAACGGTCGGTCGGAAATCAACTCGATGTTTTCCCAACCGATGACTTCCTTGCCGTCGCCCGCCATCAACTTGCCGTAACGCGGGGTCACGTTGATGACTTTGGACGAATCCAACGAAACGGTCTTGGCGATGACCGCGCCCCACCCTTCCTTGAACGCTTTGCCGATGACATTGAGATTCGTGCCCGGCGGCCCGGAACCGATGATAAATGGGTTCGGAAGTTTGAGACCGTCAACCGTCGTGGCGAGTGTAGGCATAACGTTGTCCTTGGGTTGTCTGTGCGGAATTTTTTACTGCGAAACGAAGGTGATGGCTACTTTATTTTCCAGAGACAAAAGCGTTCAGTTCACTTCGCGCCGTATTTTTTGAACATCAACATAAAGCGGCGGCAAATTCCGAGATTTGACATGAACTGTTCGTCCGAAAGCGGTGTGTTTAAATAGGGACTGTAGCCGGGAATATCCGCCGCCTCGGCCGAGTTCAAATCGTAAAAGCCCATCGACCATTCGGAAAACTGGCGCTCGTTTTCGTATCCTTCGAAAGCCTTGATCACGCCGCGATGACGCGGATCCTTCTGAATTTTTGCGTAAAGAGATTTAACCACGTCTTCAGGACCTTCGAGGATTTGTTGAAAAAACCCGGCTTTGAACAGCAACATGCCCGTGATGTTCAGTTGAATATTATTTTCCCGGCACTTGGCCAACAATTCCAAAAGTTCGTTCTTGGAGAAAGGCCGCGTCGCGGAACTGATGTAAATTATAAAATAAATTTTGGTTTGCATAATGTCCTGCCGGGACATTGCAACGTGCATCGTGAAGGTCTTCGAGGCAACCCGTCGAACCTGCTGAAACCCGCGCCAGATTAGGTTTCTCTTTTCATTTCTTTTTGCATTCGGCAGGTTTGGCGCAAATCCCCGATGACAATTTACAGAAAAATCCAACCCTCCCTCCAAGGCGCTTTGCCATTCTACCTGGTTTTGCTGCTCCTTAACTTTTCCGCCAGGCTGCTTTGCGCCGAAGAAATTCGCCCTGACCTGGATTACTTTCCTTCCCGCCTGCACGCCGCCATCTTTCGCAACTGGGACATCGTTCCGCACAAAACGTTGGCGCACGTTTTGGGAACTGACGTTTCAACTATCGAAAAGGTCGGCAAGGAACTTGGCTTGGCCAAAACCAAACCGCCAACGCCCGAAGAAATTCATCGCAATATCGAACTGGTCTTGCGCCGCAACTGGCCGCTGTTACCGCGCCCACAAATCGAAAGCCTGCTCCACTTCACGCCTGCGGAGTTCGATGATTTTTTGTCGAAAGAAATTTTTCTCCGCGCGCTGCTCGCAGCTCCGCCGCCCGGGTTGACGGAGTTGAAATACGAAACGCCTGACGCAAAAACTAAAACGCGCGTGAAATGGTTCGGAGATCATCTGCGCCAACATTTGAAGAATGTGAGCGACACACCGGAGGAACCTCGGCTGGCTTTTGTCGCTGACCTTTGTCGCGCGCACAATCCGGCAGATTTTATTCGCGGCATAAAACCAAAAGTCGGTGATGCGGATTTGCGAAAAGGCTGGTTGATGGAAGTTCCCAACAGCACGAATGCATTTTTTGCATCGTCCGCAAAGGACTTCGCGAAATACTGCCGCGAAACCCAACGCACCGAAAAAATCTCAATTCGTGATCAGGTAAACCGTGGCACCCATTTGCCGAAGAAAAATTCCATTCTCCTAACGTTCTCATGGGAAACCGTTCCATTATCGCCAGAGAGTTATATTCTCCAAATTTCGCAGCATGGAATTTCCATTCGCTCTGCTTCGGAAATCGGCCTCGCGCGCGGTCTGGTGGAGTTGGAGCGACGCATGGCCGAGCGCGGTGGGCCTTTTCTTGCGCCGACGAGCGAAACGAATTCGCCGTCGTTTAACCCGCGTTACGTTGCCTCTTATTTTTCGCTGCTGACCGACCCGCTCGGTCATGATTTGGATTACGGATTTCCCGACGGTTACTTGAACGAACTTTTCCATCAAGACGCCGACGGCATCTGGCTCTACGTGTTGCTGCAAGATTTGGTGCCCTCGCCGGTGTTTGGCGAATTGAGCACGGGGAGCGGAGCGCGTTTGCAACGTTTGCGCGATCTCGTGAACCGCGCCGCGAAACGTGGCTTAAAAGTTTATCTCTATCTCAACGAACCGCGCGCGCAGTTCATGCCGTTCTTCGAAAAATATCCCGACGTCAAAGGCCAACCCGAGGGCAACACCGCCGCGCTCTGCACTTCGACCGAGCTGGTGCAAAAACATTTGCGCGGCTCGTGCGAAAAATTATTTCGCGAAGTTCCCGGACTCGGCGGCGTCTTCGTCATTACTGCGAGCGAAAATCTTTCCAACTGTTATTCGCACACACGCAACACAGTTTGCCCGCGCTGTTCAAAACGAAATTCCGCCGAGGTCATCGCGGAAACGATTCGTTGCATGAGCGAAGGCGTTTGGGCTGCCGACCCGAAAGCAAAATTCATCGTCTGGGATTGGAGTTGGCATTCCGTTCTCGGCGAGGAAGTGCCGGAACAAATTATCCAACGACTCCCAAAAGGCGTCGGACTCATGGCGGATTTCGAACGC
Source organism: Verrucomicrobiota bacterium (assembly GCA_038316905.1). Taxonomy (GTDB): domain Bacteria; phylum Verrucomicrobiota; class Verrucomicrobiia; order Limisphaerales; family CANJXF01; genus CANJXF01. The sequence goes on along the minus strand of JBBQAX010000194.1, from coordinate 845 downwards.
GGCACACGGATCGAGCGCGGCAGCATTCCCATGAACGTCGAAGAATATTCCATTTCCACAATCGGACCTTCGCCCCGCGCAAAGATTCGTTCTGAACAAGCCAAGAAATTCGATTTCGATTTTCTTGCCAAGATTCAACTTTCGACGACGTGGGAATGCGGCACGGTTCCGTTTATTCCTGTTCCAAATCTGCTCGCGCGCAAGGCGCAGGGAATGCGCAACGTCGGCGTGAATGGCGCGATGGCGACGTGGACCATCGGCAGTTATCCCTCACCAAACACCGAGGCGTTCGCGATCCAAAATTGGAATCCGAATTTGTCTGAAACAGAAGTGTTGCGACGAATCGCCGCGAAACGTTACGGCACGGAATCAGTCGAAAGCGCGGTGCGCGGTTGGACAAAATTAAGCGAAGCGTTCACGGAAGAGTTTCCATTTTTCGGAACCTACAATCCACCGTTGCAACATGGCCCTTCGTTGCCGCTTTATCGTCGCGACATTCCCCCGCCCTTCGGCAACGCAACGTTATTCAACTGCAAAGACGACTGGAGAAATTGGACTCATCCGTATTCGCCCGAAGTGACCATAAAACTTCTGCGTCACCTGTGCGACCGCTGGGATGAAGGTTTGAAAGATTTACGCGAAGCCGTTGAGAAAAGCGGCAGTCGTCGCGAAATGGCGGAACGCGATTACGGTGTCGCGTGGATGGTCGGATATTATTGGCGCGCTTACGCGAACGGATTGGAATTTTACAAAGCGCGTGACGCTGGCGATGTCGCAAACATGAAACGAATCGCCGCGGAAGAATTGAAAGCTACTGAGCAAGCATTTCGATTGGTGCGCGCTGA
>JBBQAX010000193.1:0-8530 GCA_038316905.1 Verrucomicrobiota bacterium | reverse complement strand
TAGAAAACCAACCTTGGTAGGGCGCGTCACTCCGTGCGCGCCGTTTCTGACAATGTTAAGCCCGGCGCGCACGGAGTGACGCGCCCTACCATTGAAGTTCTACGGAAATCTTGCCCCGCATTCCTCGCCTCGCCATAGTTTGCGCGCTTGAAAATTCTTGTCGCCATCACCGGAGCCAGCGGCGCGCTTTACGCCCAGCGCTTGCTCGATAATCTCGATCCGCGCGAACACGAAATTCACGTCGTGATGAGCAATTACGCGCATCAAGTCATTGCCACCGAACTTCCCGATGGATTGAAACTTCCCGAAGGCGTGCAGACGCACGGTTTGAAAAGCATGAACGCGCCTTTCGCCAGCGGCTCGAATCCGCCCGACGCGATGGTCGTGATTCCCTGCACGATGGGAACCATGGGTCGCATTGCGCACGGTTTCAGCGAAGACGTTTTGCTTCGCGCTGCCGATGTGGTTTTGAAGGAGAAAAGAAAATTAATTCTCGTCCCACGCGAAACACCGTTGAGTCTGGTGCATGTGAAAAATTTTGAATTATTGATTTTAGCTGGCGCGACGATTCTTCCGGCGAATCCGATTTTTTACACGAATCCGAAAACGATTGTTGAAGTGATTGATACGGTTGTTGCTCGCGTGCTGGATCATCTTGGCGTTCCGCAAAAACTGGTTGCGCGTTGGGCGGAAGAAAAAGATTAACCACGGATAAACACAGATGGACACAGATAAGAAATTTTACTCGGAATTCATCCGTGTTAATCCGTGTCCATCTGTGGTTTAAAAATGTTTTCTACCATCGCCAAGTGGTCATCCTTCGTAAAACTGTCCCACACAGTTTTTGCGCTGCCGTTTGCATTAGCCTCGATGGTGGTGGCGGCGCGCGAGAATCGTGGCTGGCCGGGCTGGAGGATTTTCCTGCTGATTCTCGCCGCAATGGTTTGCGCGCGGACCTGCGCGATGGCGTTCAACCGGATCGTGGACCGGAAGTTCGACGCGAAAAACCCTCGCACAAAAATGCGCCATCTGCCCGCAGGAGAAATTTCCATCACAAGTGCGTGGGCGCTTTGCTGGCTCAGCGGAGCGGGGCTGATTGCATCCGCGTTTTTCCTGAACCCAATTTGTTTTTACCTTTCGCCCGTCGCGCTGTTCTTTGTTTGTTTTTATTCGCTGACGAAACGTTTCACGGATTTCACTCACGTTTTTCTCGGAATTGCGTTGGCTCTCGCACCAATCGGCGCATGGCTCGCGGTCAAAGGTGAATTCGCATTTTGGCCAATGCGAGAAAGTTTTATACTTCCTCTGCTCCTCGCAATTGCAGTGGTTTTTTGGCTGGTCGGGTTTGATTTAATCTACGCTATTCAAGATTATGAATTCGACCGCCAACACAAATTGCGTTCGCTCGTCGTGCGATGGGGGGTGAAGAACGCCCTGGCTGCCGCATTTTTTTCTCACATGGTCATGGTGATGGTATTGACGGTTTTCGGCCTGCTCAGTGGTTTTCGAATCGCTTACATCATTGGAGTTTTTCTCATCGCATTCTGCCTGATCGTGGAACATTGGCTGGCGCGGCGTCGGAGCATGAACTGGGTGCAAAATGCCTTCTTCCGCCTGAACGCTCTCGTCAGCCTCATCTTTCTCGCGGTGACAGCAGTGGAAGTGGTATTTCCATTTTTCCGCATGAAGTAGATCTGAATCACGCGAGCCACAGCGCGCGTTCTGCCTCAGGTCAATTTAAGATTCCTGTAACAACCGTTTCCGTTTCGCTAAGTTTTTTGTGAATGACCAAAGCGATAACATCCGGCGCTCAGCCGCAAACTTTCCCAAACACCCGCTGGTCAGTCGTGCTCGCGGCGCGCAAGGAAACTTCCGCGCAATCAGCGGCGGCGCTGGAGACGATTTGCCAGGCGTATTGGTTTCCGCTTTACGCTTACGTGCGGCGATGCGGTCAATCGCCGCATGACGCGCAGGATCTCACGCAGGAATTTTTCGCCCGTCTTTTAGAAAAACGCTGGCTCGACACCGCCGATCGCGACAAAGGAAAACTCCGCACCTTCCTGATCGTCGCATTGAAAAATTTTATGATAAGCGAATGGCGTCGCGCCTCATCGCAACGTCGGGGCGGCGGCCAGCCTCACCTGCGAATGGATACCGCGTTTGCCGAAAGTCGCTACGCCGCCGATGTCACCTCCCAACTTCCGCCCGACGAATCTTTTGACCGGCAATGGGCCATCACGCTGCATGACCTCACTTTGGATCGACTAGAAAACGAATTCGCCACGGGAGGAAAACCGGGAGAATTCGACGCGTTAAAAGATTGTCTCATGGCGGCCCGTGGCGGAATTGATTACGCCGCGGTTGCGGTTCGCCTCGGCGCGAGTGAAGGCGCAGCCCGCGTAGCCGTGCATCGATTGCGAAAACGCTTTCGGGAAATTTATCGGGAAGAAATCGCGCAGACTTTATCCGAGGCTGCGGATGTCGATGCGGAATTGCATCATCTGGCTCGCGCGCTGGGTCGCTCATGAAAGTTTGTAACAAACGTCGGCGGATTGCGAAGAACCCGGTATGAGCACGACAACTCCGCAAAATTGCCCGCAATGTGGCGCACCGCTTCCCGTGAACGCCAAGGCCGGACTTTGCCCGCGTTGCGTGATGGAAATGAACGTGGCGACGCAAACTGAATTCACCGGCGATGTCGGCGCGCACGAAACCAAAGCTCCCGGACAACCACCAACTCCAGCCGAGCTTGCCGAAAAATTTCCGCAGCTCGAAATCCTCGAACTGCTCGGGCGCGGCGGAATGGGCGCGGTTTACAAAGCGCGTCAAAAAGAACTCGACCGTATCGTTGCGCTAAAAATTCTTCCGCCCGGGATTGGCAATACTCCTGGATTCGCTGAACGATTCACCCGTGAAGCCAAAGCTCTGGCGAAATTGCATCATCCCAACATCGTTACCCTTTTTGAATTTGGTCGCGTTCAAAGTGGCACGGGCGAGACGCCCGTGCCACTTTACTATTTCCTCATGGAATTTGTTGATGGCGTGACGCTCCGACAACTTCTGCAAGGCAGCCGCATTTCTCCGCACGAAGCATTGGCCATTGTCCCGCAAATTTGCGACGCGCTGCAATTCGCGCACGATCACGGCATCGTCCATCGCGACATCAAGCCGGAAAATATTCTGATGGATCGGCGCGGTCGAGTGAAGGTGGCGGATTTCGGTTTGGCGAAAATCGTGGGAACGGATGCGGCAGCGTTTGGAGTCCCGCCTTCAGGCGGTTCCAGCGCGGCGAACCCGGACCGCCAGAAGGCGGAACTCCCAACGTCCGAACTCACCGAAGCGGGCAAAGTCATGGGCACACCGAGCTACATGGCGCCGGAGCAAACGGAGAATCCATCGCAAGTCGATCATCGCGCGGACATCTACGCGCTGGGTGTTGTGTTTTATCAAATGCTCACTGGCGAACTTCCCGGCAAACGCATCGAAGCGCCGTCGAAGAAAGTGCAGATCGATGTTCGCCTGGATGAGGTGGTTTTGCGTGCGTTGGAAAAAAATCCAGAACTTCGTTACGAACAGGCCAGCGTCTTCAAAACGCAGGTGGAGAACATTGCCAGCTCGCCCTTGGCACCGCCGAAAATTGAAGACAGCGGCAAACAACATGATCAAGGCAATCAAGAAACACGTCGGCTTTTAAAAATCCCTGCAATTGGGTTGATGATCGCAGGTGGAATAAATATTGGTTTGCTCGTCGTGATGGCGGGCATTTTTTTCGTTCAGTTCGTAGGCTCAGGAAAAGACAGAGCTACCGTTTTTCTCGGCATCGGGCCTCTGATCATTGGCATATTTGGAATACTCATCATTTTGGGAGCGACGCGAATGTTGCGGCTCAAGTCGTATGGTTCCTGTATCGCGGGAAGTATTCTGGCGATGATTATTCCGCCCGGCTTTCTCCTCGGATTACCATTCGGAATCTGGTCTTTAATTATTTTGAGTAAGAAAGAGGTGCGCGAAGCGTTCGAGGCAAATCGAAAGCCAATTCTGACGGGGCGAGGAACCCGGATTCTCCACGAAGCTGAGAAGCAACAGCCTGAATCCGTCGCACCAAAAACAACGATGCAATACATCGCGCTGTTTTGGTTTTTTGCTGGGACGGCTGGCACCGCTTTATGGATGCATCTCACAGACTGGCGCTACGTCACGCCGATGATTGTTGGCAGTGTCGCACTAATTCTCGCGCTTCTCTGCCGGTTAAAGAAAGGGTTGGTTCAAGCAACGCTGGTCGTTCTCCTCAGCTTTGGGATTGTGGCCGCCCTGGTCTTGGGATTTGGCAAAAGCCGCGAAGCCATTTCCATGACAAAAGCGCAGGAACAAAAGGCCGCGATTCTGGAGAAGAATACAACGAAGATGAGTGGTTCACTTCGTTCGGTAAATTCCCCGCCGTTCATTGCCCGATACCAGCAAGGCGAAATTGAGTTGATCGGACTTGGCCATCATCCCTCCGACGGCACAGGGTGGCTTCCGAACGGAGCGCCAATGAATGAACCATTTCCCATCGACAACAACGGAAACAGTTGGGTCGCCGAAAAGGTGATTAAGCAATTGGCGTATCGGGTTCGTAGTCGCACCGGAAACGCTGGATCGCTAGTAGTGAAATTCGATCCCGCCTCAGGCATTTTGGGAACGGGATCGTTTGAAAATGGAGATCAAAGACAACCTTCGGCCAGACTTTGCATCCAAGAGATCGCGTGTCCGCCAGGCGCGATAGAAATGAATGTGCAAGTTGGCGTTGCAGATGGAACGTGGGAGAAAATCATCGCGGTTCAGGTTGGCAGAAACCCGCCGTTCGGTCAGTCGCAACATGGCGAATGGAAGGCAGGTTTCCAAGGCATCACGAACCGTAACGGGGACGTCGCAATTTCGTTTAATTTCAACGCATACGATGAATTTGAAACTCGCATGGCTGCTGTGAACGCGGACGGGACTATTGTTCCGCTCGAAAGCTCGCGCATGTCAGTGTCCGGCGGTATTCGGCGCGGCATGACATCTTTCACGAAAGAGGAATTTGCCAACATCAAAGAATTCCAACTGCAACGGCGCGAATATCAATGGGTGGAGTTTCGCAATGTGTCGCTGGTTCCCGGACACCGGACGCGCGTGGAAATCGCAGATGCCGAAACGGGCGATACGCGACAAAGTCAAGTTCCTGATCGTGGTGACATAGAGGATGACGCGCGATCATCCTCTGCGGAGTCGCCGCTCCAATTCCGTCTCGTATCCAACGATGTGAGTGCCAGTGTTCCGACCGATTTACTGCCAGCACCTCATGATGGATCGGCGTTGCGTGTGCAGAAAACCATGTTGATGGGAAGCGAAGCGTTGAAGAAAGCTCGTCTGACCAAAGATCATCAATCTCAGGAGTGGCAAATCGATCTTGAGCTTACGCCCGAAGGACAAACGCGTTTTGCTGAAATCACCCGCGCAAATGTGGGGCGTCAGTTAGCCATGATCGTTAACGGGCGCGTGTTATCCGCTCCGGTCATTCAGTCTGAGATTTTAGGCGGCAAAGTGACAATCGCTGGCAATTTCTCCGAATCGGAAGCGGCGGATTTAGTTTGGCTCTTGAACCGGATGGATACGCCGGACCAACTCTCAAACGAAGAGCGCGAACTCACATTGGAATTTGAGCCTGAAAAACCGATTATGCATCAGCCTGCCGGAATCGATCTGGATCGTGGCGAGGTGATTACGTGGCCAACCGAAACCGGAGACTGGAACCAATCGAGAATCAATCGTTGGATTGAAGAGTCTGGAATGGACCTGCTGTTGGTCGCTCCGCGACCGGAACCAAGCCTGGGGTTGTTCGCTGCTGCAATGACAAAACTGGAGACGAATCTCTGGACCAATTCGCCGTCTCGCGCTTCTTTGCTTCAAACTTTGAATGAGGGTAAGGTCAAATCGAACCACACCCCAACTAACGCTTCATCCAAACTTCATGAGGATTTGCGTTTTATTTCAGTGAAGCCTCCTTTGCCAATACTTTATGGATTTCGCACAGCGGAAGGAACGGTCGGATTAATGCGGTTGCTGGAATTCTCAACCAATGCTCGCGCCCTGAAAGTTCAATTCAAGCAGGTGCAAAACGGAAATGTTGAGAAGCGTTAATGTGGGCGCAGCTCAATTCTTGCAATCCTCTTTTTGTCCCAAAGGGACGGTTGAGAACGCGGAAGCGCCTGAGCGAAGAAGGTTTTTTCCGCCGTTCCTTCGGGACTCATGCTGTTTTTATCCAACCCGGCGTTGAAACGCCGGGTTATTCTCGGGCGTCCCTTCGGGACTGGATCGTTTATCGGACCGTGAACCCAGAGCTACAGCTCTGGGCTATTTTCAGGTGAGCGGATGAACCGGGGAACTTTATTGGGGTCTCATCCGAGAAGGCTCCGGCCTGACTTCGGTGACAAGAGTGGGGAGGGCGCGATCAACGGGTTTTCCAATCAAGGCGCGGATGGGAGAGGGTTCACTTTTTTGCATTTTGAGCCGCATTTTGATCTGTCCCACTCTTTCTAATTGCCTCCGCCAACCGGCAACTTTTCTTTTCGCCGTCGAAAAACCCGTTTGATTGGCCAATACAATTAAGCGTTGCAATTGGTTCTCTCTGAACCGCGCACGCTGGATGCCGTATTCCAAGAGGTTTTCATCCGAGCCTTCAAAAGGTTCCTTTGAGATTGCCAACGCCTGTTGCCGGAACTCTTTGTAGGTCATTGATTTCCTTTTCTTTAAGTTTTACGCCTTCTCTAATTCGATCCAGAACCGGGTGCCTTTGCCAGGCTCGGATTCCAGCCCGACTTTTCCACCGATGCGTTCAATGCTTTTGCGCACGATAGACAGGCCAATGCCGGTGCCGGGATAACGCGCGCCGTGCAAGCGTTCAAACACCCGGAAAATGCGCTCGTGCAAGTCCGCTGGAATTCCCGGGCCGTTGTCCTCTATCCAGAGGCGAACTCGAGAAGAGTCGAGGGTCGAAGGTCGAGGGTCGAGAGCAGGAGCGCCTTCAGCTCTCGATTCTCGACCTTCGTCCTTCAACGGCATCGTTTCCGCCCAGAAACGAATCTTGGGCTGGACCCCGGGCTCCACGAATTTCAGCGCGTTGTTCAATAAATTGGCCAGCACCTGCGTGAGCGTCGTTTCGTGGGCGCACACCGAGGGCAGCGGCGCGACGATTTCGATTTGCGCATGGGTCTCTTCGATTTCCATGGCGCATTGGAAAAGCGCGGCGTCCCACGCGGCTTGCACCGCGACCGGTGTCAGCGCGATTTCCAAACGTCCCGCGCGACCGAGCACGAGGAGGTCGATAATCATTTTATCCATGAACGCCGCGGAATGATGGATGCGTTTGAGATAATCCCGTGCCGTTTCGTCCAGGGCCGGTGCGTAATCTTCCACCAGCAATTCCGAGAAACCTTGCATGGCGCGAAGCGGGGCACGCAGGTCGTGCGCGATGGTGTAAACCAGCGCTTCGAGTTGCTCGTTGCTTTCCTTCAAGTCAGCGGTGCGTTCCGCCACGGTCCTTTCCAAAATCCCGGCGTGTTCCTGCAATTGCTTCTGGGCCTCGCGCAATTCGGTCACGTCCAGGTTTGTCCCCACCACCCACTCGATCTCGCCTTGGGCATTCGCGCTGACGGTTTCCACGGCTTCGATGACGCGGACTTCGCCGTCGTCGCGCCGGCGGATGCGGAATTCGCGGCGGCTCGAGCCGCAGCGGCGCACGATGTCGTGCAGGATGCGCTCAGTTTTCGGCAGTTCCTCGGGCAGCACGGCGGTGCTCCAGTCGGTGTATGGCACCAAGCCATCCGGCGTGGGAGCGAGGCCGTAGATGCGGAACAGCTGCGCGTCCCAGCGGATCGCGTTCGTGAGGAGGTTCCATTCCCAGGTGCCCACCCCCGTGGCCTCCGTGGCCAGCCGCATGCGCTCCTCGCTCGCGCGTAATTTTTGCTCGGCAGCGTGGCGCAAAGCGATGTCAATCGCCGTTGGAATGAGATGCGTGATGCGCCCTTCCGCATCGCGCAGCGGCGCGACCTGGAAATCGATCCACACCCGCGTGTCGCCCGCCATGCGCACGGGCACGTCGTAGCGCACGACCTCGCCGCTGGCGGCACGCTCGCACGCGTCCCGCAATTGCGCCTGGATCTCCGGGGAATAGCTCCACCAGTAGCAGTCCCAGAACTTCTTCCCGATCACATCGCCGGCCGGGATGCCGGCCGCCTCCACTGGCGCGCGGTTCGCGTAGGTCAAGGTCCCGTCCGTCGACATCACGCCGACGAAGGCATAGAGATTTTCCAGGACACTGCGGGTGAACTGCTGGCTTACACGGAGCGCGTCCTCGGCTTCCTTCCGCTCGGTGATGTCGGGGCTGCTGCCCACCATGCCCAGAAACTCGCCGGAGCCGGAGAAATGCGGCCGGGCGCGGGACTCAAGCCATCGCCACTCCCCATCGAACCGGCGCACACGCACCTCGGCGTGGAAGGGGCGGCGATCC
>JBBQAX010000192.1:0-8545 GCA_038316905.1 Verrucomicrobiota bacterium | reverse complement strand
GGATTCATGTTTCTACGAAGCCCCTTCCAATCGCCGATGCGAATACATTGTTGCCCGGTGTAATTCGGAAACTCGCGATAAAGAAACGGACGTTCCTTCAAAGCTTTCCCAAACAAAACGGGGGCGAAGCTGATTCCGTCGATGTTCTTCGGTGTTTTCTTTTTGTCCTTGGTCAATTCAAGCAACGTCGGCAACCAATCTTCGAAACCAGTGACGCGTTCGGAAACCGTGTTTGGTTCGATGCGTCCTTTCCAACGCACAATCATTGGCACGCGAATTCCGCCGTCGTAAATGGAACCCTTCTCGTCGCGGAGCGGACCGTTGGAATCGAAAAATTCACGATCAGTTCCACCGAGTCCTTGCGATGCGGGGCCATTGTCCGATGTGAAAACGAAAATCGTGTTCTCATCGAGACCAAGTTCCTTGATGAGAGCCATGACGCGGCCGACTTCGCGATCCATCCGCGTAATCATTGCAGCATACGCAGCGTGCGGTGAACGGTGCGGAAGATAACCACGTCCACCCGGATACGGTTCATCGGGCAATTTGCCTTCATATTCCTTGAGCGAATCTTCCGGCACCTGCAACGCGAGATGCGGGATGATCGTCGGATAAAACAAAAAGAAGGGACGACTTTTGTTGTCGCGAATGAACTTCAACGCCTGTTCAGAATAAAGGTCAGGCGCGTAATCCTTGCCGCTGAAACGTTCGTAGCTTTTCGGATCTTTCGGATCCTCGTCTTCCGCCAGTTTTTGATTGTAGCCGAGTTCCTGATTATTCAACGACACGCGTTGCTCGTCGTCCCAGAGATAAGCTGGAAACAAATTGTGCGCGACCGCCTGACAATTGTAACCGTAGAAACGATCAAAGCCCTGCTTGAGCGGACGCCCGGAACTCTCCGGTCCGCCGAGCCCCCATTTGCCAAATGCGCCGGTTGCGTAGCCATTTATTTTCAGCAATTCCGCAATCGTCACTTCGCGATCAGGAATAGGAAATTGTCCCTCCGGCCCGACACTGCGATTGTCGCGAATGAACGCGTGGCCCGGGTGTTTTCCCGTCATCAACACGCAACGCGATGGCGCGCAAACCGGACTTCCAGAATAATGTTGGGTAAATTTCATTCCTTCGCTCGCCATCCGATCAATGTTCGGCGTGCGAATTTTTTTCTGCCCGTAGCAACCGAGGTCGCCATAGCCCAAATCATCGGCGAGAAGGAAAACGATATTCGGCTTCCGCGCGGAGGCCGCAGACGACTGATTCGCAAAACAAACTGTACAAAAGATTGTAACGAAAAAGAAACAGAGACGATTGAACATGGGTGCAGGATAGGAAATTCTGAATGCAAATCCAAATCCTAAGCACGTGGTGGCTTCTGGAGAACGGCGCGTTATCGGGATTCTTCGCTGCCGCTGTCGGCTGAGTTTGTTGAATCTGCTTTCGGCAGCAAACGAGTAATGATGACCAGCAAACCGAAGACCACCAGACCGAGCACAATCCAGAAGATGATCCCGGCTTTTCCGCTTAAAATGCGACTCAGCGTCTTCGTCGGTCTGACGGTTTCTTCCACCCCAGGTTTCGCGAGGTTTTTCTCCGCTGCGAGAATTTGGCCGGCCACAAGATTCAAATCGTATCCCGGAAAACCAGCGCGACTGTTGCCATAATATATTACCAGCGGATTCTCGTTGGTGGCTTTGAACAGAACTCGAGTGACGGGATAAAACGCCTGAACGTTTTCCAGTTCAATTGCGGGATTGTCGCCGTTATTGATCTCCAAAAAGAGCGTGTCGGATTCGGGCACCGCAGAAAGAACGAGAGTGAATTCCCGTGAAAGCGCGCCGGGCGTTTGGGTCCAGTGCGCCTCACCCAGAGTGCGTGTCAAAATCTCACCGCGACCGTTGTGCATTTTTTCATGGAGAACCACGTCGCGTTTGAACAATGGCGTCTTCACTCGGCCGGTGATTTTTGTAATCGGCAAATTGCTGCGCGTTAACTGCAATGACCAGCGACTGAGATTTGGCGTTCTGGGATCGTTGGCGGAGACGAGCGTCACTGCGAGCGGCCGGACGAGGCTGGTGCGTTCCAGAATGAATGGAACCTGACAATCTTGTTTCATTAATCGAAGATCGGCAAAAGAAGGTTGCGCGTGCGCGAGGATGTCGAGGTCCAGTTCAAGTTGATGAACGCCGCTTCCGCTCAACCTCACTGGTTTGCGAAATTGCCAGGCTGAAATATCAAGGTGTACGCCGGTTGTGGAAATCTCCGGCAATGCTTCGCGCGGGTTGTAATCTGGATTCAGTTCTCTGGCTGAAAGACGCAAGGAACTTATGGGAACGCTTTTCAAATCGACGTTCAGCGCAGCCAAATCGTAACGCGGCGCATTGACTGATTTATTTCCTGATAGAACAACGTATTTGCCCAGACTGGTCGCATGGAAAAGGAGATGAACCACTCGGCGTTTGGCGCGGATATCGGTGATCGCAAGCGGAGGATTATCCTCATTTTGAATCAGCAGTAAAAGTTCACGCGTCGGCGAATTCACGTTGATCGGGAAATCCAAATGGGAAACCACCGGTTGATTTTCCAGCGCAATTCGAAAAACAGTTCCGCGCGCCAACGTTCGTTCCTCCACGACATTTTCTACCACGGCCTGCATCGCGAGCCTCACCTGCCGCGTGAAGAGCGGATCTGAAGTTACGATTCGCAACTCCGTCAGCGGCAGATGCGCAGAGCCGAAATTCAGGAGTAATCGGGTTTGACCTGCGACATCGCTACGTTCGCGAATTTGCACGGGAAACTCTTCGGTGAATGCCGGCTCGTTTTGCATCCACAGCCGCGAAAAAACATATTCGCCTCGAACATTCTTATTTTGTTCCCGACGACATGGCGCTCGAAGCCTTGTTGAAAGCCCGGCAACGAGGCGTGGAAGTGGAAGTCATCACGCCCGGCAACATTGACAACAATATTGTTCGCAACGCTTCCCGCACGCTCTGGCCGCAGCTGATGCGCGCTGGCGTTCAAATTTACGAATATCATCCCGCCTTATTGCACTGCAAAATCATGATAGTGGACGACGCTTTCGTTACTTGCGGTTCCGTGAATTTCGACGAGCGCTCCTTCGACATCAATGACGAATCCAATATGAACGTCATCGATAGCGCCTTCACCAAACGAATGATCGCCGACTTTGAGCGCGACAAAGCCCAATCCAATGTGATGACGCTCGCCGACGTGAAACAAGCACCTTGGTATAGGCGCAGTTTCGAGTGGTTCACCGGATTATTCCGGCAACAACTTTGATGGATTTGGTTTCCGCAATTTTTCTGAGGAGTTCCGAAATTTATTTTCTCAAGACGTCGTCACGGTTACGATTTCGTCACGCAGAAAATTTATGAACCTTCGTTTTCTTTTCGCCATTGCCGTTGGATTATTTGCCAGCGCTTCCACCAACGCCGCTGACAAAACTGTTTCGCGCCCGAACATTCTGCTCATTCTCGCGGATGACCTCGGTTACTCCGACCTCGGTTGTTACGGCAGCGAAATTCAGACGCCGAATCTCGATGCCCTTGCCAAGAAGGGCCTGCGCTTCACGCAATTCGACAACACCGCCCGCTGCTGGCCAACGCGCGCGGCAATGTTGACCGGTTATTACGCGCAACAAATTCATCGCGACGCGTTGCCCGGACTCGACGGCGGCGGCAAAGGCGTGCGGCAAGATTGGGCGCGGCTGCTGCCTGATTTTCTGCGGCCACTTGGTTATCGCTCCTATCATTCCGGCAAATGGCATATCGATGGATTGCCTTTGGAAAATGGCTTTGATCATTCCTATCGCCTCGAGGACCACAACCGCTACTTCAATCCCGACGACCATTATTTCGATGACAAAAAACTTCCTGCTGTCGAAGCGGGAGCCAAGTTCTATACGACTACTGCCATCGCCGATCACGCGATTCGTTGCCTTGAAGAACACGCGGAGAAATTTCCCGACCGCCCGTTTTTTGGATACCTCGCGTTCACCGCGCCGCACTTTCCAATTCAAGCGTTGCCCGATGACATCGCTAAATATCGCGACACTTACCGCGATGGCTGGGACGCGGTGCGCAAACGACGTTGGGAACGAATGATCAAAATGAAATTGCTCGACGCCAAACTTTCGCCGCTCGATCCCGCCACTGTTCCCTCGTGGAATCTTTCCGCGGACGCATTGCGCGAACGCGTCGGTTCCAATGAAGTTTCTCGTGCCGTCGCTTGGAAAGATCTGACGTCCGACCAACAAAAATTTCAGTCCGCGAAGATGGCGGTTCACGCCGCGATGATTGATCGCATGGATCAGGAAATCGGTCGCGTCCTCGCGCAAATCCGCGCGATGAAAGCGCTCAATAACACGATCGTTCTTTTTCTCTCCGACAATGGTGCGAGCGCGGAACAAATCATTCGCGGCGACGGTCATGATCCTTCAGCACCGGTTGGTTCCGCGAAAACATTTTTAGGAATCGGCCCCGGTTGGTCGAGTGTGGCGAACACGCCGTTGCGCCTGCACAAATCGTGGGTGCATGAGGGCGGCATTTCGACGCCGCTGATTGTGCATTGGCCCGACGGTATCAAAGCGCACGGCCAATTGCGCATGACTCCCGGTCACGTCATTGATTTGGCACCAACGCTTCTTGAACTGGCTGGCGGAAAAAAACCGGACAACTGGAACGGCCAGTCGATTCCGCCCGCGCCCGGCATGAGTCTCGTTCCTGTTTTGAAAAAGGACGGCACCGTCGCGCACGAATATCTTTGGTGGTATCACTCCGGCAATCGCGCCATCCGCATGGGCGATTGGAAGCTCGTTTCCAAAAAAGAGGACGGCCCGTGGGAACTTTATAATCTCGCGCGTGACCGCACCGAAACGACCGATCTCGCTATGAAATTTCCAGAGAGAGCCAACGAACTCAAAGCCGCCTGGACGAAACATTTAAACGAATTCAGCGCTCTCGCTGCCAAAGATGCTCCGGCCGAGAAAGGAGAAAAGCGGTCGCGAAAAAAAGAATCTGCTGATTGACGCCAACTCGTTCGTGCCGCCGACACGACCCCGCCGTTTCCACCCGACAAAAAGAGACGAGACAGCCCCGTCCACCGTATCAGTCCTCCGCGAGGGACACCCAGCGCACAGGTGAACTCTATTTGCTTTGTAACAAAGAAACCTCGCCGCGCTATTCTCCTCAAATGGCGCGCGAATCGATGACAGCAAATGAAACGTTCAACGACGCCGAGTTGATTCGAGCGCTCCAGGCTGGCGATCAACGTGCATTTGGCGAACTGCTCGATTTGCATTTGACGCACGTCCGCACGTTTCTCGCGTTGCGTTCACCCGTCGCGCATCTCGTGGATGAACTGGCGCACGATGCATTTGTTTTTGCGTATCGGCGCATTGGGGAATTCAAACCCGGAACCTCTTTTCGCGCCTGGCTGCGGGCGATTGCGTGGAATTTATTGAGGCAGGAAATTCAGCGAGTCGCGCGCGATCAGGTGCAGCAGGCGCGTTTTGCCGAGTGGCAACTGGCCGAATGGAACGACGCGCGTTCTGATTCGTCTGCTGCGCCGGAAGCGGAACATCTGCATGAGTGCCTCGATCAAATCGACGAACCGTTGCGCGAGTTGCTGGCGCTAAAATATCGCGAAGGCCACACGACAAACGAGATTTCAACGCGGCTCAAGCGCAGTCTGGCCTAGGTGCGCGTGGCGCTGTTTCGCGTCCGCGCGCAACTGCGAGAGTGCATCGAAACTAAATCCAACGGGAGGCAGCCATGTTGAGCGAAGAAAATCTGCTCGCGGTGAGCAATTATTTTACGGAATGTTCTTACGGCCAATTCGCTCTCGAAGCCGTGATCACGCCTGTGTTGATGATGTCGAAACCGGCGACGAATTACGCGGGGCCAAATGTGTTCGCGCTCTTTGTCGAAGCGCATAACGCGGCGCGCGCCGCAGGATTTCCGGCGGAAAAGTGCCAGGAGGCATTATCGATGAGAAGTTGCCGGTGGCCCTCCTTTTGCGGGACGGCCCGGGCCAGTTCGTCCAGGTAAATCTGAAAGACTTCCGTGTCCATGCTCTCGACGATCAAGCTGAAGAGCGCGTCGGTTTCGGGGCAGACGGCCCCGACGACATTTTGGCGGATATGATTCCCAGATGCGGCACGGTTCGCGGCTGGCCGGGTTGAGACCAGCGACGGCGCGGGCGGGGGTCTCCTTCGATGCCGGTATCATATAAACCCAAATTTTTCAAAATTCCCCTTTACACTACTACCTAAGTAGTATTACCTCGGTCATACCACATGACCAAACCAAAAGTTCACGCGCTTGGCGAACTTCAGCTCAAGATCATGCAGGTGCTTTGGGAACATCCCGAAGCGACCGTCGCTGAAGTTCACAAAAACCTCTCCACCGAAACCGAACTCGCCTACACGACCATCGCCACGATGCTCCGCAAAATGGAAGCGCGGGGTCTCGTGAAGTATCGCGTCGAGGAACGGCGCTTTCTGTATCGGGCTGCGATCAAGGCTGAGGAAGTCACCCGCAAAATGTCCACGCACCTTGTCGAGCGGTTGTTCGAAGGAAGTCTCGCCGACATGGTCAGCCATCTCCTCACGACGCACGAAGTCAGCCGCGAAGAATTGGACAAGCTCGAAAAACTCATCGCCGCGCGAAAGAAACAATTATGAACCCGCCCATTGAACTGAATTTCTGGCTGCGGCTTCTGGGAATCCTCGCGCTGGAAATCAGCCTCGTCATCGCGCTCGCTTTCGCCGCGCAAGCGCTTACGCAATCCGCTTTTTGGCGTCGCACGATTTGGCAGAGCTGTCTCGTTTGTCTGCTGCTGCTCGTCGCGAGTGAAATCAGCGGTGTCGGTCGGGGTGTCGCCGTTTGGTTCACGGGCAAACCGCAAGTGGAACGAAAAGTTTCCGTGCGAACCATTCCTGTGGATGAACAATTCATTCCGACGTTTATCGAACAAGAACTTCCGCCACCGATTGAATTTTCCGAGAAAGAAACGCCCATCGTTCGCGCCGTCTGGTGGCCGGGACTTCTCTGGCTCGTTGGATTCTCGCTCGTCATCGCCCGAATTCTTTTTGCACGAATTTTGTTCGTAAGCTTGCGCTGGCGAAAAGCCGCAATCACCGACGCGACCTTGCTGAATCGCGTTTCCGAACTGGCGCTTCGCCTCGGCATTAGCCGCAAAATTCATCTGTTGGAATCGCCCGGCTTTTCCAGCCCGATGACCTTTGGCATCGCGCAGTCGTGCATCGGTTTGCCGCGCGGTTTCGCGCAGAATTTCAGTTCCGCCGAACAGAACGCCATGCTCACCCACGAACTTGCGCACGTCGCAGCGCGCGATCCGTTCTGGTATTTGCTCGCCGACCTGACGAGTGCGTTTTTGTGGTGGCATCCGCTGGTCTGGCTGGCGCGACGCCGCCTGCATTCCGCGAGCGAACTTGCCGCCGACGAAGCCGCCGCGATTCTCGAAAACGGCCCCGGCACACTCGCCGAATGCCTCGTGAATCTCGGCCAACGCCTCACGCAATCCCGTTCCTTCGGCTGGCTCGGCGTGGATGGAAACGGTTTCCGTTCGCACCTCGGCCAACGCGTCGAGCGATTGATGAATTTGAAAGAACCGAAGAAAAATAAATTGCGCGGCTGGCCGTTATTCTTCGCAAAAACTGCCGCCACGATTTTCTTTGCCGGACTGATCATCTTCACTTCGGGATGGATTCAAAACAGGAAAGGACTGCGCGAAAAGAATTTCAAATCGGCAATTCAGAAATCGTGGAATGGTTCGTTTGCTTCGACGACGTTCGCGGCGCTGGCCATGGAGCGAAAGGAATTGTTTGTGAAAAATGAAAAGCGAGGGCTGAACGAAACTAAAAAACCTCCGATCCGTGACATGGTTGACTTTGAAACGCTGATTTATACTGACTTTTCACCTGCGGAACTGGAGGAAGTTGAAAAGATTCTTCACTCGGACTTTTCAGCGAATCCGAACAATGATGCGTTGACCGCTTCGTCGAATGATTTGCAACGGATTCTGTTCGGTTTATCAAAATTCGAAGCCCGCATGATAAGTCCTCGGGATTGCGGGAAGTTCACTGCGCCGTTCGACATGGTTGGAAGCAAAATGATTGGAATGCCAATCACCTATCAAGGAAATCCAACGAACGACGGAGATTCGTGTAATTATTTTACTGAATCGAAAAATGGTATCCGGGTCGTGACCGGCGCGGAAATGTCGTATCAAACCACAAACGCATGGAGTTTTTCACTGGTGCCGCAAAAGCAGAAAGACTCTGTCGTAATCAACTTGAAATGGAGCGACAACGGCAAAGAAAAGTTGAGAGAAGTGCAAATGCCATCGAGTGGCGGCGCGATTGCGCAGCGGCGGATTTCGGATGATCCATCGCGCATTCAGTTGATTGTTTTTTCTTCGGTGCGCTTGCCACGCGAGGGCGCGGGAGATCAGAAGGATAAACAAAACGAAGCGGCGCGAGCGGTCACGATTCCGCTGCACACCC
>JBBQAX010000191.1:0-8546 GCA_038316905.1 Verrucomicrobiota bacterium | reverse complement strand
CGGTTCGCGAACTCAAACTGTTAAAAGTTCATTACTTCGGGATCACGGGCATCGTCGTCTCCTTTGTTTTGATCACCTTCGTTTTCATGTCGAAGGCCAGCTCGCTCATAAAAACAAATCCCGCGTTGTTCGCCGGTTTGATGGTTGGATTGATATTGGGTTATGCACTTCTGATCGTCGTTTTCTCCATTTGGGTTCATCGCGCCTAAAAAAATTGCCGGTGGAACTGACGCCCGAGGAAATCGCGACCAAACCAAAGAGTCCGATCTGGGAATATCGCAGCGGGTTTCAATTGCTGGGGCTGCCGTTCATTCACATCCGATTTTGCGGCTGCTTCGGGGCACGAAGGAATGATCCGTCGATGTGGAAACCGGTGAAGGCGTGGATCGCTGTCACGGATTCTTTCGCGTTCGGCGTTTTATTCGCGTATGGCGGAGTGGCGATTGCCCCGTTCAGTTTCGGTGCAGTTGCCATCGGTTTGTTTTCCTGGGGTGGAATGGCCATCGGCGCGCTCGCGGTGGGCGGATTTGGTTTTGGCATCTGGGCAGTGGCACCCTTCGCGGTCGGCTGGCAAGCGTTCGGCGATGTTGCCATCGCGTGGAACGCGGCATGGGGCGCCAAGATCGCGGTGGCGCATCATTATGCTCTCGCGCAAACGGCTCATGCGGCGCAGGCGAATACTGATTTCGTGGCGCACCTGCTGTTCTCAAATCCATTCTTCTACTTTTGTAGAATGAAATGGAATTTGACCTACATGCTTCTGGGCGTTTGGGTTTGGGCAATTCCCATGATGCTTTCCTCGATTGTTCAAGGACGCCTCGCGCACAGACGTTTACGTCAGCAATCTGCTGGTCACTGAAAGGGACTAAACCGGAAGAATTTTAGATGAAAGATTGCTCGCCCTCACCCTAGCCCTCTCCCCCGAGGAGAGGGAACAGCGAATCGGCAGTTCTGGTTTTTCGAGGATGCTTGCAAAGAATCCAGCGGCAGATATTTCCGAAACTGAAATTAATTCTCCCTCTCCTCGGAGGAGAGTAGCTCTGTTGGGAGGGATCGCGTCCATTTTTGATAGGTTGTTCGATTATCGCTGCACGGTAAATCGAGACAATTCAATCCGACACCGAACCAGCCGCGACGTCAGGCCGTGTTGAGGAACATGCCAATAACACGCCTACAGCTTTCGGACCGCAGAGGAAGCCCGTGTCCGCGACCAGGAACGCCGGGATACCAACAAAGCCAAACCGCCGATACTGCCCAGCACCAACACGCTTGGCTCCGGCACAGGCGCGAAAAGGAATTGATCCGGCGTCAGGATCATGTCGCTGATCCTGACTTCGTCAATTTTTGCGTCCGCCCAGTCGGCGACGCCGTTGTTGAACATACCTCGTCCGATCGAGAAACCAGCGGCGTCATCTGCGAGTACCCGGCCGTCCAGTCCGGCGAAATCACCGGTTATCGAATCGAGCAGGGTGTAAGAGCCCGTTTCGCCTGCCACCCACAATTCTGCCGCACTACCGGACAGGGTGAGCGCGACATGATACCATTGGCCCGCTGCGATGGTTATACCACTCGACAGAAAATGTGAGTCCGAATTCAACGTCCCATCGCCATCGACAAATTCAACGAACAGTTGGTTCGGTACGCTGCCTGGAAAATCATCGCCCCGGATCATCATTTTGAATGTAGGTATCGGACTGTCATCTTCACCCGGACCGTCGCCGAGAGGTTTGCCATCTTTACCGAAGAGAGCCTGGTAACCGCCCACACTGTTCATGTTAAACGCCAGTTCCAGTGTCATCGCGGAGAACAGTCGCGTTTGGACAGGCTTATTTGCGGTAAAATTGTCGTCGTTTAAACCGGCGTCATCGCCTCCCGGCCCAAAATCGAGCGAGAGCGTGTTAGCCAATCCGCTCTGCAGCGGACGCGGGGAAACGGTGCTCGAATAAGTCGCAGAGGTAAAAGCCGGGTTGAAAGTCTGCATGTGATTTCCGTTACCCGATGAGTCCAGCACGGAATCGGGTCCTGCGGGAATGAGAGTGCCGTTAGGCCCACCTTCATGCCGCCAATAGGCAGCCGTATCGGCGTGAACCGTTGCGCCGGAAGCAACCAAGGCAATAATGGGCACTGAAGCCGCCAGATACTTGTGGATATAGTTTTTCATAATCGTGCTGTGCGCCGACCTTACCGTTTTCTAATGCGGTGACAACAACTAAGTGCCAGAAAGCTTCAATCCTGATTGGAGATGGCGAAAGCGGTAAAGGGCAACAGGTCATGACGATATTTGGGATCACTGCAAGCGATGGGGAAACAGACCCTCGTTCGGAAAAATCCAAACGGCGACTTCGTCGGCTTGTTCAAATGCGGCAATTGCAGTGCATCGCATTGCCTTCTGTTGGTTCGGGTCCGTTGTAGTTACTGTTCCCACCAGCGGTAGAACGCGTTCCAAAATCACTAATTATAGATTCGTCATAAAAGGCTGGGTTTACGAGGACGGGAAAAGAAATTGGTTCACGTAGTGCGCTTTCGGGGATCAAACCCGTTTGGCTGATTATAGTCGCACTTTGATAGTTTAAAAATCCTGCGGTGCAAAGTGCCCCTACTGTGAACAGCACGACGAGTCCAATTAGATAGATTTTAAGACGCTGCATGATTCCTCCTGCGACTGTTATAAGGAAGAAAACTCAGCGGTCGCAATTGAAGAAAGGCTTCATCAAAGATCGGGCAAAAGCGCATTTAGTATTACAAACCGCAGCTGCCACGACAAACGGCTTTTGTTTCCGCCCATAACGAATGCTGGCGGCTACTGCTACCCGGCGCAGCTTATATCAGGATGTTGGTGTCTCATTTCGCTTTTGAGCCAGTCGCGACAGAGCTGGAAATCCAGCTGTTGCCCATCAGTCCCGAACACCACGAGGAACGCGCCCGCGCGTATGCAAAAAGCAAGGGATGGAATGTCAAAAAACTCTAATCGCCCAGCATTTGAAAGAGGCCACCAAGAACCTTTTCGAAAAGGAAACACTGTATCGGGAAACCCAAAAAGTCCGCGATGAAATGATGCGCACCCATCGGCTGTATTTGGACGGTGAAATCCTCCTCAAGGATTCGGCCAGTTCTACAAGCCAGCCGAAGAACGCTTGAACCAGCTCAGTTCAGAACTGCCCAAGCTCCAGTCGGAAGTTTGACTCACTGGCAACTTCATTTTTTAATTGGCCTGATGTTTGGACAGGTTGCGCCATTTTGTAGCGATAGAGTGTGCCCATCGTGGAGTTGGTCTGTGGCAACAGAACCTGCTCAAGGAAATAATCCGCGCGGCGCAAATGAAGAAATCGTTTGTTGCATGTAAAAACCGGATTCCACTCCGCCTCCTTCCGACAGAACGATTTTTATATTCACGCGACATCGACGACGCGGAGTGGTTTCAGGTCGCGGATGGCGGGTTCCTAAAACTTTTCATGCTGTGCATCCGAAATGATAACGCGCGCGCGAAACTCGTTTTCCTTAGAAAGCTTCTTCACGGCCGGTTCAATGTTTCAGGCTGCGGGCGAGGCATTCGGCCTGCGCGAGTGCAAAACTGGATTTCCAAAGGGCATTCAGGTCATTCATTGCTTGAGCCGGGCGCGGCAGCAACCTGCCCGCGCCGATTCAATTGGTACCAGCTCATTAACGGAGTCACGGAAATTCCGTGAATGACCACTGAACTGGCGATAACCCACAGCGTGATGGAGATCAGTTGCCTGGCGGTGTCGGACGCAACACCGTATCCGATCCCGTGCGTGAGATAATAAATTGAGCCGATGCCACGAATCCCGAACCAGGATATAAGGGAAAGTTGCGTTCGCGAAACTCCCCCACCAATAAGCCCGACCACTACCGCCACAGGACGAATGATCAGAAACAAAATGGGGACAAACCAAAGGTCGTTCAGATTCAGAAATTCCGGTGTCAGCATGATTCCAATCACCAGCACGAGCGCCACTTCGAGGATGCGCTCAATTCGTTCATTGAAGTTAAGCACCGATTCTGCCAGTCGGAGGGAGACAGTTTTTGAACCCGTATCGGGGATGGAAGATTCCGTCGATTTTGCCTCAGTTTCGCGATACTCCATCTTGCGTAGAGCAAGTCCGGCAGCGAACACAGCCAGAAATCCGTAGGTATGGGCAATCAAAGCTGCGCCATAGGAAATACCGATCAATCCCAGGGTGAGAAATTCCTCGTGCCCGACCCGCTCCCTGTCATCGCGCCGCAGATAAAGCACGACACGTCCCACCGCGATTCCCAACAAGGCTCCTATTGCCAAACCGCCAGTGATCGCCCAAAGAACGTCGATGGTAAACCAGCGCCAGCCCCAGTCACCGATTTCGTGCAGGCCGAGCACTCCGACTCCCAGCATTACAAAGGGGAATGCGGTGCCGTCATTCAAGCCCGCTTCGCCGGTGAGGCTGAACCTCAGTTTGTCGCGGTCTGCCGCACTTTCCAGTTGCACAGCGGAAGCCATAACCGGGTCAGTGGGCGCGAGAACCGCACCGAGAAGAATCGCTGCGCCTAAAGGCAGGCCAAATCCCACAACACCCACCACCGCAACCATTCCGACCGTGAGCGTCATGGAAATAAAGGCCAGACGAATGGGAATCGTCCATTTCCCATGGCGAAAAGGCGTTCGCAATTTCAGGCCCGCCGTAAAGAGCGAAACAATGACTGCCAATTCCGCTGCGCGTTCCAGAACTTCCGTGTGGAGCAATGGATGGATTTTGATTGTGGAAAATACCAGCGGCCCGAGCAAAATTCCGAATCCGAGATAAAGCATCGTCGGCGTCAGGGGCCATCGCTTCAGAGGTGATGTCAACAGTGCGGCGACCACAAGCAACCCACCCAAAACTAAATACCAGAATTCCATTTTCATGCCCAAACTGTTCCTTTCCGATTTACTCTAGCGCATCACGGTCTGCACACCAAAAGCGTACGCGGAGCTGGTGTCCTTTTGGTTTATTCGACGGGTCGGGTCATCGCCTCAGTGTAAAAGGAACCCTTCTCATTCACGCTCTTTGCGTTTGCGGTAGGACTTCTCGATCACGGAATTGATTTCTCCGCCAATTAGAATCGCAATCCCCGTAAAATAAAACCAAAGCAGTAGAATGATGACCGCGCCAATCGAGCCGTAGGTCATGCTGTAGCGGTTGAAGTGTTGCAGATAAAGTTTGAAGCCCAACGAAATCCCGAGCCAGACGAGGATCGCCACCAACGTTCCGATGACCAGGCAATTCCACTTGGGATGCTCGACGTTCGGGCCAAACCAGTAGATTCCGTAAAATGCGGCGAAGACAAAGCTGAGGACGAGCGGCCATTGCAGGATTTTCCAGACCAAAACCACGGCGGCGCTCACGCCGAATTGCGCGCCGAGGTTTACAATCAATTCTCCGCCCGCAATCAGCAGCGCCAATGCGACGATCATGAGAGTAATGGCCGCCAGCGCCAGGCCTATGGCGATCAAACGACGCTTCCACCAAGGTCGGCTCTCCTTCACGTCGTAGGCCACGTTGAGCGAATTGATGATGGCGAACACGCCGCTGGAACCCACCCAAAGCGCGACAATTAATCCGATGGAAATTTTCCCACCGCTGGTGCGCGTCG
Organism: Verrucomicrobiota bacterium; assembly: GCA_038316905.1. Lineage (GTDB taxonomy): Bacteria > Verrucomicrobiota > Verrucomicrobiia > Limisphaerales > CANJXF01 > CANJXF01. The sequence continues at coordinate 2,918 of JBBQAX010000191.1, read as the reverse complement.
TGATTTCGACCAGCGTTTTGTCGAGAAGAGCCATGGCGGAATCCGGGGCAACGCGCTGGACGTAATCATGAATGACGGTGCGCAGCAATGCCTGCACTTCCATGAAATATCCAAAGAGCGCGGTCAGGCAAATGAGCAGTGGAAAAATGGAAAGGAAGAAATAAAAGGAAAGTTCGGCGGATTTCCCAAGAATTCTGTCTGCGCGAATCTGTTTCCAGACGCGCCTGCCCAGTTCTGCGAGAGTCAAGCCGTGCAGGAAATCGGGACGCAGTTTTCCAATATGTTGCTGCTCTCTCAAATTGCTGAAAATGTTGAAAACCAACTCCCTCCGTTTGCTGGATCAAAAATAGGGCACTGAAGCGTTCATGCCAGTTTTTGGCGGCTGAAATTTCCCTGCAAATACGATCAAGGATTGGCTGAACGCCGAGCGAAGACCGCTGCGTTCAACGTAGTTCAGCGCGAACCATATATGGCGAACGCTCTAACTTGTGATTAGGTATTTGAACCAAAATTGCAAAACTGGTTTCGGGATTTACGTGAAAATCTTTTTCGACAATTGGACGAGCATTGGACGATCGGCGTTGATCGGACTGCTCTGTTATGCCGCGCTGATTTTGTTTCTGCGGTTCTCTGGAAAACGAACGCTCTCGAAAATGAACGCGTTCGATCTCGTCGTCACCGTCGCGCTCGGCTCAACCTTCGCCACGGCGTTGCTGTCCAAGGACACGACGTTGGCTGACGGGCTCTTTGCGCTGGCATTGTTGGTGTCGCTGCAATACGGAGCGGCCTGGCTTTCGATTCGTTCCGCCTGGTTTCGCGACATGATAAAGAGCGAGCCAACCTTACTTTTTTATCGCGGAAATTTTATCGAAGACGCGTTGCGCAAACAACGTGTGACTCCAGACGAAGTGACCGCGGCGATTCGAGGCCAAGGTTTTGCAGACGAAAAAAACGTCGAAGCCGTCGTGCTGGAAACCGATGGGAGTTTTAGCGTCTTGTCATCGCCGCAAAATGGTGTGGAGCGCTCAACTTTGGAAAATGTGGAAGGTGGCGCAGGGCAGAATAAAGTCTGAACACGGGGAAAAAAGCACGAAGGTTGCTCCAAATCAGTTTGAGCTTATTCATGGTTCAGTTTTCTTTGTCATTGGACGTAGCGCCCTCCGCAGGGCGAGCGTTGGCTTTGCCCAGGAGATTTTCCCCCTCGTCCAATGGCTTGGCCTGACGTGCCTGTTTCTCAAGAATGCCAGCCTCGCTGGACAATCCCGCTTCGGCCTTCGTGGAGACGGAGTCCAATTCTTCCGAGCGCGGCAACTCTCCGGATGATTTGAGCGATTCAGCTTCCCGCGTCGGCTCCTGCTTCGTGTCAAGCAGCGTGACGGGGACGCCGCGTGGGAATGATCTTTCTTCGAAAACGTGGATGAGGCTTTTGAGGTAATTGTTGGTCAATGTTAGTTGAACTGTTTTTCAAATTCCACAGGTGTTTGTAACCCAGGGCGCTGCCGTTCAAATGATGCTGTCGCGGTGCGAGCAAAACAGGACAAGTTCTGTAGTTTTCAAAACAGGACAAACTCCTCTTGAAGCGAAGTGCTTTGCCCCCGCCGTCAGTCTTTGAGGAGCCGAGCGGAGCGATGGCGACGAAAAGACTGACGGCGGGGGCAACTGGGCCGCGTATCTTCGGCAGCGTGAAAAACTTCAACAACTCGTCCATCGTCACGCGCCTTCGTTCATCCGTCATGTCCTCGAAGCCTTCCGGCAACACACCCTGAGCGCCGCAGAAGCCGCCGATCAACTCGGCCTTTCCCGCAGTCGCCTCTATTTTCTTTCCACCGCTTACCTTCTGGCTCGCTCCAAAAAACAGGAGCACCTCTGGACGCCCGGTTCTTCCGGCGGCGATCACGCCAAACCCTGGCCGCAACCTGTGCTCGACCTTCTCAAAAAACGTTTGGACTGCGACCCGCCTTGTCCTTACAGCTTCGCCGCTTCCGAAGCCTTGCGCCTGCACGCTTTCCCACTCGACCGTGCCCAGGTTCGTCATTGGGCCATCGAAAATAATCTGGCCCATCGCCTCCCGCCCCAACGCATTCTCGCTCCGGTCCGCCGCTGGCAACGCGCCCAGATCGGCGAACTCTGGCAACTCGACGCCTCGCCCCACCGCTGGTTTGCTCATGCCAAAATCCTCTTCCCCATGCTCAATATGCTCGATGATTGCAGCCGTCTGTTCACCGGCTCCAAACTTTACGAACGCGAACTCCTGCTCTCCTATTTTGATTTCCTGCCCGCCGCCTTTCTGGCCCACGGTTGTCCGCTGCAACTCTACGTCGATTACCACAGCCTTTTCTTCACGCACGATCCCGATGCCCTCACGCAATTGGGCGCGGCCTTGAAGTTCTACGACATCAGCCTGCGCTACGCCCCCACTCCGCAGGCCAAGGGCAAAGTCGAACGCGAACACCAATTCTGGCAGGGCCGCCTGCCGCCTTATTTCGCCAGTGAAAAAATTTCCGAACTGGCCGAAGCCAATCGCCACATCGACGCGCTGCGCCACCATCACAACACCCACGAAATCCATCGCGAACTGCGCCAGACCCCGCTCCGCGCCTGGAACCACGCCAAAAAAGAAAAGCGATCCGTTCTGCGCCCGGCACCCCGCTGTCCCTGGTGGTCTTATGTCTGGAGTGTGCGCACCCCAATCAAAGTCGGCAGCGACGGACGCGTGCCCATCGGCCCCCAGCGTTTGCGCATCGAAAAATCGCCCGGAGACAAAGTCATTCTCTGCCTCCATCCCACCGGCCACCACTCCGTCCTGGCCCATGCCCCAGACCCCAAAGAAAAACCGGTCCTCCTCTTCACCAATCGCTCAAAATAATTGTCCTGTTTTGCTAACTACAAAAAATTCCTGCTTTGAAAACTACGCGACA
>JBBQAX010000190.1:0-8556 GCA_038316905.1 Verrucomicrobiota bacterium | reverse complement strand
CGTAACTCACATTTTCAACAAGCCGCCGCCGCAAGCTTTTGTCTGCTCGCAAAATGTTCACCGCCGTCAAAGCAGCATTGGCCAAGGGCAAGGGTAACGGCGTGTTGCCGCCGAACATTCTGCTGCGCGTCAGGATTTTATTCCGCAAATCGCGGGAACACAAAATCGCTCCACCATAAACTCCGAAAGCTTTGCTCAAGGTGATGGTTTGAATCACGCGGCTTCGCGGAATGCCTTCGAATTCAATTGTGCCTTTGCCAGTTTTGCTGAGCGTACCCGCGCCGTGAGCGTCATCCAGGAGCAAGACGGTATTTTTCGGCAGGATTTTGCAATAGGATTTCAAAGGCGCGGTCGAGCCGTCATGCGAAAAAACTCCGTCCGTCAGGAGAATGGGCTTTGCGTTTTTGCCGATTCGCAGAATGGATCGCGATAGACCTTCTGCATCGCGATGTTTGAATTTTACAATCGGGCAGTCGAAAAACTGGGCGGCGTCAGCAAGTGATGAATGCGCTTTTTCATCCATGATTACGTGCGAAAAACTTCGCGTGAGAGTTTGAGCGACAATCAAGTTCGTCGCGTAACCGTTGGAGACAACCAGCGCGCTTTCACTCCCGAAAAACTGCGCTAAAGAGTTTTCCAATTTTCCATAAAGCTCGTGGTTCCCCGTCGTCATGCGCGAGGCGGCGACGTTTAATCCAAACCTATTCAAGCCCTCCTCCATCGCCTGCAAAACCTTCGGATGACTCGCGAGACGGAAATAATCGCAGCCGGCAAAATAGCTCAGCTTGCGTTTGCCAACGCGAACGTAAGTGCGGTCGATTTGCTGGAGTGGGGCAGGCTCAATCATGTCAAAGTTGTAGTCTACGGAAAAAGGGAGGGCACGCAGATTCTAGTGTTCCGGCGGGTTGACGACACATCATTTTTGCACATACTTCAGAAGACCTGATACTTGTATGACACACACCTCTTGTTGTTTTCGGAAGGCGTTTACGTTGATTGAACTTCTTGTTGTCATTGCCATCATCGCCATTCTCGCGGGTCTTCTTTTGCCAGCTCTCGCCTCTTCGAAAAAGAAAGCACAGGGCACGGTTTGCTTGAACAACTTAAAGCAAGTGGCTTTGGCATTAACCCTTTATACAGATTCTAATGTGGACAGAATGCCGTCCGCATTGAGCTTTGGAGCTTCCCCTGGCGATTATACTTCAGCCGCAAATACGGTCGCAAAAACGGATCAATACGGCGGGGTGGCGAAGTTGATAAATGTCGGAAATTACAAGGCGCACTGGTGTCCCAGCGATTTGAAACAGAAACCAACCAATCCAGTCAGAGACACGAATTTCACTTCTTATAGGTATCGGTTCGTGATCTGGTGGAACACCGTCAAATATCCGGGATTGAAAAACAATCGCTTCATCAAACCCTTTGCTCAGGCCGTTTATCACGAGGGATTCGATTTCCACTACAAACAACTTTATCCGGACGCCTACACCACGAACCAACCGACGATGAATGCAGTGTACGGAGATTTCCATGCGGCAAAATGGAAGGTCGGTTTTCGTCAGGCTCCCGCTCCACGTTTCTACGATCCCAACTGGTTCACTTACGGCTCAGGAGGAAAAACCAATCTGGATGCTCCGAACATTGGGGATGACGTCAATACGGGATACGATTTTTAGAAAATCAGGAGAGAAATACTTTTGCGTTTCCACCGGAACTTGTCTCGGCGGTTTTTCATAAACAGGTGTCAGCACCGACTCATCGGAAATTTGGTGGCGCGTGGGATCAGCGACGTGGAATTGAAAAAGTGGCGTGAATTCCCGTTTGACGCGCGTGGGCCTGATGACATTGATTCCTTCGGCATGACACTTCCTCAAGAGCCAAAAAAAATTGCATCCAATGATCGCTTTCCTTCGTAACGCAAATAGAGGCCGGAGACAATTGTTCCAACATTTGGATCATGCTTCGGGTTGAACGTGGAGAGGACGAATTATGAAGACCGAAGTCGATGCAGGAAATTCTGGCGCTTGCCTCGCAATTTATTGTGAGTTGCCCATGAGAGCGCATCTGACAGATTATCGCGGAGGTCATTGGCGGCTGGTGCCGGGTCGCCGATGGCTTCCGTGGTTTGCGATGATGAAGCCGCGAAAAATTAAATTAAAGCCGGAATGGCAAGCAACGAGCGGTTTCACTGTTTTGGTGGGAAAAGCTGACCCGATGGATCATGACTGAAAGCGAACGATATGACGCAGCCTTGCTGGAAAGGGTGGCGCGCAAAGAACAGGCGGCGTTGAGCGAACTTTATGATCGCTTTTCTGCAGTCTTGTTTTCGGTGGCGGTGCGGGTCGCGCGCGACCATGGCAGTTCTGTTATGCGCTCTTTGTTTAGATTTTTCACAGCTTGGTTGATTCGAAGTTCGCAGTCCTTGGTTCAAGCCGACTCCGCAGCTCCAACATCCACCGCCGAATCCTGGCTTTGATGGCTGGAAGTGACGGAACCGCTTACGCCGCCCTGACTCTGGAAGGAGACAAGCGCGCAGGGTTATACACGATCAATCTCAGCACGGGTGCGGCCACGCTCCTCGGAGCGATTGGCGGGCCGAAGACGCTGACATCATTGACGGCGCTTGGATCACTGGATTGAGAAGGTCAGATTCTTTCAACGGGAAGTTGGATGTAATTCAACTTCCCGTTTTTCTTTCACCAAACTTAAAGGGGTCGCCCATTAAGGCGGCGGGTCAACAAGTTAAGTTGTCCCTGGCCGAGCTAACTTCTCCAGCAGCCCGGACTGAATCCATTCGCCAGATCCGTTGACAACTTGCAAAGCCAAAGAAACTCTGTTCTTTTAACTCCCCAGCCAGAGCCAAACCATAAAACAGGAGACCAATGAAAACGATATTGCGTGAGTGGATGTGGGTCGCGGCTTTCGCGTTAACCGTTCACCATTCCGGAAGGGCAGAACCTGCCATCGACGGCAGCATTCAAGATTTGCGCTTTTACGCGGGCATAACTGCCGTGGGCGCGCCTGGAGTGAGTTACGAGGTGCAATACACGACCAATCTACAGAGCGCGGACGCCTGGATGACACTGACAAATGTGGTTCTGGACACGAATCGGCTTTTCTTTGTGGACCTGGATTCACCAACCAGCTCCGTGCGGTTTTATCGTCTTCGCCCGATTGCGACCAACGAAAGTTCCGCGCCAGAAATCAGTCCTGCAAATTCCCAACCGATTACAGCGCGTTCAACTGAGATTTCTAAACCGGCTTTACTGCCCGAGCCGAGATTGCTCAAACGCGTTGTGGTCAAAGGTGGGTGGAACAACGTCATTGACCCCGATCGCGATTGTCAGGTGCGAACGAAGGATGACACGATCCATATGGATGTGCCGGGGACCGCGCATGACTTCGCCGCCGAACTGCAACGCTCGAACGCTCCACGCGTTCTGGCGCAAGTTGATGGAGATTTTGTTTTGGAAGTAAAGATTCATGGAGCATTTCAACCGGCTGAGCCCAGCACCATTGACGGACGTCGACCCTACCACGGCGCGGGTTTGCTTCTGGTGCAAGACAAACAGAACCATTTGAGCCTGCAACGTGGAGCAGTGCTCTTGGGAAAACGGCTACGCCACTACGCGAATTTTGAGTGGCGTCATGGTCCGGATGCTAAAGTCTCGAACTATGAATTCGAGATAGAAGACCGCGACGTGTCTCTGCGAGTGGCGCGGCGGGGCAACCGCATCCTGGCAATGGCCAGTCAGGACGGCGTCAACTGGCGCGCCTTTAATCCCATTGAAGTCGATTTTCCTCAAACTCTATCCGTCGGTGTCGCAGCGATTAATTCTTCAAAGATCCCGCTCTCCTGTTCGTTCCATGGCCTGTCGCTCTATCGGGAGTGAGTGATCCTCAGTGGATTCGCAGAAGCGGCGAAACCGGCTGGCAGGTTCACGCCCATTGATTTTCAGTAGATCAGATATTTTTTTCGATCTTTGCGAAATTGACCTTCGCCCGCTTTCCATGATTTCACAATTGCCGCAGCAGGGACGCCCTCTTGCAATGCTTTACGCGTGGCGTCGGTTCCATTCACTTTGTCGAACATGTCGAATGCTGTTGGTGGCTTTACAGGAGCTTTTGCCGGATCGACTTTAGCCGGCTCTTTGCCTTCGGCTTTATCTTTTGCGGCCTTTTCTGCGGCGGCTTTGGCTTTCTTGGCTTGGGCTTCGCCGAAGTTTTTCTTGGCATCGGCGAAGAGGTCGCGGCCTGAAACATTTTTCACAGCTTCAATGATGTAGAGATTGATCGCGGTCAAGGGCGCGCGGCGCGGATCGAGAATGTAAAGTTGCGCGCCGGAAATAATATTGGTCGTGAACGGGCCGTAATACGGTTTGAAAGTCAGCGGTTTAAATTTCACGCCTGGAATTTTGTAATTGTTCAACGTCTCGGCCGTTTTCCACATGTCCATTCCCGGCAAACCAATGCAATGAAATGGCAACGGCAAACCAACGCCGATGTTCGCGCTGCCGAGTTCTCCAATGATTCCCGTTGCGGTCATGTACATTGGCGACGTGTCTTCGGGAACGTGCGGTGAGGTTGGAACCCATTGCAATTTTGTGTCGGGCCAAAGCATGGAGCGCTTCCAACCTTTCATCGGGACGACGGTGAGTTTGCATTGGTTGGTGACCCAGCGCTCGGCGTTAATCATTTGCGCGAGTTCGCCAATGGTCATTCCGTGAGCGTAAGGAATATCGTATTGGCTGACGAACGAACGAAATTCGTCCGTGACCATTGGGCCTTCGATGCGTTCGCCGCCGAGCGGATTCGGACGATCCAAAATGATGAATTCAATTCCAGCTTCGCCGCACGCTGCCATCGCCAGACCCATCGTGCTGATGAATGTGTAGGAACGAATGCCGGCGTCCTGCACATCCATGACCAACGCGTCGAGACCTTCCAGCATTTTTGGCGTCGGTTTGCGCGTTTCGCCGTAGAGCGAATGCACGGGCAAACCGGTGCGGACATCGACGCGATTGGTCACTTTGTCGCCAGCGGGAACGTCGCCGTAAATTCCATGTTCCGGCCCGAACAACGCGACGAGATTCACTTCCGGCGCGTTCTGTAAAATATCGACGACGGATTCGAGTTTTGAATTGACGCCCGATGGATTGGTGATGAGTCCGATGCGTTTTCCGGCGAGCGCTTTAAATTTTTTCTCGGCCAGAACTTCGTTGCCTAACTTCACGGTGGCTTGCGCAGAAATGGTCGCGGCAAAAACGATTAACAGAACGAAACGGAAGAAATTCTTCATCCGTAAAACTAGTGGTTTTGTTGGCGCAAAGACAAAGAGAAAAATCCTGCGCGCTCAGTTGGTTACTGGACCGCGGCTGTGTTCTCGGAGAACCAGCCGCAGCGCTTCGCGAAGAGTGGCGATTGAGGCAAATCTCTTGTCCTCGTTATTACAACGCGCTGCGGCTGGTCGAGGACGACACAGCCGCGGTCCGTCCAAATTCACATTCTTATTTCGGGATGAAATCTCAGTTGTCTTGAAACTGGAGTTCTCCGCCAAACAAGTCGTAGAGCGGATGGATATCGGCAAGCACTTCAGGCGTAAGGCCAAGGCGAATCTGAGTGGACAGACTGCTACAGAAGCTTTGGTTGCCGGTATTGCAAGTGACGGCGATGTTCACACCGCTGGTGTTCTTTTGAACAAAAGCCGCCCCGTAACCCACCAACCCGCCATGTTCCAATCCCGTGGTCGCGCTGAGCCGCCAACCTTTTGCGTAGGTTGTTACATTCGGAAATGAATTGCTCTCCATCACGGTCAGTAACGCAGGAGGCAGCAGATCCGAATGGTTCTTCAGCTTATCGGTCGCGACCATGAACCGAGCGAGGTCACGCGCCGTGCCGGTCCAGGAACCTTGCGCGCCGGGATGCTCATTGACCGCGTCGTAGGTGTTCGGAGCGAGCTGTCCGTGATAAGGATTTTCGAAATGCGGGGCGCCGGTGTCGTACCAATCATAACGCCGGGCGTCCAGTTGCTGGTTCTGTTGCAGGAACTGGGGCTTTCCGATGCGCATGTTTTTGATTCCGTGCGGCTGCAGGAGAAATTGCTGCATGAACGCTTCGTAAGTTAAACCGGTGACAATCTCGATGATCATTCCCAATTGGCCGGGGCCGTGGTTCGAGTAGCTGGCGAGCAATCCCGGCGCGTTGGTGAGAAAGGACTGCGTCGCCATAAACCACTGCACGCCGTTGGTGTAAGTGGAGGTCGCATAAACGCCGTTATTGAAAAGGTCCGCAGCCGCCACGCCATCGGAACTGCGCCGATAACCGGACGTGTGATTCATGAGATGTTCAAGGGTGATGGCGTTCAGGTGTGTTAGTGCTGCCGGCGGGTGAACGTTATTATTAATGCCTAGGTTAAATGCGCTCATGAACCAGGGTTTGCCGAGTAGCTGCGGCTCGGTAATCCGATTGGTGAGGTCAAGCACTCCGAGTTCGATGAGCTTGAACACGCCCGCCGCCGTCAGCACTTTCGACACACTTCCAATCGGCGTGCGGTGGTGCGGCAACATCGTGATGTTTTTCTCCACGTTGGCGAAGCCGAACGACTTGTTGTAAACCAATCGGCCCTTGTAAGTGACGGCCACAGTCGTGCCGGGAATATTGATGCTGAGGGTGCGGTCGATCGCGAGTTGATCGATGAAACTCAACGCCGCAGCGCTTTCACCTTTGACATGCCGCCCGATTTGGAACGGTTTAAAGATGTAAAAATCATTGTCCCAACTCACCAGCGAGTCGTTCACGAGTTTGACATTGGGCGAGGCCGGAATCTGAGTGAACCTGTTGGTATCGCGCTGGACGCCGCAGGCCAGAGTGCCGGGCAAGGGATTGACGATCGTGGTTCCGGGGTCGTGCGGATCAATTGTCTCGGAATTGTAAAGAGAGCCAGCGCCGCTCGGAGTTTCCGCGAACATATCTGCCATGAGCAGCCGGTTGGAACTTTCTTCCAGCACCAATGCGGTGTGCGTTTTGCCGTGGCCGGGCTTGAACAAGTTGTGCCAGATGATCCAGACCTGCCGATTCGGCGCAGCGCCTTCGAGATAAGCGCGCACCGAGTAGCCGGTTTCAGCGTTGTCGTGCGGATTTTGGAAACAGGCCACGGTGTTCTCAGGCAGAAACTGGTTCGGCAACGTGCGCGGATCAGAAGCATTGCCAACCGGCGTTCCCGCCACGTCTGTCGTGAACGTGACAAGGCCGTTTTTGCTCACGCAAATCTGAGTGCGCGGTTCGCCGTAGAACCAAAACTTGAAAGGAATGTTAACCACATCCGACCAGGTGTTCACCGAACCGCCTGCGCTCGGCGTGTGAATCAAGCTGCCTGTGACTGGATTATCGTCATCGACGAAACGATCCAATCCCGCGCCCGGCGTAAACTCCGGCGCTTGCAATCCCACGGAAACATAAGCGATCTCGGCGCGCGGGTTCGTGGGAATACCGTGATCGATGCCCGGTGCGGGCCGGAAAAACTTGGCCACGCCGTCGGGTTGAAAATTCAACGGCTTGCCCGGATTTTGCACCGGCTCCCACGATCCCGTAATGGAATCAGTGCATTCCAATCCCTCGTCGTTGTCCCAATTCAGATCCAGTCCGCCCGCAGCGTGGCCGCCGAGACTGACCTTCGCTTTGCGCACTTCGACGGTGAAATTCACTCCGTTGCTGTTGCCACAGCTATCCACTGCGGATAGATGCACGATGTTGGTTCCAATCGGAAAAAAACTTCCCGACGCCGGAGCGAATATGCCCACGATATCCGGGTCGGCATCGTCAATTTGATAGGGGCCGTAGAAGACATGTGTCCCTGCGGCATTCGCCGTGTAGATCACAATGTTCGTCGGAGGCACGAGCCATGGGATCGCGGTGTCCTTCGCCACAATAACGTTGAAGGAACACGCGTCGCTGTTGCCGCAGGTGTCTGTGGCAACACATTGCACCACGTTGGTTCCAAGCGGGAACAGGCTGCCCGAAGGCGGCGAACAGGTTACCACCGCATTGGAACTGCAATCGCCAAAGACATTTGGGGTCGCGAATTCAACCGCGACCGGGCCATCGCCGCAGGTGGACACCGTGATGTCTGACCAACAGGTGATGCTCAACGGCATTGGGTCCTGGGCCACGCTTGTCAGGGTGGAAGCAAGCAGGACGAGGAGCGTTGCCGAGGCCCCGCTGATTCGCGCCATCGAACGAGGCAGTCGGCGGGCAAAACTTTTTATTATTTGTGAGAGGGAAGGAAGCGCGGTTGAATGACTCATATAATTACTTCATCGCAGGAACCCGCTAATTCTTTCAAAGTATTTTCTCAGACGGTTTTTTCCATCGATTTCAAGTGACGGGCCAAATGCGCGGCGGCATTCCCAATGAATTGGGTTGCCTGCTTGGAAAAACGAGGGAGCTGACCGTCGAAAGAATGTGGCACGGGGCGTCTCGCCCGTGTGTTTCTGGAACAAAAGTGATGAAACGTTCGACAGTTTGAGATTTTTTGCCGAGTGCTTGTTCAGTCGAAGC
>JBBQAX010000189.1:0-8569 GCA_038316905.1 Verrucomicrobiota bacterium | reverse complement strand
CGGTGTGATTTCCGGTGGCATCCCCGTAGCCGCCCTCGCCAGAGGGTGGCGTGAGCCTCCAATATTCAACGAACACCACGCTCTGGCGAGCGCGGCTACGGACGTTCACTGACCTCCAGTTCAAAATCACGCCAGAATAAGGCCGTCCGCTTGACCCAAAGCATCTGCTCGCGTACAAAAACCCTCATGAATTCCGTCACAAAATTATTTTTAGCTTCACTTGTTTTCGTTTTCACTGGCTGCTCGTCAATGGATTGTTGCAAACCTAAATCCGAATCGGTCGTTTTGTTCGATGGCAAATCGGCGGATGCGTTTCGTGGTTACAAGCGCGATTCGTTTCCTGATAAAGGATGGCGCGTCGAGAATGGCACTTTAAAAACGATCGTTGGCGGTGAAGTTGTTGATCTGGTTACTAAAGAGAAATTTGATAACTACGATTTGCAACTTGAGTGGCGCGTTTCGCCGGGCGCAAACAGCGGCATTATCTACAATGTCTCCGAGGCATTCCCTTCTTCCTACAACACCGGGTTGGAAATGCAGGTGCTCGATGATTCCAAGCACAAGGATGGCGGGAACCCGAAAACATCGGCGGGCGCGTTGTATGCTTTGATCGCACCGAAGAACAAGTCGCTCCAACCGGTCGGCGAATGGAATCACGCGCGGCTGGTGGTGGATGGAAATCACGTCGAGCATTGGCTGAACGGCCGCAAAATCGTGGAGTATGACTTGGACAGCAAGGAACTGGACGCGCTGATTGCAGACAGCAAGTTCAATAAAATGCCAGGTTTCGCCAAGGAAAAAACTGGTCACATCGTGCTGCAACATCATCGTGATGAAGTGTGGTTCCGTAATATCAAAATCCGCAGTTGGTAATTTATGAAAAGTCTTTCTGTTCTTTTCTCCATGTTTGTTCTCGCGGTGACGTCCGGATGCTTGTCTCCGGTGCAGGAAACGAAACCAAATGAACTTTCTGCTGCTGAAAAGAAAGCGGGATGGAAATTATTGTTCGACGGGAATTCGCTCGCGGGATGGCGCAATTACAAAAAGCCGGACGCGCCGAAGCAAGGTTGGGTCGTGGAAGAGGGTTGCCTGAAACTGAAGCAAAAAGGCGGCGGCGATATCGTCACGACCGAAAAGTTCACGGACTACGAGTTGCGTTGGGAATGGAAAATTCCGGCGAAATCAAACAGCGGGTTAAAATATCTCGTGAGCGAAAATCGCTCCGCGCCCGGGCCTGAATATCAAATGATCGATGACGCCGTGAAGGAACCGGCTAATCGCAGCACGGCTTCGTTTTACGATGTTCTTCCAAAAGACAAAAACGGATCGACGCTGATTGATCAATGGAACAGCTCGCGAATTGTGGTGCGGGGAAATCGCGTCGAGCATTGGTTGAATGGCGAGAAAGTTTTGGCTTATACGCTCGGCAGTCCTGAACTGAAAGCGGCGCTCGCCCAGAGCAAATTCAAAAACATTCCGGATTTCGGCGACAAAATTGAAGGCCACATTCTTTTGACGGACCACAATGATGAATCGTGGTTTCGAAACATAAAAATTCGCGAGTTAGTTATTCCCTGATTCGCGATCTGAAAAACATCTCAATTCCCGATTATCTTTTCAGGAACTTTTGGTTCGAGCTTGCTGACAATCCGCAGGACGAACAGGGCAATCAGCGTAATTCCAATGGCCAGAACATAACGATCAATCGCGATCGCGATGCCTATGGGCGCGATCACCAGGAGCGAAGCAGCCGTCGTCAGCCCTCGCATTTTCGCTGCTTCAGGATCGCGAAACACCGTTCCCGCTCCCAGAAAGGCGATGCCTGTCACGATCGCTTCGATCAGACGCACGGGATCCATTCGCAGCATCTCTGGGTGGAGAAGTTTCGTGGAATCCAGAATCAAAAATTGCCCTACACGCACGAACATCATGGATGCCAGGCAGACCAGCATGTGTGTCCTCAGCCCTGCCCACTTTCCGGCAACTTCACGCTCCCATCCGATTAACCCACCGAGGATGAGCGCGACCAGTGCTTGAAAAAGAACATAAAATTCAGCCCGGCTCGATTGTAGAAACGTTGTAAAATCCATTTTTGTTTTTTCCCTTGAAATAATCTGGCAGCAATCAAATAAATTTCTAGGGGTTGAAACAATCTCGCTTGCATGGGGAAAACCGGTAAGCTGATTCACGCGTGGCCAAAACCAATTACATCGAACTGGGCGAGAAGAAACATGCCGAACAAATCCCCATCGTGTATGAGGACCGCTCAGTCATTGCCATCGACAAACCGCCTTACTGGATGCTTGTCCCGTTTTCCTGGCAAAAGACGAATCGCAATTTGCAGGCGGCAATTACTTCTTCGATTGGCGCAGGCAGTTTTTGGGCGCGTTCGCGGAACTTAAAATTTCTTCAACACATTCACCGGCTCGATGCAGAAACAACCGGCATTTTACTTTTCGGCAAAAGTCCGGGCGCAGTGCGGACGTTTGGCGAATTGTTTGAATCGCGCCAGATGGAAAAGGTTTATCTCGCCGCCGTTGAGGGAACTCCAAAGAACGCGGAATGGAATTGCGCCCTGAGCCTCGCGCCAAATCCCGACGAAATCGGCAAAATGAAAGTGGATGTGCGCAACGGTAAAGAGGCCGAAACATTTTTCAAGGTGATCGAATCGCGTGAGAATAAATCTTTGGTGGAAGCGCATCCGGTCAGCGGTCGGACGCACCAGATTCGTGTGCATTTGAAGGAATCTGGCCATGCAGTTTTGGGCGATCCGCTTTACGGCACGCCGTTGAAACCGATGGAAGGCAAGCGTCAGGCGAATCTGCAATTTCCAATTGGACTGCGGGCGGTGCAACTTTCCTACATCGATCCGTTTACAAAAAAGCAGGTGCGAATTCAGGCGCCGACGGAAAGTTTCGTTCGCGAATTTGGTTTCAAAAGCTGGCATCCTCAACCGTGATTTTCTCTTAAATTTTATGAACGCAAAATGTGTTCTGTTGGTGTTGGTTCTTTTAACGATTGGCGATGGCACCTTTGCGCAGACGCCCGAGTGGAGGCAGATGCCCGGGTCGCCGAGCGGCACCACTCGACACGACGACATTTATTTTGTGAATGAGACCAACGGTTGGTCGGCGCGAGGCCGAGGCGGGATTTTTAAAACAACCGATGCGGGCAATACATGGGTGCAGAAAACAAACATGCCAGGGACGCATTTTCGCGCGATCGGATTTCTCTCACCCACGCGCGGCTTTGCCGGGAATTTAGGAACGGGTTCTTACGATGGAAACGTGACCGACACGAACGTTTTGTATCAGACCGATGATGGCGGAGAAAGTTGGAGCGTTGTTCCCGGCATGAACGAAACGGGGATGAAAGGTTTCTGTGCGATATATGTCTTGGATTCCCAACATATTTACGGCGGTGGGCGCGTGCGCGGCCCAGCTCATTTTGCGAAGTCGGAAGATGGCGGAACGAATTGGACGGTGGCGAATCTGGGGACGAATGGACTCGGTGTGATGGGCGGCATCATGGATGTTTATTTTAAAGATCCCATGAACGGCTTTGTGGTTGGGATGGACACGAATGCTTTCTTCAGCGCGTGCGGCGGAAATTATCATGGTCGGATTGCGAAAACGACGGATGGCGGCGCGACCTGGACGGCGGTGGCGGAAACGAGTCTTGCGTGTACTTACTTTTGGAAAATGTCATGGCCGACGCCGGACGTGGGTTATGTGTCGCTGCAACAAAACGGCGGCGGTAACAATTTGATTTTTTATAAAACCATTGATGGAGGAAACACGTGGATTTCCAACGGAATTCCTTACGCGGATATCGGCATAGGGTCATTTTCACTTCTGCAAGGAATCGGCTTCATCAGCCCGAATGAAGGTTGGGTCGGTGGACCGGGCGGCGCAGGGTCGGTGAATAATTTCTTGCACACGACAAACGGGGGCGCGAGTTGGAAACCGTCCGGCTTCTCGGATTCCCAGCAAATCAATCGCATCCGGTTCTATCCCAACTTCGCGATCGCATCGGGAAGTAAATTGCATATTTACAAAGTTCCATTGGCCATCGCCGTGCCACCGGAAAGCCAGACCAATGTCGCCGGTTCGACCATTGCTCTAAACGTGACCGCGTATGGAACGCCGCCGCTTTCCTATCAATGGCGCTTCAACGGAACGAATCTCGCCGGGGCGACGACCAACGCATATTCGATCACGGATTTTCAGGCCGACGAGGTTGGAAATTATGACGTGGTGCTCCGCGATTACAGCGGTTCGGTGACGAGTGCGGTCGCGAAGCTGAGCATCAATGGCGCGCCGGTTGCGCCGAGCATTTCCACGCAACCAGTAAATCGCGTGGTGAATGTCGCTTCGAGCGCAACTTTCTCAGTCGTCGCTGACGGCACCGCGCCGCTCCAGTACCAATGGCATTTCAATAACACGACACTTTCCGGAGCGACGAATACGAGCGTTGTTCTCTCCAATGCGCAACCGGCCAACGCTGGAAACTATTTTGTTGTTGTGACCAATTCCGCCGGGAGCGTGACCAGCGACATCGTCACGTTGACCGTCATAACCACGAACGGAGTGTTGTTTGGAAATGATTTTGACCATTACGCTTCTCCGAGCGTCGTGACGAATGTGGGAACGACGAACGGTTACAAGATTGTTTATCGTTCCACTTCCAGCGTGAAAGATTTTACCGCGATTTTCGGTTTTGATTATTCGACCGTGACCTTTCCGACAGTGATTCCCCCCGCGCCGCATTCCGCAGGTGGAACGACCAAAGGACTTTTTCTGACGGTGAACAAGGATTCTAACGGGGCTGTTGGCGCGGTGAATCTTTATCCGACCAATCAACATTTCGGCGGGAACTTTGTGCTGAAGTTCGATATGTGGATGAATTGGGCAAACCCTTCAAGTTCGACGGAACACGCCATGTTCGGCATTAACCACTCGGGCAACGTCACCAATCGAGTGACACAAACGCCAAGTGATGGATTATTTTTTGAAGTAAGCGCCGAGGGTGGATCGCAGGCAACCGCACCAACGTTGCGCGATTTTTCAGTGCTGCGCGGCAGCGGCAATGGCTCGCCCGTTTTGATGACGCCGAACAACACGACGTTTGGACCGGCACCGCTTTTGGGATCACAATTCGACAACACTAATTTGGGATTCACTGAATTGTTTCCAGCACAACTCATTGCCGGTTATGGGACAACTCCGGCGGGATCGGCGGGACTGCGTTGGATCAGCGGAGAGGTTCGCCAAAAGAACGATCTCATCACCTGGCTGCTGAACGGAACGATCGTCGCGCAATACACAAATCTCTTTGGCTATACCAATGGAACCATTCTGCTCGGTTACGACGACGAATTCTCGTCCATCGGCGATGCCAATAATTTTGTGATTTTCGATAACGTGCGCGTGGAGTCGATCGTGGCGCCGCCGGTGATGCTGCTCTCGCCTGCAATTGTGGGAAACGAATTTCGTTTCAGTTTTGCGACCGAAGCGGATGAATCTTACCTCGTGGAGCGAACCACCAATGTGACGGCGCAAGCCTGGACGATTCACACGAATCTGACCGGTGCGGGCAACACGACCAACGTAACTGTTCCTCTGACGGAGGGGTCCGAAGAGTATTTCCGGGTGCGACAACCGTAAGTTCATCGGCAGCCGGAATTCTCAGCCGAACTGTTTTTGAAGCGTTTTGATTTCCTGTTTGACCCGTGCGACGACGCGGTGCTTGGCGAGATAAACCTGCGCAATATTCACGTCGAGCGTGCGCGCCACTTCACCCGCCGGAAAATTCAACACCACCAGCCGATGAAAGATTTGAAACTGTTGCGGGCTGACTTTTGTTTTGATCCGTTCGATGGCGGTTTCCAACAAGCTCTGTTGCCATTCCTGTTCCCATGCGGCATCCGGCGGCAGCGTGGCGACATCGGCAAGGTTCCATGCGACAGACTCCTCGGCATCGAGAGAAACGGTTTGGTTCGCTCGTGCGCGACGACGAAATTGATCGGCAATTTTCTTTTCCAATAAATGACGCAACCAGCTTTTGAACGAGCAACGTTTTGGATCGTAACGAAATTCCGGCATGGTTTTCGCGACGGCGATGACGGTGTCTTGCACGACTTCCTGCGACTCTTGTTCGTTGAGGCCGCGTTTGCGTGCCATGTTGTAAAGCAGCTTCCAATACAGATCGAAGAAATCGCGCCAGCTTTCGTGATCATCGCAATCGCGCAAACGGCTCAGGAGCGTTTGGCGCGTGGGTAAAATTTCGGTGCGGCTCAAGGACATGATTTCAATTCGTCAGGTTCTTTATCGCGCGGGCGCAGGAAATCTTTCAAAAAATTTGTCAGCAAGCGAGCGGCAAACCTTGGAGTGCGACGGCAGGCCGTCGCTTTTCCTGCACCGTCGCGAGACGCCGCTACGACCGAACCAACTCACTGAGTTTTCCACGGTGCAGGAAAAGCGGCGACATGTCTCCGCACTCCAAAATTCCGCAGAACAAAGCAGACACAATTGTGTTTGCTGGATTGGATTTCCTGCGTCGATAATGCAGAATCTGTTTTTTGGCGGCGGATTGCACATGAACAATTTCGAGCAACATTTTCCTGATTCCTCCGCTGCGCCGACGCAGGTGGCTGATCATGAATTGCTCCGTTGCATCGGCAAAGGCAGTTACGGCGAAGTCTGGCTTGCGCGCAATGTTCTGGGTTCGTTGCGCGCGGTGAAAGTGATTTATCGCGCCGCCTTCGATAGTGACCGTCCTTACGAACGGGAGTTCAACGGCATTCTTAAATACGAACCGATTTCCCGCGCCCATCCCGGGCATGTGAATATTCTCCAGGTCGGTCGCAACGATGCCGAAGGTTATTTTTATTACGTGATGGAGCTGGCAGATGACGCCTCGGAAAATCCCTCTCTTAAAACGTATTCGCCGAAGACGCTGAAATCCGAACTCCATCGTCGCCAACGCCTGCCCGTCTCGGAGTGTGTGGAACTGGGCATCGCAATCAGCGCCGCATTGGATCATCTGCACCAACGCGGACTCGTCCATCGTGACATCAAGCCCGCCAACATTATTTTTGTGGGAAACCGTCCCGAGTTGGCGGACATCGGGTTGGTGACTGAATCAGACGCGGCGCAAAGTCATCTCGGCACCAAAGGATATTTGCCGCCCGAAGGAGGCGGTTCGCCCTCCGCTGATGTTTATGGTTTGGGCAAAGTGCTTTACGAACTTTCCACCGGCCTGGATGGCAAAGAATTTCCAGCATTGCCATCGGAACTGGGAACGTGGCCGGATCGTCGAGAACTGCTCCAGTTGAATTCCATTATTGGACGAGCTTGCGCCAATGAGGTGAAGCGCCGCTACAGTTCGGCGGCGAAAATGCGTGACGACCTGGTTGCGCTCGGACAACCCAAGCCGGGCAAAGCGCGCCGTCGAACGAAACTGACGGCGGTATTCACGGTAAGTTTTTTGATGCTCGCGGCGTTGGCGTGGATTGTTTTCCGGCAACCCGCACCCAGTGTGCGGTCATCCGTTTCCACAGTTTCCACCAATGAAATGGCGCGACGTTTTTTTGACAGCGGGC
Organism: Verrucomicrobiota bacterium; assembly: GCA_038316905.1. Classification (GTDB taxonomy): domain Bacteria; phylum Verrucomicrobiota; class Verrucomicrobiia; order Limisphaerales; family CANJXF01; genus CANJXF01. The sequence goes on along the minus strand of JBBQAX010000189.1, from coordinate 966 downwards.
GCGCATTTCAATCGCGAAGGAGCCAGCCCTTTTTGACGAACGCCATTTACGAGTTTGAACGCGCGTTGGAAGCAGACCCAAAGTTCGCGCTGGCGCACGCGGCTATTGCGCAATGCTACAACGAGCTCGATCACCACATCCATTTCCTTCCGAGGATCGTCCGGCCCAAAGCGAAAGAAGCGGCGTTGGCGGCGCTCGCGTTGGATCCGAATCTTGGGGAAGCGCACGCGGCCATCGCGGTTTATAAATTGGAATACGAGTGGGATTGGACGGGTGCTGAAGCGGATTTTACCCGAGCATTGGAACTGGATCCGGCTTGCTCGTATGCCCACGAAAATTACGCCGCGTTGTTATCGATTACCGGACGACACGCTGACGCGATCAAACACGCGCGCCGCGCCTGCGAACTGTTGCCGACCGAAATATTGCCGCGGCTGAACCTGGCGCGCCGCTTTTGGGCTGCGGGCGATTTCGATCAGGCGATTGAAATTTTCAATCGTGAAGTCGTCGAGGGCGGCTCCAAATCTTCGAGTCAGAATATGGAATTCATAGGAATGTTGGAAGCAGTCGGTCGCACCAATGAAGCATGGAAAGTTTTTGAGGGATACCTCATCGGCACGAGAAGTCAGGAGGACGCGGCTCCGTTTCTTGAAGCGTTTGCGAACAATGGTTTGCTGGGCGTGCGGCAATTGCAATCCAGACACAGCATGGCTTCCATGATTACGCCGCTGCGCGCTTTGCATTTCATTCAATTGCGCAAGCCGGATCAGGCATTTCGCGAACTGGAGAAAGCCATCGACGAACGGCGCAAGGATATGATTTTTCTGCGGGTGTATCTGCAGTGGGCGCGGCTGAGGAATGATCCGCGTTTTGAAGCGGTGGCGGCGAAGATTGGGTTGCCGGTGGCGGTGGAGAAATAAACTGAGACCTCGACACAAAACAGCGTAGCGGCGTCTCGGCAGAGCG